>NZ_VATM01000017.1:0-136091 GCF_005781075.1 Escherichia sp. E2562 | reverse complement strand
GCATTTCATGCAGCGGAAAACGTTTTGATTCCGCGATAGTAGAAATTGCCTTCGCGCCAAAACGCGAGTCGAGTAGTTCTGAGCGGAAATCCGTTAACAGCTTCTGGTCCATTTCGAACTCCTTAAATTTATTTGAAGGCAATAAAAAAGTAGGATTTATCTGGAATGGACGCAAGGGGTTACAGGTATAATTTAAATAACAAAATCCTAAGCATGAAATTGATTTATCTATATAACAAACTAACACCAATAATATTTACACAAGAAAACACCAGATTAATTTTAAATATATATTTAAGGAATTCCTGTTATTTATTTTAATGACCAAAAAGAGTTTACTTCCTTCTGCATTCTTACACAGATTACCGCTACTCTTATTTGTAATAACAGCGATACACCTGCTTTTATCATGGAGTAGCGTGAATGTTCCGAAAATGAAATTTTGCAAAAAAAACGTTTATCACTCATTTTCTTTGTATATTAATGGGTTATATTTTTTGACACATTAATAAACGTGATCTTCCGCACACTTCATCCCCCATCGACCGTAGCGAATGACTACTCTTAAAGGAAAGCCCGATAATTAGAGACGAATTTCGGAGGTCGGATCCTTATGCTCAATCAGAAAATTCAAAACCTTAATCCAGATGAACGGATGATCGAAGTCGATCTCTGCTATGAGCTGGATCCGTATGAATTAAAACTGGATGAGATGATGGAGGCAGAGCCAGAACCCGAGATGATTGAGGGGCTACCCGCCTCTGATGCGCTGACCCCTGCCGATCGTTATCTCGAACTGTTCGAGCATGTCCAGTCGGCGAAAATTTTCCCTGACAGCAAAACCTTCCCTGACTGCGCCCCCAAAATGGACCCGCTGGATATCTTAATCCGCTATCGTAAAGTGCGCCGTCATCGCGATTTCGACTTACGCCAGTTTGTTGAAAAGCACTTCTGGCAGCCGGAAGCCTACTCCAGCGAGTATGTATCGGACCCGCAAAACTCACTGAAAGAGCATATCGACCAACTATGGCCGGTGTTAACCCGCGAACCCCAGGATCATATTCCCTGGTCTTCCCTGCTGGCGCTACCGCAATCGTACATTGTCCCGGGGGGCCGTTTTAGCGAAACCTACTACTGGGATTCCTATTTCACCATGCTGGGGCTGGCAGAGAGCGGGCGTGAGGATTTACTGAAATGCATGGCCGACAACTTCGCCTGGATGATAGAAAACTATGGCCACATCCCCAACGGCAACCGCACCTATTATTTGAGCCGCTCGCAGCCACCGGTTTTTGCGTTGATGGTGGAGCTATTTGAAGAAGATGGTGTGCGCGGTGCACGCCGCTACCTTGATCATCTAAAAATGGAATATGCCTTCTGGATGGACGGCGCAGAATCACTGATTCCGAATCAGGCCTATCGCCATGTGGTGCGGATGCCGGACGGCGCCCTGCTCAACCGTTATTGGGATGACCGCGACACGCCGCGCGATGAATCCTGGCTGGAAGATGTGGAAACCGCGAAACACTCCGGTCGCCCGCCTAACGAGGTGTATCGCGATTTACGCGCAGGTGCCGCTTCTGGCTGGGATTACTCATCACGCTGGCTACGTGACGCGGGCCGTCTGGCAAGCATTCGCACTACCCAATTCATCCCCATCGACCTTAATGCTTTCCTGTTTAAACTGGAGAGCGCCATTGCCAACATCTCGGCGCTGAAAGGTGAGAAAGAGACAGAAACGCTGTTCCGCCAGAAAGCCAGCGCCCGCCGCGATGCAGTTAACCGTTATCTCTGGGATGATGAAAACGGCATCTACCGCGATTACGACTGGCGGCGCGAGCAGTTAGCCCTCTTTTCCGCTGCCGCTATTGTGCCGTTATACGTGGGCATGGCGAATCACGAACAGGCGGACCGCCTGGCAAACGCCGTACGTAGCCGTTTACTAACGCCGGGTGGGATTCTGGCGAGCGAGTACGAAACCGGAGAACAGTGGGATAAACCCAACGGCTGGGCGCCATTGCAGTGGATGGCGATTCAGGGGTTTAAAATGTACGGCGATGACTATCTGGGTGATGAAATCGCGCGTAGCTGGTTGAAGACAGTGAACCAGTTTTACCTGGAACATCACAAACTGATCGAGAAATACCATATTGCCGATGGCATTCCCCGTGAGGGCGGCGGGGGCGAATATCCGTTGCAGGATGGATTTGGCTGGACCAACGGTGTGGTACGGCGCCTGATAGGTTTGTACGGCGAACCGTAATATTTTAACAGCCAGCCACTAACAACCTGCTGGCTATAAAACTATCCTCTTCAGGAGGCGATATTTAACATCATCGCCGCCTGAGTGCGGTTTTTCACTTCCAGACGGCGATAAAGCGATTCCAGATGCGCTTTAACCGTTCCGGTACTGATATTTAACGCCCTGCCGATCTCTTTATTTGATTCACCTGCCGCCAGCATAGTTAAAATTTCCCGTTGGCGGGCGCTTAGCGATTTGAGGTCTTTTGTGTCTTTTTCCGGTGTCGTTCGCCAGTCTCCGGGCAGAAACATCATTCCCATTGCCGCGCTATTTACCGCCAATGCAAACGTCTCGACGGCTGAATCACGCGGTACAATTGCCATCACGTTAAAATGGATAACTTCCTGTAACCATCGTTTGCTGCAATCTGTCGCCGTTATCAACACTTTAACATCAGGAAATTGCACTACGGTTTTTTGCAGTAACCAGTAGCAAAACTCACCATCCTGATCGCCATCAAGCATGACTAAGGCTTCAGGGGAGCTTTCCAGTTTTTGCCACAGTTCATCTGCCTGATCGACGCCCTGAATACTCACTCCTGGAATACGCTGCTGTAAGCTGATTTTCATTCCGTGAATAAATATTGACTGCCTGTCAAACATGATTATATGCATTACTGAATCTCCACCTGGATACGTTAAAACTCTTAAGTAGGGGAAGGGTATTACCCGAGAGGCAAAATAAGAATTCGCCATTTGGCGGTGGCCATTCTACAGATATGCAATGTGGAAAATAGTTACCGATATAAATAGTTACAGCTGACAGCCTGAAATTACATGTCGAGGGCATTATTTAAAACATTTTTGAGGAAATCCTTATATCTTCGTCTGACAAGCATTCAAATAAACTGTGATTTTCGCGAGAGCTGGCTAACTACCTGACCGCAAAATGATTAAATTGCGCACGAAAAGCCAATACTGTATTTACTATTTTGCAGGAAATTGCTGAAAAGACAGTCCTTCAAGCGTTATTTTTCCTTTCCAGTGAAGCTTATCAGCCATTTCCTTCTAAAAAACACCGGTATTAATCATTACTACATTGTGAAACCTTGCATTAGATGCTAGAAAAAACAATAAATAATGCGATATGCGCGTTACTGTTTCGCTGTGAACAACAATCGGTCAAAGAAATGGATAAAATTCACGCAATGCAGTTGTTCATTAAGGTCGCAGAGCTGGAAAGTTTTTCCCGTGCAGCGGATTTCTTTGCTTTGCCAAAGGGAAGTGTTTCGCGCCAGATACAGGCACTGGAACATCAGCTTGGCACCCAGTTGCTGCATCGCACTACGCGGCGGGTCAAACTTACCCCCGACGGCATGACCTATTACCAACGAGCGAAAGATGTGTTGAGTAATCTCAACGAACTGGACGGCCTGTTTCAGCAGGATACCACCAGCATCAGCGGCAAATTACGCGTCGATATCCCGCTCGGAATTGCGAAAAACCTGTTGCTGCCGCGCCTGCCAGAATTTCTTCATCAGTACCCAGGGATTGAACTGGAATTAAGTAGCAGTGACCGGGCGATTGATATTCTTCGTGATGGCTATGATTGCGTGATGCGCACGGGCTCGTTGCCCGACGAGGGTATTATTACCCGCCCCCTCGGCAGCCTGACAATGGTCAACTGTGCCAGCCCGCACTATCTGACGCGTTTTGGTTATCCGCAAAGTGTGGACGATCTGACTTCGCACGCAGTGGTGCATTACACGCCGCATTTGGGCGCGCATCCATTAGGTTTTGAGGTTGCCACCAGTAATGGCGTCCAGTGGTTTAAGTCCGGCGGCATGTTGACGGTAAACAGTAGCGAAACCTATCTCGCCGCCGGCCTGGCGGGTCTGGGTATCATTCAAATCCCCCGCGTCGCCGTACGCGAAGCCCTACGCGCCGGGCGGCTTATTGAAGTGTTGCCCAACTACCGCGCCGAGCCGCTATCCATTTCTCTGGTTTATCCCCAGCGTCGGGAGCTTTCCCGCCGTGTAAATCTGTTTATGCAGTGGCTGGCTGGCGTAATAAAAGAGCACCTGGACTGACCGACTATACTTTTTAAGACAGATAACGACAGAAGGACTAAAGAGCGGATGACGCAGGAAAACGAGATCAAACGTCCCACCCAGGATCTGGAGCACGAGCAAATTAAACATCTGGATAATAGCGATAAAGGCAGCAAAGTCAGTCAGGCGTTGGAAACCGTTACCACCACTGCCGGGAAAGTCCAACGTCAACCCATCATCGCGCACCTGATACGCGCAACAGAACGCTTCAATGATCGGCTGGGTAACCAGTTTGGCGCGGCAATCACTTATTTCTCGTTTTTATCGATGATCCCGATTTTGATGGTGTCGTTTGCCGCAGGGGGCTTTGTGCTGGCCTCCCACCCGATGCTGCTGCAGGATATCTTCGACAAAATTCTGCAAAACATCAGCGATCCGACGCTGGCGGCCACATTGAAAAATACCATCAACACCGCCGTTCAGCAGCGAACGACCGTAGGGCTTGTCGGCCTGGCGGTGGCGCTCTATTCCGGGATCAACTGGATGGGAAATTTGCGTGAAGCAATTCGCGCTCAATCGCGTGATGTTTGGGAACGTTCACCGCAAGATCAGGAGAAGTTTTGGGTTAAGTATCTGCGTGATTTTATTTCGCTAATTGGTTTATTGATTGCGCTGATTGTCACGCTTTCAATAACCTCGGTTGCCGGTTCGGCGCAGCAAATGATTATTAGCGCCCTGCACCTTAACAGTATTGAGTGGCTGAAACCGACGTGGCGGTTGATTGGCATGGCGATTTCTATCTTCGCCAACTATCTGCTTTTCTTCTGGATCTTCTGGCGTCTTCCGCGTCATCGCCCGCGTAAAAAGGCGCTGATTCGTGGAACATTCATCGCGGCTATTGGTTTTGAAGTCATTAAAATCGTGATGACGTATACCCTGCCGTCGTTGATGAAATCCCCGTCTGGCGCGGCATTTGGTTCCGTGCTGGGGCTGATGGCGTTTTTTTACTTCTTTGCCCGTCTGACGTTGTTTTGCGCGGCGTGGATTGCCACCGCCGAATACAAAGACGACCCGCGAATGCCGGGGAAAACGCAGCATTAAAATAGGTCGGATGCGGCGTAAACGCCTTATTCGGCCTACGAATTTATTCGACCTGGCTCGCCGTAGGCCGGATAAGATGCACCAGCATCGCATCCGGCTATGATGCGCACATAACCACCTGAAACTCTTCCCCTGGACCTCTTCAGCCATCTCTTTGGGAGCCAACAATTTCACATCAACTCATAAACCCAGCATATAAATCCAGTTGGTAACTTTTATTTAACCTGAAACCAGTTTTATCCACCATTTATGAAATTGTGTGAAGCATTTCATAGAAGAAAAATCACTAGTCTAAACATTATCCGCTTTTTGCCTGGTTTTTAACCTTTTCCGCGATTTGTTACACATTGAAATATCACTTTTGCTGTGCGTAATATGGCTATTCGTTCGCCAAAAAATAAGAAAAGATTATGCAAGCAACAGCCACAACACTCGACAACGAGCAAGAATACAAGCCGATAAACTCACGTAATAAAGTCCTTGTCGCCTCCCTCATTGGCACGGCCATTGAGTTCTTCGACTTCTACATTTACGCCACTGCGGCCGTTATTGTGTTCCCGCATATCTTCTTCCCGCAGGGCGATCCGGCGGCAGCGACGCTACAATCGCTCGCCACCTTCGCCATCGCTTTCGTCGCACGCCCAATCGGTTCTGCCGTATTTGGTCATTTCGGCGATCGCGTTGGGCGTAAAGCGACGCTGGTCGCCTCGTTGCTAACGATGGGGATTTCAACAGTGGTGATTGGTCTGCTGCCGGGCTACGCCACGATTGGTATTTTCGCCCCGCTGCTGCTGGCACTGGCTCGATTTGGTCAAGGTCTGGGATTAGGCGGTGAATGGGGTGGCGCAGCGCTGTTGGCAACCGAGAACGCACCACCGCGTAAACGTGCGCTGTACGGCTCCTTCCCACAGCTGGGCGCACCGATTGGCTTCTTCTTTGCTAACGGCACTTTTCTGCTGCTTTCCTGGCTGCTGACTGATGAGCAGTTTATGAGCTGGGGCTGGCGCGTGCCGTTTATCTTCTCGGCGGTGCTGGTCATTATCGGCCTGTATGTTCGCGTGTCGCTGCATGAGTCGCCGGTGTTTGAAAAAGTCGCTAAAGCGAAAAAGCAGGTGAAGATCCCGCTGGGTACTCTGCTGACCAAACATGTGCGTGTCACGGTACTCGGCACCTTTATCATGCTGGCGACATACACGCTGTTTTACATCATGACCGTCTACTCAATGACCTTCAGTACCGCCGCCGCGCCAATTGGGCTTGGCCTGCCGCGCAATGAAGTGCTGTGGATGCTGATGATGGCAGTTATTGGTTTTGGCGTGATGGTACCAGTAGCCGGATTGCTGGCCGATGCCTTTGGGCGGCGTAAAAGCATGGTGATCATCACGACGCTAATCATCCTGTTCGCGCTGTTCGCCTTTAATCCACTGCTCGGTTCTGGCAATCCTATTCTGGTTTTTGCTTTCCTGCTGCTGGGGTTAAGCCTGATGGGGCTGACCTTCGGGCCGATGGGCGCGCTGTTACCAGAGTTGTTCCCGACAGAAGTGCGTTACACCGGAGCATCGTTCTCTTACAACGTAGCGTCGATTCTCGGGGCTTCCGTTGCGCCATATATCGCGGCCTGGTTGCAAACTAACTACGGGTTAGGTGCGGTGGGGTTATATCTGGCGGCAATGGCTGGCTTGACGTTAATCGCCCTGCTGCTGACGCATGAGACGCGACATCACTCGTTGTAATAAGACTGAAAAGCCTGATGCGCTACGCTTATCGGGCATGAACAAAGCGCACTTTGCCAACAATCTAAATCTGTTTAATTGCCGGATGCCAGATATCCGGCAATTTCCATCACTTCTTCATCTGCGATAAAATTGTCCGGCACTGATTAGCCTCCCCTTCGGAAGGCGAGATCAGCGCCAGCAAGGCCGCAGCTGGCGTCACCAGCGTTGCCAGTGCCGCCGCAACGGCACCTCGGGCAATCAGCGGCCCGGCTTTCACCCCAGCCTGCGGATTTTTAAACGTCCCACGCACATACAGCGGCGAACGCAGTGTGATAATCCGAATCCCTTTACTCTCCGGATCAATAGTCAAATCCAGCTGTTCCGAAGCAAAACTTGCCGTGCCGGTAACATTAATCAACGCGTTCTCAGTATCAAAAGCAAAAATCTGCGGACGCGCCACGCCATTGGCAATATTCAGATTTGCTGCCGCGCAGTTCACCCGCACCTCATCATCACCGAAGATCGCACCGACAATGTAGTTACCGACGTTCAGCCCGACAATCTCCATCAGGTTGCGGCTCACCAGCCCATCATTCATCAACAGTTTCAGGTTACCGTTACTGTTCCCCAAAAGCGCCGCCACTGAGTTACCGCTACCGCGTAGTTCCGCATCACCGTTCATTTCCCCCAGCGTCTTCTGCATCAATTCCACATCCGGCATCAGTTCTTTCAGTTTCAGTCGACGAGCCTGAATATCTGCCCGCCCTTGCATCGGCTTTTTATCGCCTTCCAGATGAATATTCGCCGCAATGCTGCCGCCCGCCATGCCAAATTTCAGCGGTTGCAGGCGTAGGTCAGCGTTTTTGAGGATGATATGGGTAGAAAGATCGCTAATCGGCAGGCTGCTGCCATGCTCAATACGACGGCCTTTGAATCGAACATCGGCATCCATGACGTCCCATTTATCGGTTTCGAAGCGGTCATACGGCAGCACTTTGCCCGCAGGCTGAACGCTTTTTTCGCCCTTCTTCTGTTCAGACCGTTTCGACTTTTCCGCCCCTTTACCGGAATCAACGCCAATTAACGGCCCTAAATCTGCCAGCCGCAATTGGCGCGACTCGACGTCACCTTCCAGTTTTGGCCGTGGCTTACCGGTGGTGTAGACCAGAGAACCGTGAATATCGCTATCGCCAATACGCCCGTTAAAGCCACGATAATCAAAGACCGACGATTTTTCCGTATCGATTTTCGCTACCAGCCGACCATCGGTTTCAAACGGTGGGGTATCAGGCAGCAGAACGCCCGTCAGTTCATAGAGATCGCCCAGCGAATCGCCGGAAAATTTAAGCCGTAAATCGACGCCGCCCATTTTCATTGGGTCATTCACTACGCCATCAAAAGCAACACGGGTGTTACCAGAGCGGAAATCAGCCTGTACCGGAAACGGCGTCCCTTCGCCACGCAGCGCCAGCATGCCGCCAATTTTTCCCGTGCCTGTGAGCGGTTCGCCGTTATAACGTCCCTGCGCCTTCAGGCCAAAAACATAATCGCCCACCTTTTCTTTCTCGTTCTTACCTTTCGATCCGCTGACTTCACTGAACGGTAACGGCTTGCCTAATGGATCGACAAAAATTTCCAGATCCGCTTTGCTTACTTTGTCATCAATGGCGATCCGCCCTTGATCGAACAGAATATTATCCAGCCGAAACGACCACGCCGACGGCTTTGCATTCGCGTCTTTGTTGTCATCGCTGGCGAGATTAAACGTCCAGTTGTTATTCTTTTCTGAGAGGCGAATCAGGCGTGCGTCGGGCTTTTCCAGTTTGATCCACGGTAGCCAGACCGTTTTGGTCAGCAGCGCCAGAGGGGCCAGCGTTGCTTCTACCCGTGGCAGATGCACCATTGTGACTTCGGGAATGTCTGGCGGGTTGCCGAGAATGATGTCTTCCGCGTGTACATGGGGCCACGGCACCCAGCTGCGCCAGCCGGTTTCCTGTTTTTGCCGCTCCCATACCACGCCCAGATCGCCACGAATAGCGAACGGGCGATTCAGCTCCGCAGAGACTTTCTGGTTGATGGTCGGTTTGAGTCGATTCCAGTCAAAAGTCGCAATCAAAATGATCGCCACGACGAGCAACAACAAGAAAGCACCTGAAATCGCGGCGGTTATTTTGCCTGCCTTGCTCATAGTTCGCTTCCTCATATTCTTCCTAGGCCAGTCCTAAAGATAGTCCAGCCAGGCGGAAAATGAGGCGGCTACACCACCAGAGCCACCGTATCCAGCGTTTCTATCGGTGCCGGACGCGAAAGAAACCAGCCTTGTGCGGCGAATGCGGGCGAGTTCTGTACATCGCGCCACTCTTCCGGCGTTTCCACACCCTCGACAATCACCCCGCGACAATAGCGATTCATTAGATGTAAAAGCTGCGAAAAGAGCGTGCGGCCTTCCGGCGACTGGCGCAGCATCACAAACAGTTCGCGAGCGATTTTAATGTAGTCATAACGGACTTCACTGAGCGCGGAGAAATTTGCCATCCCAGTGCCAAAATCATCAAGCCATAGCGGACCAAATTCGCACATCGAGGCAAAGGTTGAATCTTTTGGCAGGCGGATATGTTCTACCAGTTCAAAACGCAGCCAGGGAAGGCGGTCAATCTGACGCAAAATTTCCGGCTGCTGACGTAGGGCGAGAAGTGTCGGACCATCGATATTAACCGATGCCAGCAGGCCATGCTCAACAAAGAACACGGCTTTTTGCGCCAGCAAATCAATCTGTTCTTTCACCACATCCATACGATGTCTGATGGTGATTTCAGCAAAATAACGATCCGGCGGCAGTCGTTGCGAAGGATCCTCGGGATGAGTAACGACCGTTAATAGCTCTACGGCCATCAACCGACCGGATGTCTGGTAAATCGGTTGCCAGGTGTAAGCACGTTCACACTGCAACCAAAAGCGTCGTTCCTGCAAGCTTTCGATACTTGCTTCAGGATGGCTTATTCGCTGAATAACCTGCCTTATCATCGAAGATGTCCTGTGTTTAAAAGTGATGCTGCCCGGACTCGACAAATGTTATCGGCGCGCAACGCCAGAACTTTACCGCCCGAAGCGGCTAAATTTGCCCGTCCTGCGGCGAAATCGTCCAGGAATACGTTCTGGCTCAAAAAAATAATGGAACAGTGTTTTAATATAGTTGACCAACAAACCACCACAGCGCAAACTAACGCTAATTTTTTTACAGATCAGGTTCACGACTATGTCCAAAAAGATTGCCGTGATTGGCGAATGCATGATTGAGCTTTCCGAGAAAGGCGCAGACGTTAAGCGCGGTTTCGGCGGCGATACCCTGAACACCTCCGTCTATATCGCCCGTCAGGTCGATCCTGCGGCATTAACCGTTCATTACGTGACGGCGCTGGGAACGGACAGTTTTAGTCAGCAGATGTTGGACGCCTGGCACGGCGAGAACGTTGATACTTCCCTGACCCAACGGATGGAAAACCGCCTGCCGGGCCTTTACTACATTGAAACCGATGACACTGGCGAACGTACGTTCTACTACTGGCGTAACGAAGCCGCGGCCAAATTCTGGCTGGAAAGCGAGCAGTCAGCGGCGATTTGCGCAGAGCTGGCGAAATTCGATTATCTCTACCTTAGCGGGATTAGCCTGGCGATTTTAAGCCCAACCAGCCGCGAAAAACTGCTTTCCCTGCTGCGCGAATGCCGCGCCAATGGCGGAAAAGTGATTTTCGACAATAACTACCGTCCGCGCCTGTGGGCCAGCAAAGAAGAGACGCAGCAGGTGTATCAGCAAATGCTGGAATGCACGGATATCGCCTTCCTGACGCTGGACGACGAAGACGCGCTGTGGGGTCAACAACCGGTGGAAGACGTCATTGCGCGCACCCATAAAGCAGGCGTGAAAGAAGTGGTGGTGAAACGCGGGGCTGATTCTTGCCTGGTGTCCATTGCAGGTGAAGGGTTAGTGGATGTTCCGGCGGTGAAACTGCCGAAAGAAAAAGTGATCGATACCACCGCTGCGGGTGATTCTTTCAGCGCCGGTTATCTGGCGGTACGTCTGACAGGCGGTAGTGCGGAAGATGCCGCGAAACGTGGGCATTTGACTGCAAGTACCGTTATTCAGTATCGCGGCGCGATTATCCCG
This sequence comes from Escherichia sp. E2562, assembly GCF_005781075.1. Classification (NCBI taxonomy): domain Bacteria; kingdom Pseudomonadati; phylum Pseudomonadota; class Gammaproteobacteria; order Enterobacterales; family Enterobacteriaceae; genus Escherichia; species Escherichia sp. E2562. Next base: position 124,818 of record NZ_VATM01000017.1, on the reverse strand, counting down.
CGTGAAGCAATGCCGGAATAATGGTTTTTGACGGAGAACGGATAGATATTCGTTCTCCGTTAATAGTTACAGCGGTACACTATCAGCCTGTTGATAATCGTAATGCCGTAACAATATGCCATCTTGCAAAAGGATTTTTGCAGCTTCACTTCTTCTGATCGGCCTGGGCTACGGGCTGCATATTTTATTTACCCCTTCACAACCGCTTCGCTTTGATCAGCAAGTCTATATCTGGCAACGCGTCTGGACAGCAGAACATAACGAGGCACTAAAACGAAGCCGCCCACTTTTCTCTACGCTACGCATACTTGGGATGCAATTTCACCCGCAAGAAGGCATCCGACACTTTACGGTTAATACTTCACTTATTAAGCAAGATGGTCGCCCGGTCTGGCTGGTCGCGCGACTCGATGGCCAGCTTACACGGTTTAATAACCAGCAAGTTATCCAGCATATTCAACAGACCCTACGTGAGTGGCAAAAGGCAGGGGTTACGCTGGCAGGTGTGGAAATTGATTATGACGCGCCAACAGCAAAATTGCCGGAATATCTGACACTTCTTAGTACGTTACATCAGACGCTTCCTGCAAATATAAAACTTAGCGTTACCGCCCTGCCGACCTGGCTTGAATCACCACATCTCGCCAGATTATTGCGCATTGCGGACACTTCGGTTTTGCAGGTACATAACGTGCTATCGCCCGAAAAAGGCCTGTTAGATGCCAGTCTGGCGCAGCGTTGGGTAAAGCAATATGCCAGACAAACCACGCATCCTTTTTTCATCGCATTGCCCGCTTACGGTTCTGCGCTCACCAGTGATAATCGCGTCGAGAGTGAAGCTCCGTTATACGTTGCCGAAGAGATGCGTGAATTAAGTGTGTCACCGCAAACCATTGCCGATTTCATTCAATATTTAGAACAGCAACCACCGCGTGGATTACAGGGGCTGGTATGGTTTCGGCTACCGTTAGCAGGCGATCGTCGCGCCTGGTCACTGACGACGCTGGAAGCCGTGATTCAGCATCAACCGCTGGCCCCACGCTGGTCGTTAATTATTGCTCAACATGCAGACGAACAGCTTTTTGATCTGGCTATTAAAAACAGCGGCGAAATTGATGCGCCGTTGCCAAAAAAAATAATTCTGCCCAATGCAGATTGTCTATTCGCTGATGGAGCCAGCCACTATCAGGTGCAACCCGGGCCATCCAGCCTGAATTTTGTGAGAGGAAGCGCCAGGCAACTGCGCGCCGGAGAAAGCAGTCCGCTGGGATGGGCGCGCTGCAATCAAAAACTACAAGGAGAGTTTAATGTTACGCCATGAGATATCGCGGATTGCCAGCGTTGTGTTATTCACGCTCATTTGCGAGAACGCTTATGCTTGCGGGCCTTATGCGCCGAACTCACTTTTGCATGATCGACAACACACATTAACAGAAATGCCTAATGGCAGTTTCATATATGAAGCTCGCCATTTAGTCGAACGCGATCCACGTTTACCTTTATGGCTGCCAGAGATCGAACCAAACGATTTAGAGGACTATTATCAGTACAGAGAAACGCAAAAGGATACCGATTATCAGCATTACACTCGCGAAAAACGTCTACAAGAGATAGCAGAGAAACTGAAAACAAAACTACCTACAGCAGAACGACTCTATTATCTGGGAGCCATAGACTTTTATCACTTCATCTATGACAGCCCCTGGTTCGATAAATTATTAGCCTTACCCAAAAGCGAACAAGGTGAATGGCGGCTGAAGGCAATGTATACCCAGGCCCGTAAAATATTCGATTCAGGTGAAAATGACGAGTTAGCTTATAATACTGGCGCGTATCATAGTGAGGAATCCATAAAGGGGATTAAACTTTATCAACAAATTATAGAAGAAGTTCGCAATGGTGAGCCAGACCCCGAACAACTCTCTCTCGCCAGCTTGGGGCAGTTAGGTTTTTACCGGCTGAATAAAGCAGATATGAATGGAGCCATCACATATTATGCGCAACAGGCTGCACAAGGTTCCCCCGTAGGTAAAATCTCATTACGCAGAATTGCACTGTATCTGACAAATGAAAAAAATTTCGCCCTTTTAGAAAATATTATTGATGATCCCATAGTTCAGAAACTGGTCATCGCAGAGCTTTTTATTCGTCACGACAGAGGGTATAGCCAGGATGGGTGCATTACCGAAAACAGTGAATATTTCTGCACAACACAACGTGAAAAATTGATCAACTTGTTGGTGAACCATCGGATAAAAGGATTTTCTTATAGCGATCGACTGGCCGCATTAGCTTATCGTAATGGTGATTACTCGTTAACGAAAGTCTTATTAGAGGATGCGCCAGAAAGCGGCCTCCGCGAATGGTTAAACGCAAAAATGGCGCTGCGTGAAGGTAATATTCCTTTAGCGACCCGCTATTATGCCAGTGCGGCAAAATTCTTCCCGGAAAATGAAACGTGGGGCAACCCGATGACAGAAAGTGATTACTACCACGGTAATGAGATCATTATGCCATCATGTCGTATTGCTGGCGAGCAAGCAATTCTGGCGTTGAAGCGCGATGATTACTTGCAAGCAATGACGCTGTTTTATAAAGGCAAAGATACTTATTGGGCAGATTTAGCTGATGTGGGGGAAAGTGTATTAACGTTACAGGAGTTAAAAACGTTTGTTGATAAAAATGTACCTCCGCCCAGCCAACAGCTAAAACCCTTTAATTTGCAGTCATCTGAAAATGATTATGACAGAGAATATAGCGGTTACTTCGTTCCCCCAACGCTCATTCCAACTGACGTAAAATTACGTGCATTACTGGCCAGAAGGTTTATTCGCAATGGTCAATATCAGCAAGCCGTCAGCTACTTTGATATTCCAAATTACCGTAAAATGGCGCAGCAACTGGCAGATTTAATGGAAAAAAGCCAAAATAATAATATCAATAATCAGGAGCGCGCGCAGGCGCAATACGAGGCGGCAAGATTATTACGATATAATGGCATCGAACTCGTCGCCTATGAAATGTATCCCGACTATGCTATTACCAGCGGAGCATATTCCACACCTTATTCCTACACTAATGATAGCGGCTGGATAAGTGAGAAAGAAAACCGTCGTTTTGCTAATGCAGTACCTGACAAAAATAATCACTTTTTGCATTACCGCTGGCAAGCTGCGGAATGGGCTGGACAATCTGCCGATTTACTTCACCCCAAAACCCAGACATGGGCCGCCGTGTTATGCCATGCTGCAAGTTGGGTCAGATACCTTGATCCAGAAACCGGTGCATTAATTTATCAACGCTATGTGAAAAACGGTAAAGCTTTTGACTGGGCTGCACATTTTGGTCGTGATTGTCCAGAACCAGTGTTTAAGAAGGATCTGAAGAAATAACCTTACAGGGATGAGAAAGGCCCTCCTTACGGACTGGCGAAAACTGCTGACGCATATCATTCAGACTACGTTATTCATTACCGTTAATCCCGGCAGCGCAGAAGAAACGCTGCCGGGTTATTTATTACTGCGCGGGTGGAATATCCGAAACTTCAGGATGGACGTCATCCGTGGCTACGGATGTAGTCACAGCCGCAGTCGATGGGGCCATGATTTGATCCCATGCGGCCTGCAACTCTTTCATGTTAAATTCCGGCTCACCTTTCGGCTGCAACAGAATTAACGCCATGTCGTTCGACAGTTGCTGACGCAAATCCTGATTTAACATTTCTACCGTCAGGCTGTTGAGGAAATCCTGACGCAGTTTCTGATATTGCTCCGGCGCGATATCGACAACCTGATTTTGCAACGAACGCATCCGCTGGCCCATCAGAATATCGGTATCAGCTCGCGCATAGGCGGCAAACAATTTCTGCAACTCCAGTTTCTTTTGCGCCACCAGAGCATTGAACTCTTCTTCCGGCAGACCTTTATCACGAACTTTCGCCAGCTCACGCGCCACCAGATTAAGGTTGCTGTTCAGCTTGTCGTTTGGTGACTCGATGTTGATGGCACACTGCGCACGCAGATACAGCACACGGCAGTCAAATCCAAGACCAATGTCTTTACTGTTACTGGCGCTTAATGCTTGCTGAACGTGCCAGAACAGCGCCTCACGGGCCAGGTCCGCACGCCAGTAGCGCAGCAGTGCGGCTGATTCACGAATCGGCTGCCACGGCGTATCCCACATGATGGATAACCGGTCCTGACGTACCGCATCGGTCATAATACTCACCGCTTCCGCACGCAGAGGAGAAAGCGTCGGCACCGGAGCCGGTGTTTCACGTTTGCCTTTCAGTTCGCCAAACGTTTTGTTGATTTGGTCTACAACCGAGCGCGCATCAACGTTCCCCACCACCAGCAGCGTCATTGCATCCGGGGTGTACCATTTCTGGTAGAAATCTTTAATCTTTTCCGCTTCAACGGGTTGTTTCAGCGGATCGGCAGGATCGTGACCTAATAAAGTCGATCCCTTCAGGCGATAACGCCACCAGCCTTCTTTGGTGTCGGCAGGCCAGGTTGCCACCATGTCCTGACTTTGCAGCGCGTGGTTGATGGTTTCTGGTGTAATGGTCAGTTTGCCACTGGCATTTGCCAGATAAGAGAGCGCCTCTTTCAGCAAGTCGTTACGGTTATTTGGCAGACTAAGATTAAACAGCGTGGTGTCGTAAGAAACGATCACCGGTGGCATCGGGCGCTTAGGGTCGATCCCCTGTTGCCACAATGAACGTGCCTGTGCCGCTTCAAGGCCACCGCTTTGCGTCAGCGCGATGCGGGGAATGGCATGACTATAACCGCTCTGTTGGGTACTTTCGGCGAGCGAACCAGTATTAACCAGCAGGCGAATTTCAACACGATCGCTGGGACGCTGGGGCGTGGTCAACACTTGCCACTGTAAACCGTTGGAGAGCGTCCCCTGTTGCCATGCTGGATCAGGCTGGAGCGCATCTGCCTGCACATAGCCAGCAGTGGCCATCACCAGCAAACCGCCCGCTAAAAGTCGAATTTTTGTGCCCTGCATGTGAACCCCTGATCAACTATCCTGGTAATAAAAGACTGCCCGTTATCGGTCAGTCTGAATAACGTTAAAAACACTTCGTGTTAGACCGCAAGAACATGGAAATGTCACGGAAGAAGTGAAATAAACCTGAACTCACCCAGGTGGTAAGTTCAGGCACAGGGGGCAATTATGCGCAAACACCCGCACTCGGGGAAGGGAGTGCGGGCATAAGAGGTGAGATTAAGAGGATAATTCGTGCGTTTTGCCTTCTGGCGCACGATTATTCAGCACATCGTCCAGTTTTTTGTGGTCCAGTTCTTTAACCCACTTAGCGACCACGATGGTTGCTACACCGTTACCGACCAGGTTAGTCAGCGCACGAGCTTCCGACATGAAGCGATCGATACCGAGGATCAGCGCAAGACCCGCCACCGGTAAATGGCCTACGGCTGAAAGTGTCGCCGCCAGCACGATAAAGCCACTGCCCGTAACCCCTGCCGCCCCTTTAGAAGAAAGCAGCAACACGATTAATAGCGTGATTTGGTGGAAGATATCCATCTGACTGTTGGTAGCCTGGGCGATAAATACCGCCGCCATCGTCAGGTATATCGATGTGCCATCAAGGTTAAACGAGTAGCCTGTCGGGATGACCAACCCCACCACCGATTTCCGGCAGCCGAGTTTTTCCATCTTGTCGAGCATACGTGGCAGCGCCGATTCGGAAGACGATGTTCCCAACACAATCAGCAGTTCTTCACGGATGTAGCGGATAAATTTGAAGATACTGAAACCGGTCGCTTTAGCGATTGAACCCAGTACCAGCACCACAAACAGGATACAGGTGATGTAGAAGCAGATAATCAGCTGCCCCAGCTGCACCAGTGTTCCGACGCCGTATTTACCGATGGTAAATGCCATCGCCCCAAACGCCCCAATCGGTGCCAGGCGCATGATCATATTGATGATGCCGAAGATGACCTGCGAGAAACTTTCGATAACGTTAAAAATCAGCTGGCCTTTGCTGCCCAGACGGTGCAACGCAAAACCAAACAGTACGGCAAACAGCAGCACCTGCAGAATGTTACCGCTGGCAAACGCGCCAATGACGCTCGCCGGGATGACATCCATAATGAAGGCGACAATGCCCTGGTCTTTCGCCTGCGCGGCGTAAACGGCTACCGCTTTCGCATCCAGACTCGCCGGATCGACGTTCATTCCAGCACCTGGCTGTACAACGTTAACGATAATAAGACCAATAATCAGCGCGATGGTACTGACTATCTCAAAGTAAAGCAGTGCGACTGCGCCGGTACGACCGACCGCCTTCATGCTTTCCATGCCCGCAATGCCAGTGACGACGGTACAAAAGATGACGGGAGCGATGATCATCTTAATGAGCTTAACGAAGCCGTCGCCAAGCGGTTTCATTTGCTCGCCTATTTCAGGGTAGAAATGGCCAAGGAGAATACCAATGGCTATCGCTGTCAGGACCTGAAAGTAAAGGCTTTTAAACAGAGAGGTTTTCATAGGGTGTCCTTTAGTAAAACCACAGGTCTTGTAAGGTTATGGGGTACCTGCGGCCTTAAAATAACACCCAGACAACATCACAGAAATGTACCTGGATCATAATTGAAACAAAAATGTTAAAAAGTTTGAGCTGGCTCGCACAAACCAGCACTTTTTAAAGTTTTGTAATCAGTTTGGGGTAGCTATTTTTCTTCCAGGTAACTTTCTTCGAAGATTTCAATGGGAAGTGGACGTGCAAAGAGGAAGCCCTGAGCAATACCAACGCCCGCCTTTGCCAACCAGTCACGTTGTGCTTCTGTCTCTACGCCTTCAGCAATGATTTGCAGATTCAGGCTTTTCGCCAACATGATAATCGCGGCAATCATGCTGCTATCTTCCGGTAACCCATCAATGAACATTTTGTCGATTTTCAAAACGTCCACCGGGAGAGATTTCATATGCTGCAACTGACGCAACCCTGAATAGCCCATACCGAAATCATCCAGCGCCACCTGTACTCCGGCGTTGCGCAGCGGACGAAGGATTGCCACCGCCGCGTGAGGGTCATCAATGCGTCGGCTTTCTGTCACTTCCAGAATCAGCGTTCCTGGCTGAACACGATAGCGCGTTAGCAGTTCCAGCATATCCGCCACCATATTCGGGTGCATCAGTTGCAGCGCTGAGATGTTCACCGATAATGGCAGCATAATGCCGCGCTCCTGCCAGGCGGCAAGCAGTCGGCATGACTCTTCCAGCACCCAGTGACCGACGGTAACCATCAGTCCACAAGACTCAATACGATCAATTAACCCATCCGGTAGGTCCCAACTCCCATCCGGTTGCTGGATACGCAATAACACTTCCGCGCTGACTAACTTGCCGCTGGTCATCTCAACTTGTGGTTGTAGCCAAATCGCAAATTGATGATTTTCAAGCGCATTAAGGATATCGCTCTCTTCCGTCAGCCGCTGTTGAGCGGCTTCCATCTGCTGCGGATCATAGAACTGAATCTGATTCTTCCCTTTATGACGCGCGGTAAACGCCGCAGAAATAGCACGACCATAAAGTTGTTCGGCGGTGATATCGCCATAGAACATCGCCACGCCGATGTTACAGTGTGGGCGCAGTTGAATGCGATCAATAGGCAAGCGCTCGCTCATGATAGTGAGTACTTGCTGACCTAACGTAATAGCGTGCCACGGCTCCTGCACACCGTTGGCGATAACAGCGAAGTCATAGCCACTGACCTGCGCGAGAACCATGCGCGGCGACAGCACCGACTTGAGTTTTTCCACCAGCGTAAGTAGCAGGATTTCCCGCTGCGCCTCTTTCAGCACACCGGCGGTGTCGCGCAGGGTTTCGCAGGTGATAATCATCAGCGCAGTAGTCTGTTTACGCGTCACCACCTGTTCCAGCATCTCCATCAGCAGGGCTTTGTTTGGCAAATCCGACACCGGGAAGCGCATCGCGTTTTCGATCTGCTCTTCATAATGACGCTGCAACAGTTGCTGGTTAAGGTTATAACTGCGCACCAGCATACCTATTTCATCGTCCTGATGCAGACGCGGCAGCGCCAGCTGATGGCCGATAATCTCTTGCGGTGGAATGGCGTTCAGCTCACGAGCAATATTGCGTAAAGGATGTAATATCAGTCGGTTAATACACCAACTAATCGCCACTGTCAGGATGAGCGACAAAAGTAAGTAAATGGTCACTAACGTGGAGAGCGTACTCATCACGAACTTATACATGCGGAAGGAATCCGCCTGTAACACCAGATAGGCAATCGGTTGTGGGTTTGCCGGGCGCTCCAGCGAGTAAACGCCCAGCGAGATTTGCACCGGTAGTTCGAGCAGTCGGGTAACCATTACCGGCACCGGGCGTTCAGGAATAAAACTTTTACGCAGCGCCTGGAACTGGTTAGGCAGCACCACATCTGCGTGGCTGACCACGCCCGCAGGTTTGATGCTGGAGAGAATGGCCTCCGCCTGGGGAATATCCCCTTTGAGGATGGCTGAGGACAAGGGTTCGCGGACAGAACGAGCAATGCTTTCCAGTTGCGTAGCCGTGTTATAGCGATTCTGCTGTACCAGGTGGAACAGCAAAACGGTGCAAAAAACAAAGACAAACACCAGAACAACGGCCGCCACCATTGCCATCTGCTTGATTGTTAACGAACGACTAACGCGCAAATTATCTCTCCCCCGGAAATCCCAGACTGCCGCCCGAGTATACCCGATCGCAGCGGCATTAAGAGAGGCGCTATCTGAAAACTTACCAGTCGGCGTAAGGTATCAGCGGCTGTGGCGGTAAATCCATATCGCCCTGCCATCCGGCGGCAGAATACCGTACGTAGAGCAGGAAATGGCTTGGCGCATAATCTTTCGCCTGCTGGATATCAATCGCCGTGCCGACAAACCAGTTGGATGTAACGCGTCGTTCAAGTAACGCCCGCGCCGTATAGCCAAAGCCCTGGCTGCTACTGCCACCGTTGGTCTGGTCAGCGGCGTCGTCTTTCCAGTCATTCGGAATCAGGTTCATCAGCGGATAACGCGGCATGGTTTTAGTGCGCGAGTGCGACCATGAGCCAGACGCGCCCAGCTCCCATGACCAGTTTTCCGTGCGCTCACGCCACATCACCGGTACGGCAAACGACAGATATTCCTGCGGGCTGTAGTAGCCGCCCTGCCCAAGTGAGTACCCACTCAGGTCTTTGTCGTAATGCCAGATCATGTTGTTCAGGCCGATAGTGACGCGACGATTATTCTGGTTGATGACTTTATAGTAATAGCCCGTCATCCAGCGCACGCGCCAGTTATCTTCGACATTTTTTCCGGTTAACTGATCACCGCTAAGTGATGCCCAGACGCCGTTTGCCTCGCCTTTATCATAGCTCAGACTTAACCCCACACCATCGGCACGTACGCCGCCCCATTTTTTCCCGGTATTGCTCGGAGAGTCTTTCTGTCCGCCGAAGGCAAGTAATGAACTGGAAATAGGTCGGCGATGGGCGTTAACGGTGTAGCCAAGCGGCCCGATATCATCGCTGTAACTAACGCCACCGACCACGTCCACGACATTGAAGCCCATCGGCGTGGTGCCAATATCCCAACTCCAGACGTCATTTCGCCAGCCGACCGCCACGCTTGCGCCAGAATCCGACTGACTGCGATTGCCGCTACAATCTTGTAACGTACAGGTCCCCCAGTTGTTGTCCCACGTGCCGTCGTCGTTGGTGGAGAAACTGCCGACATTCATATTAACGAAATCGCTGCGGAAGAACATTCGTCCGTCCGCATAGGGCGCATCTACCTGCAACATGGTGGTGTGCGCTTTCAGATCGGAGTATCCGCCAGTGCCGCTCGATCCCCAGTAGTCGTGCTCCAGGGTGACGTTAAGATCCTGCTGACGATAGAGGTCCGCCGCATCGCTACGTACGCCGCGTTTCAGCCAGTCATCTTTCTCGTCGTTGCGGGTCAGTCGGGTAAAGGTGTCGTTATCCTGCGGACGCGTCGTGGTCACACCGGATGCGACCATCGCGTCTTTGTAGGTTTCCAGCGCCTGCTTTGGATCGCCCGCCTGTGCTTCAAACTTCGCACCATCGCGCAGTACCATCGCGCTTTCCATCGACGGCGGCTGAGATTTTGCCTGCGGGATCAGCTTGTTAAATGTCTGCTGCGCCGCTGCGGTATCGCCAAGCTGCGCCTGCGCCAGCGCCACGCGCCGCTGAGTGTTCAGAGAGGCGTTATCGGTGGCGGGCAGTTTCGCCAGCTGGCTACGTGCCGCCGCTTTGTCACCAGCAGCGATATCCACTTCCGTCAGACCAAGAATGGCGTCGACGTTATTCGACTCGCGCGTCAGGACGTTCTGATAAGCCGCGCGGGCGGCGGTGTAATCGCGCCGTTGCTGCGCCCAGTCGGCCAGGGTGAGATCAATGCGTGTGGAAGGCGGCTGCTGACGCAGCATCGCTTCCGCTTCGGCTTCTTTGCCGCTTTCACGCAGGCGATTGGCTGTTTCCAGCACCTGATCGCTTTGCAGTCGGTTCACCAGTTCATGAATATTGCTGTTCCACTGCGCGCGCGGCAGGCTGTTGATATGCGCCAGTGCCGCCCGGTCCTGATCATGACCGGAGAGATACAGCCCGTAGGCGTAAACCTGCTCCGGGTCGTTCGGCTTCTGCTGCGCCAGATTGCGCATCAGAGTATCAGCCTGGCTGCGTTGTCCGGCCTGCCAGAGATCCTGCGAAAGTCGGTAAGTAATCCACACACTGCCTGGGTCCAGTGCCAGTCGCTGGCGCTGAAGTGCTGCTGCTTGCGCCCATTTGCCCTGTTTTTCCAGCGCTTCGGCCTGCTGTGACAAACGGTCGTTTTGCAGACTACGTTCAATATCGTCAACGCTGCGCCGCTGGCTGGCAGAGAGCGAGGCAATAAATGCTTCAGCCTTTTCCGGCGATTGCTGGCGATAAAGATTCGCCAGACCGCGCACGGCGTTGGTGTTGCCGCTGTCCATCCGCAGCGTCTGCTGATAATAACGTTCGGCTGCAGGGTAATCTTTGCGCGCCATCGCCACATCACCCAGCCCCAGCACCGCATAGCTGTCAGTATTATCTACATTGCGCGCCTGCTGGAATAACCGTTCCGCTTGATCAGGATTGTTCGCTTTAAGCGCGGCATCGCCCTGTTGGATCGCCAGCCAATAACGGTTCACTTTCAGCAGGCTGTTCCATTTGTCGTTGTTGCTGCTGTGCGGGTCCAGCGCGAGGGCTTTCTCCAGATTCGCCACCGCATTGGCGCGATCGCCTTTCTGAGAATACGCCTGGCCCAGCGCCCCCAGCGCTTCACTGTCTTTCGGGTTAGCACGCACCGCCAGTTGCAACTCGGGGATGGCTTTACCCGCCATACCTGAATCCACCGCCGCTAAACCTTGCGCACGGGCACGGAAAGCAGGATCGGCCAGTTGTTTTTGTTGTTCTGCCAGTTGCGATTGTGCAGCAGCCACGTTGTCGCCATCGCTAAATACTGAGAGATATTTTTTCAGCGCCTGCACGCTGGCATCGCTGACAGGCATGTCTTTAATCTGCCCGTACCAGATTTTAGAGGCACCATCACGACCGGCGTTCGATTTCGCCATCTGCTCCAGTACGGCAAAACCTTCGTCACGGCGATCGCTGCTAAACAGCAATAGCGCCAGATTGTTTTGCAGGCCCGTATTGCCCGGCGTATCCGCATTGATGCGTTTTAGCTGATTAATCGCTTCGCCACGGCGAGCCGGAATTTTCGCCACGGTACTCCAGTACTCGACGGCAATGTCACCTTCCGGCGGCGCCCCGTTGAACAGTTTGTTGTAACCCGCCACGGCTTCTTCCGCATGCCCGGTGGTGGCCTGCAATCGTGCTTGTTGCAATGCCTGACGACCATCCGGCGTGGAAAGCAACATCGTCGTCCGCGACGATTTGTAAGCGTTTGAACTCGGCGCTAATTGCGACAATCGGTCGAGTTGTTTTTGCGCCCCATCAACATCACCCTGCCGTAACAGAGAGCGAAAACGGGCAGCAACGACGTCCGGGTTATTCGGATCAATAAGTTCCAGACGATACAGCGACTGCTGCACCAGGTCTTCGCGGTGAGTCGCTTCGCCAACTCGTACCTGCTCCAGTAGCTGTTGCTGGGCGGTTGGCGCCGCCTCGACCATCGGCATCACAGCCAGACCGAGGGAAAGTGTGAGGATGTTTAGTGTGAATTTGCGCATTCCTGGCCCCAGTCCGGTAATAACTCACCTTTTGTCGAGAAGCGGAAACGGTGTTGATCCCAGCCTTGTCCGAACAGGGTCAGCACATAATTGTAATAGGCATCGCTGCCAGGAAAGTTATCTGCCACACGCTGGCGCTGTACAGCCTGCGCGTCACGGTCCTGAAGAAATGGCAACATAGCCGCAGAAAAACCTACCGGCCCTTGCCCTTGCGCTTTACCCGTCGCGACATCAACTTTCTCCGGCGGATAGCCGTTCTTCTCAGTAAATGTCGCCATCGGTTTAAAACGCGCTAACAGCCGTGCTTTTTGCGGATCAGTATCTGGCATCATGCCGACCCACATATAAACGCGAATGGCGTCATAGCTGCTGATCAGCGTTTTTTCAGCTTTCAGCTGCCAGCCTTTATCTTTTTCATAACGCACCCAGTCAGGCGAAAAACCTTTCGGGGCAGTTTCCAGCAGCAAACGTTGATTCGTTTCGCGCAGCGTAGTCCAGGGCGCGCCAAAGCGGGTGAAATACTGCGCCAGCGTCGGTGGTAGATAACTCGGATTCAAACGCCAGCTGTTATTCTCGGCAAAGCCGACTTTTCCCGGTAACAGCATGGACCCCAGCCCCGGCACCGTCACCACTTCCTCTTGCGCAATGCGTTTTAACAATGCGCTGCCGATGTCGGTATAACGCTGCTCTTTCCACAATCGCCCCGCCTCAAGCAACGACCAGGCCATCCAGATATCACCATCAGAGGCCGAATTGCTGTCCAGCACTTCCCACTTTCTGTTCTCTTTTTTGCCCCACAGCCAGGCAGGCAAATGTTCGTTTAAGGCCCCCTGAGCAAGATTGTTCTGGGTCCAGTCAAGTAGGTTGTCAAATGTCGCACGATCATTAGCCGCCAGGGCAAAGAACATGCCGTAGCTTTGCCCTTCAGAGGTGGTAATTTTGCGTGCATCACTGGGGTCAATGACGCGCCCTTCCTGACTGATGTAATCCTTTTTGAACTGCTCCCAGGCAGGCCAGTTGCAGGCTGCCTGAACACTGAAGGCAGCCAACAGCAGCATCGTCACGATCCCACTACGCAAAACTTTCATCATCGATTACTCATTATCCGGATTAAGACGACGACGGCTGATGATGCGCAGCAGACGCCACAGTACCCATGCCAGTAGCACCACGCTGATTGCCGCCAGTATCGCCAGCAGAATCGGATGGTTCGCCAGTGCGTACCATAAACGTTCAAACCACGGCAGATGACCGACGTAATAGACGTCGCCAACGCGCAGGCTGTTAACACCGGACTCGCGAATCACCGCTACGGAACCAAACATAGTGGCGCGTTTACCGCTGTCGTTCACCGCATCGTTGAGCATCTCGTAACCGCGTGGACTATCCGCCAGTAACGCAATTACGCTGCGCTGGTCGTTATACGGTGACTGGAAGCCAATCACCGCCGCCATCGCACCAGAAGAGGTCAGCGTGGACTGAGTTTCTGCTGCGCGGTCGTTTTCGTCAGGTACAATGCCGGGGAACGGAGTCTGGCGCATCGGCGTTTTCACCCAACTTTCGGTAGCCTGCACCAGCAGATCGATCTGCTTGTCATCTTTTAACTTGTCCGGGATACCGCCAATTATCATGATATCGGCGTCTTTCCCCTGAATGGTGCTGCCATCATCGGTCACCGTCAGGTTGATCGCCGGGAAGCCCGTCTGTGCACCAATAAAGCCCACCGTATTAAGCAGTGTTTCCATCTGCGCTTCGTTTGGTGTTTTTGGCATCACGGTAATGGTTTGCGACAAATCCGCCATCCGGCTGAACGGGAAGCCCGCATTTGCAAACGCGCGCAGATCCGGCATCGGGATGAAGTGGTAATACTTCGAGAAGTCGATGGTAGAGTCGTCACCAATCACGACGTGATTCTGCACCGGCTGGAAGGTAATACAGTTATCTACCGAACCACCCGGCATTGGGTTCATATACTCAAAATCGAAACGCAACTGGTTGGTCGCCCCCAGTTTCAGCGCCGGAATGGAGACATCGGTTTTACCATCCAGCAAACCTTGCAACACCGGGATCCGCAGCAGCAGGCGGTTCGCCTCCTGTTTACTGCTCAGGTTGAAAGATTGCAGGAACTGGTTGTTCAGGCTGATATCCATCCGCGAGCTATCTTTCACCGGCGGCATGGTGTAGCGATAGTTGATATCCATATCGATACCGGTGCTGCGCATCAGGTAGAGATCTGGCGGCAAGTTCAGCGAGATATTAATCGCTGCCGGCTCCAGCCCGCTGGACTGTAACTGTTCTTCATAGGTTTTCAGCTCACCAAAGGTGACCGGACGATCGGTTCGCACCCAGTTTGGCGCATCGTACGGTTTACGTGGCAATAGCGGTTTAACATCGTTCACCACTACGCTGTCACCACGGAACAAAATATTGCCCTGAGCAATGCCTTTCGCCGCCTGCAATAGATCTTTGTCATCACGCCCAAAGACCACCAACAATTTGACGTAAGGATTCTCCGGATGGTTGATCATCTCAATCACCGGGGCTTTTACTGCCGGATGATCGCGCAGGAAGTCAGGTCGCTTGTCATTGGTCGCAAAGACAATCGCATTGCGGTCCGGAAGCTGATTATAGAGTACCGGGAAGTTCTGTCCGCGCCAGCCAGAACGCGAACCAAACCACGACGCAACAATCGCCGAAGCCTGTTGCAGACCAACATCCGGCGCACCAGCAAAAACTATCGGCAACGTATTGGCTCGGTTATCCCTCGGGTCGAAAAACGGAATCGGGAAGTGCGACAGATCATTTTTCACATTCAGTGATTGATATGTCAGATCCAGTCCGCTACTGCGTCCAACATCCAGCCAGAGCGTTGTGCTGGCCGGGTTTTCACAGACATCCTGATAATGACCAACAAACTCCAGCCGCACGCGGTTGAAGTCGGTGATAAACAGCGGATTAATCGGCATTTGCGCCAACGTCTTTTTACCCAACTGCTCTTTGGTCACTGGCAGCACGCCCATCAACTCATCGTTCAGATAGACTTTCAACTGTGACTGTATCGGCAGCAGTGATGGCGACGGCGTATATTCAAGGTTAAGCATCGCCTTCGTCACCACTTCATCACTGCGCATACCAAACTCTATGCTGCCGTTTGGGTTAATGCCACGCAGTACCATGCTACCCGGCGGCGGCGCGATTTGCGCAAAGGTCAGCTTCACATCGCGCGAAGGGCCATTCTGCGCCACGATGGGCGCGTCCGCGCCCTGCACGCCTGGCATCACCTGTCCGACCCGCGGATTTTGCTCCGCCTGGGCAGGCACAGTTGGCTCAGCATTGATCAGTGGTTGCGTCGTCGGTGTCGCCTGCGTCATGAAAGAGGGGAACGCACTCATCCCCATAGCCACTGCACAAATCCAGAATAGTTTTCTTTTCATCGCGTTATCATCATTGTTGAGCCAAAGCCTGATCCGATGGTTGTACCGTTTCGCTCCGCTCCGGGCGACGCGGAATGAACGAAACAACCCAGGAAACCAGAGAAGTCAGCACACGGAAAATGCCCTTCACCGAAGAAGGCGCAAACTCCGCCAGATGGCGGTAGCCACGGAAGCCGAGCTTCAGAATATCCAGCAGACTTTCCAGCGGCTTATCTTCCGGGTAGCTGTCCTGCCAGAGCGCCCATGTATCCGCACGGGCAAACGTACACTGCACAAAATCGATATGTTGCTGGGTAGTGAGCGGCATCAATTGCAGCCCCACTTCGTTACCCATCACGCGCGCAACCTGAGTCGGGAAGGCATACTCTTGCTGACCGCGTTTGAGCAGCAGATTCACTTTCTGTCCTTCCAGAATCTGCGCCTGACCGTTGATCTTGATCCCCAGGCCGCCGTCAGAGAAGTCCTGAACGGTGCAGGAGAAAAGATGCCCATCTTCCCGGGCAATCGCCGCTGGCATGGTCATCTCAACACGGTGCGAACGACGTACCTGCTTGCTTTCTACCGATACCGCTACTGCACCGCCGAGAATAATCAGGTTGTAGAACACCCAAACCATACTAACGACCACGGTGAGCATTTCAGTCGGCGGGCCATAGAAGTAACGCCAGATGCCGACAGCAACACCGACCAGGTTGAGTAATACGAGGAAGATGTACGGTCGCGAGATCACCCAGTCGACGTACTCTTCCTCCACCAGACCACCTTTGGCGGTGACGTTAAATTTGCCTTTGTGCGGGTTAATCAGCGCCACCAGCGTCGGCGGGGCGATATACCAGGCGAGCACCGTCTCGTAGATTTCACTCCAGAAGGAGTGGCGATATTTACCCTGAATCTTCGAGTTGGTCAGGCTGGCGTGAATCATATGCGGCAGCACAAACAGGGCAATCATCAACGCAGGCGCGTAAATGATGTAGGCGTGCAGCAGCAGGAACGCCAGCGGTGCGGTCAGGAAGATCAGCCGTGGAATCCCCGACAAGAAGTGGAACATAGCGTTGACGTAGCACAGCCGCTGAGCGAACTTCAGCCCTTTACCAGTAAGCGGGTTATCAAGACGGAAGATTTGCACCATTCCGCGCGCCCAACGGATACGTTGCCCAATGTGCG
Source organism: Escherichia sp. E2562 (assembly GCF_005781075.1). Classification (NCBI taxonomy): domain Bacteria; kingdom Pseudomonadati; phylum Pseudomonadota; class Gammaproteobacteria; order Enterobacterales; family Enterobacteriaceae; genus Escherichia; species Escherichia sp. E2562. The sequence goes on along the minus strand of NZ_VATM01000017.1, from coordinate 107,974 downwards.
CCGAAAGGCTTTCAGTCGCCAGCCCCGCCGCTTGGGGAATACGCATATAAGCGGAAGTGTAGCCACGACGGTGTAAACGCAGAGAAGTATGCGCATCTTCAGTCACGGTTTCGACCGCGATGCCGCCAATCTCGTCCAACGGCTTACGCCGAATCACCGCACAGGAACCGCAGAAGAAAGTGGCATCCCACATGTCATTACCGTCCTGCACCAGACCGTAGAACAGCGTGCCTTCGTTCGGCGTTTTACGAAAACGCCCCAGGTTGCGTTCGAACGGATCTGGTGAGAAGAAGTGGTGAGGCGTCTGCATCATCGCCAACTGCTTTTCTTTCAGGAACCAGCCCATGGTCATTTGCAGGAACGAGCGTGTGGGAACGTGGTCGCAGTCGAAAATCGACACGAACTCGCCTTTGGCATATTTCAGTGCATTGTTGATGTTGCCTGCTTTCGCATGTTCATGCGTCGTTCGGGCGATATATTTCACCCCCACGTTTTGCGCAAACTGGCGAAACTCTTCCCTGCCGCCGTCATCGAGGATCCAGATGTTGAGTTTGTCTTTCGGCCAGTCGATACCCAGCGAAGCATAAATGGTGTTTTTCACCACGCTGAGATCTTCGTTGTAGGTCGGTACAAAGATATCCACCGACGGCCATTGCGACATGTCTTTCGGCAGCGGTACTGGCTGACGATTCAGTGGCCATACCACCTGGAAGTAGCCAAGCACCAGCACAATCCACGCATAAGTTTCCGCAAATAGCAGGATTAAGCCACATACCAGGCTGACCGGATCATCCCAGTTCAACGTCGAGGTATATCGCCACCAGATATAGCGACACGAGACAGTCAGCGACAGCACAATCAACATCAACGCCGAGAAGCGCCCTGGCATACGCCGCACCATTAGCGCCACGCCCCACAGCAACATCAGGAAGATAAATTGCGACAACGGGTTAAAAGGCTGAGTGACGCAAATTAGCGCCAGAATCAGCGAGAAAGTCACAATGACGCCAAGAATAAAACGCCGTGCTCCGGTGCTCAGATGGCCCAGTTCTTTTTTCTCATCAAGATGTTGCGTGTTCTGGCTGACACGCTCTGGCAGTTTGTCCATCCATTGATGGTAACGCCCACGGATATTCTGCAGGCCAGAAAATGCCCGCCAGCGTGGTTTTGGCGTCTCTCTGCGTGAAGCGCCGATCAACAACCAGCAAGTCTGAATGACATAACGGACCGGATCCAACGGGCGCGGACGCGAAGCGTTGATATGTGGGTAAAGGTTTTTATGTTCTGCGCGAATACGCTGCCAGCGCGGGTGTTCAAGCGGAATGAACACCCAGGCCAGGATCAGCCAAAAACAGCCAAGCGTCGCGCTGAAAGCCGAGGCGCCGTGACGACGATAATCCCGATAACGCCCGATAAGACGCGCGTTGACCGGCGGGATAAGCAACCACCGGGTCAAGATACTCATGACGCGCTCCCGACTGGCTTTTTCAGACCGGAATAGTTCAACAGGCACCAGTTTGCCAGCGTCAGAACTTCCTCCGCCGCCAGCGCATCACTGCGGTATTCACCTAACGGCTGTTTCGCCGCCAGGCATTCAGCCATCGCTTCATCGCGATGAATCAACATTGGCAGTAACCGGCGCTGGCTTTGCAACCACAACTGGTAAATATCTTCCTGTACCTGGCTGCCAATGCGGAAATCATTAATCAATATATGCGCGCCAGCAGGTAGTGCTTGCTGATGCAGCCGAATATGGCAGTTAGCATCCACTTTAACGATTGCCAGCGAGTGATCGCACAGGCTCAGGATTTGATGCGTTATCTGCGAGGCGTCGCACGGTAAGTCGATCAAAATCCATTGATAACGCCCACTGGCCTGCAGCTGCTGCAAGCCTTCGCAAATTGCACTCAACTGAGTTTGCCAGTGCTGGGGATTCTCTTGCTCTTCAATGGATAACTGACCAAAAGGCAGTAGATCGAGCTGCGAGGTATAGCGCATCCCGGCATCTCGCCAGTCCTGACCATCCAGTATGGCTCTGGCCCAGCCCTGACGATGGGTAAAATCAACGTTGAACGACAAGCGCAACAAATTGTCCGGGCAGGCATCAACCACCAGGACATTTTCTCCCAACATTTGCAATGCCCAGGCCAACGCGGCGGTGATGGTTGTTGTACCCACACCTCCCCGCACCCCCTGTAATCCCAGTACGGCCATTCACTACTCCCCTACTTCTGTTGCGCAAACTCAGCCAACAATGGCCAGCGTTTTAACGCCGCTGCTAACTGCTCACGCTGAGAAATATCGGCATAATCGATATCAGGCAGTGAAAACGCCTGCTTTAACGCCAAAATATCATTCTGAAAGATATAGCCTATCGCGGGATCAGGCAGAGTATCCTGTTCGTTGTTATTCATTATGCTTAATCTCGATAAAATATACCCGCCACGCATCAGTCAATTCTAATCGACAGAATTTTGCCCGTATAATGCCAGACGGCAATACGTAATCCGTTCATTTTTTAACTTTCATGTACGCAACTAACGAAAGTAAAAAACGAAAAGACTGATATCATAAGGCTTCCAGCCTGCTAAATTGATTCACATGCTAAATCTGATAAGTTTTAATTTCAATGGTAGGTTTATTTCTTAGCTTTCGCTAGTAAACTAATAATCAGACAAAATGGTGACTTGAGGGACGTTGTGGACCCTGTATTCTCTATCGGTATCTCATCTTTGTGGGATGAGTTGCGGCATATGCCAGCAGGCGGCGTCTGGTGGTTTAACGTCGATCGTCAAGAAGATGCTATCAGCCTTGTGAATCAAACGATGGCTTCTCAAGCTGAAACCGCGAAAGTCGCGGTCATTAGCATGGATAACGATCCCGAAAAAACCTTCAAATTAGATGATTCTCACGGACCGGAAAAAATAAAATTATTTTCAATGCTAAATCATGAAAAGGGGCTATACTATTTGCCCCGTGATTTACAATGTTCTATTGATCCCGAAAATTATCTTTTCATTCTTGTTTGTGCCAATAATGCATGGCAAAACATTCCAACTGAGCGGCTTCGTTCATGGCTGGATAAAATGAACAAGTGGAGCAGATTATACCATTGCTCACTGCTGGTAATTAATCCAGGAAATAATAACGATAAACAATTTTCATTGTTGCTGGAGGAATACCGCTCACTTTTTGGGCTTGCCAGTTTGCGTTTTCAGGGCGATCAACATCTGCTGGATATCGCCTTCTGGTGCAACGAAAAAGGGGTTAGCGCCCGTCAGCAACTCATCGTTCAGCAGCAAGAGGGTATCTGGACGTTAGTTCAGCGTGAAGAAGCGGAGATCCAACCACGCAGCGATGAAAAACGCATTCTTAGCAATATTGCTGTGCTGGAAGGCGCCCCCCCTTTATCAGAACACTGGCAACTGTTCGACAACAACGAAACTCTGTTCAATGAAGCCCGGACTGCACAGGCTGCAACCGTCGTTTTCTCTTTACAGCAAAATGGGCAAATTGAACCACTGGCCCGCAGCATTCATACCCTGCGTCGCCAGCGTGGTAGTGCGATGAAGATCCTCGTGCGGGAAAATACCGCCAGCCTGCGTGCCACCGATGAACGCCTGTTACTGGCCTGTGGCGCTAACATGGTTATTCCCTGGAACGCCCCGCTCTCCCGCTGTCTGACGATGATTGAAAGCGTGCAAGGGCAGAAGTTCAGCCGCTATGTTCCGGAAGATATCACTACCCTGCTATCCATGACCCAACCGCTGAAACTGCGCGGTTTTCAAAAGTGGGATGTGTTCTGTGAGGCGGTCAATAACATGATGAATAACACGTTGTTGCCTGCTCATGGTAAAGGCGTGCTGGTCGCTTTACGCCCAGTACCGGGCATCCGCGTTGAGCAAGCCCTGACGCTGTGCCGTCCAAATCGCACTGGCGACATTATGACCGTTGGTGGAAATCGACTGGTCCTGTTCCTCTCATTCTGCAGGATCAACGATCTGGATACTGCGTTGAATCACATTTTCCCGTTACCTACTGGCGACATTTTCTCTAACCGCATGGTCTGGTTTGAAGATGACCAAATCAGCGCTGAACTGGTGCAAATGCGTTTACTTGCCCCGGAACAATGGGGGGTGCCACTGCCTTTAACTCAGGCCTCCATGCCGGTAATCAATGCCGAGCATGATGGGCGTAACTGGCGACGAATACCGGAACCGCTGCGACTGTTGAGTGATCCTGTGGAGCATTCATCATGATGACCATCAGCGATATCATTGAAATCATTGTCGTTTGTGCGCTTGTTTTTTTCCCGCTGGGCTATCTGGCGCGCCATTCCCTACGGCGCATTCGTGACACCCTGCGTTTGTTATTTGCGAAACCTCGTTATGTAAAACCGGCCGGTACGTTACGCCGTGCAGAAAAAGCCAGGGCTACCAAAAAATGACTCAATTTACCCAAAATACCGCTATGCCTTCTTCACTCTGGCAATACTGGCGCGGCCTTTCTGGCTGGAACTTTTATTTTCTGGTTAAGTTCGGCCTGTTGTGGGCGGGCTACCTTAACTTCCATCCGCTACTCAATCTGGTATTTGCCGCGTTCCTGCTGATGCCGATTCCGCGCTACAGCCTGCATCGCCTGCGCCACTGGATCGCCCTGCCAATCGGCTTTGCCCTCTTCTGGCATGATACCTGGCTACCTGGCCCGGAAAGTATTATGAGCCAGGGGTCACAAGTGGCAGGCTTTAGTCCCGATTATTTAATCGATCTGGTCACGCGCTTTATTAACTGGCAGATGATTGGTGCTGTCTTTGTTTTGTTAGTGGCCTGGTTATTCTTGTCGCAATGGATTCGCATCACCGTTTTTGTGGTCGCCATTCTGGTATGGCTGAACGTACTTACGCTGGCTGGTCCAAGTTTCTCCCTGTGGCCAGCCGGTCAACCGACCACCACGGTAACAACGACGGGCGGTAACGCTGCGGCAACAGTCGCGGCAACCGGCGGCACGCCAGTAGTTGGAGATATGCCAGCGCAAACTGCACCACCGACAACCGCAAACCTCAATGCCTGGCTGAATAATTTCTATAACGCCGAGGCGAAACGTAAATCGACCTTCCCATCCGCGCTGCCAGCGGATGCGCAGCCATTTGAGCTTCTGGTGATTAATATCTGTTCGCTTTCATGGTCGGATATTGAAGCTGCCGGATTAATGTCACATCCGTTGTGGTCGCATTTTGATATTGAGTTCAAGAATTTCAACTCTGCAACCTCATACAGCGGTCCGGCGGCGATTCGTCTGCTGCGCGCCAGTTGCGGTCAGCCATCGCACACCAATCTGTATCAACCAGCAAATAATGACTGCTATCTGTTCGATAACTTGTCAAAACTGGGCTTTACCCAGCACCTGATGATGGGACATAACGGCCAGTTTGGCGGCTTCCTGAAAGAAGTTCGCGAAAACGGCGGTATGCAGACCGAATTGATGGATCAAACAAATCTTCCCGTCATTTTGCTGGGCTTTGATGGTTCGCCGGTTTATGACGATACTGCCGTGCTTAACCGCTGGCTGGACGTTACCGAAAAAGATAAAAACAGCCGTAGCGCCACGTTCTACAACACGCTTCCACTGCATGACGGCAACCATTATCCGGGCGTCAGCAAAACAGCGGATTACAAAGCGCGAGCGCAGAAGTTCTTTGATGAACTGGACGCCTTCTTTACTGAACTGGAGAAATCGGGTCGTAAAGTGATGGTCGTCGTAGTACCGGAACACGGTGGCGCGTTGAAAGGTGACAGAATGCAAGTTTCTGGTTTGCGTGATATCCCCAGCCCGGCAATCACTGATGTACCGGTTGGCGTGAAATTCTTCGGCATGAAAACACCACATCAGGGCGCACCAATTGTCATCGACCAACCAAGCAGCTTCCTGGCAATCTCTGATCTGGTGGTTCGCGTTCTCGACGGCAAGATTTTCACCGAAGACAATGTTGACTGGAAAAAACTCACTAGTGGATTACCACAGACTGCGCCTGTTTCCGAGAACTCGAATGCGGTGGTCATTCAATATCAAAATAAACCGTATGTTCGCCTGAACGGTGGCGACTGGGTGCCTTATCCGCAGTAATTACGAAAAAGGCCGCAGAGTTTCCCCCTGCGGCCTGGTCCGAGCGCAAATTGCCATTACGGCAGCCTGACGCCCGCATGGCATATTACTTCCGCTTATTCAGCCAGCTCACGATCAGGCTGGCGAGAATGCCAGCAATGACCGGAGCCGCTAAATCGTGCCAGAAGGCCATGCCCAACTCTGCGAGCGTCATATAGCCGCCTCTGTTGTAATGACAACGTTTCGCGGCTATCCTTGAGTGGTCTAGGTTCAAGATTAGCCCCCGTGATGTTGTCAGGTGCATACCTGCAATGTGCGGGGGTTTTCTCTCTCCAGCAACCAATGCCACCGGGGATACAGCCCCCGCAACATTGCGCCTCACCGGAACCCTTCCGGCTTGCCGCTGATTCTACGATCGTTTTTGTGCTTCGAAATCCATCACTTCTTCACTCTGTGCTGCGCATTCCGCAGAATATTATCCGCTTGCAACCGTTGCATTTTTCTTACGAAAAAGGCCGCAGAGTTCCCCCCAGCGGCCTGATCCGGGCGCAAATTGCCATTACGGCAGCCTGACACCCGCATGACACGTTACTTCCGCTTATTCAGCCAGCTCACGATCAGACTGGCGAGAATGCCAGCAATGACCGGAGCCGCTAAATCATGCCAGAAGGCCATGCTCAACTCTGCGAGCGTCATATAGCCGCCTCTGTTGTAATGACAACGTTTCGCGGCTATCCTTGAGTCGTCTAGTTTCAAGAATGGCCCCCGTGATGTTGTCAGGTGCATACCTGCAGCGTGCGGGGGTTTTCTCTCTCCAGCAACCAATGCCACCAGGGATAAAGCCCCCGCAACATTGCGCCTCACCGGAATCTTCCGGCTTGCCGCTGATTCTACGACCGTTTTTGTGCTTCGAAATCCATCACTTCTTCACTCTGTGCTGCGCATTCCGCAGAATATTATCCGCTTGCAACCGTTGCATTTTTCTTACGAAAAAGGCCGCAGAGTTCCCCCCTGCGGCCTGATCCGGGCGCAACTTGCCATTACGGCAGCCTGACGCCCGCATGACATATTACTTCCGCTTATTCAGCCAGCTCACGATCAGGCTGGCAAGAATGCCAGCAATGACCGGAGCCGCTAAATCGTGCCAGAAGGCCATGCCCAACTCTGCGAGCGTCATATAGCCGCCTCTGTTGTAATGACAACGTTTCGCGGCTATTCTTGAATGGTCTAGATGCAAGAATGGCCCCCGTGATGTTGTCAGGTGCATACCTGCAACGTGCGGGGGTTTTCTCTCTCCAGCAACCAATGCCACCAGGGATCAAGCTCACCGGAACCTTCCGGCTTGCCGCTGATTCTACGACCATTTTTGTGCTTCGAAATCCATCACTTCTTCACTCTGTGCTGCGCATTCCGCAGAATATTATCCACTTGCAACCGTTGCATTTTTCTTACGAAAAAGGCCGCAGAGTTCCCCCCTGCGGCCTGGTCCGGGCGCAAATTGCCATTACGGCAGCCTGACGCCCACGTTGCATATTACTTCCGCTTATTCAGCCAGCTCACGATCAGGCTGGCGAGAATGCCAGCAATGACCGGAGCCGCTAAATCATGCCAGAAGGCCATGCTCAACTCTGCGAGCGTCATATAGCCGCCTCTGTTGTAATGACAACGTTTCGCGGCTATCCTTGAGTTGTTTGGGTTCAAGAATGGCCCCCGTGATGTTGTCAGGTGCATACCTGCAACGTGCGGGGGTTTTCTCTTTCCAGCAACCAATGCCGCCGGGGATAAAGCCCCCGCAACATTGCGCCTCACCGGAATCCTTCCGGCTTGCCGCTGATTCTACGATTGCGTTTTACCGTCAGCATCTGGCAATTTTCCTCATTGCGTGATGCCTTCCAACTTAATTTCTTTGTTTACAATAGTTGCAGTTCATATCCGAGCTGACTCCAGACTGGTAGTGAAATGCGCAATTTTGTAGAATTGCGCCTCCTCGCGATCTCCCCAGTGAATCTGCTGTCTCATTCGTTACACACTGCATATTCAACTTCTCTACCAGTTGCGCAAGAGAAGCTGGGGTTATTCATTTTTATGAGGCTGACTTCTTTCTGGACAGGACTTTATGCAGCACAACACACAACCATTACACGATCACAAATTGCCGTTTACGCGCTATGACTTCGGCTGGGTTTTATTATGTATAGGAATGGCGATTGGTGCCGGAACCGTGCTGATGCCGGTACAAATTGGCCTGAAGGGGATTTGGGTATTTATTACCGCTGCAATCATTGCTTATCCGGCAACCTGGATAGTGCAGGACATTTATTTAAAGACACTTTCAGAAAGTGATTCCTGTAATGACTATACAGATATTATCAGTCATTACCTGGGCAAAAACTGGGGAATTTTCCTCGGGGTTATCTACTTTTTGATGATTATCCACGGGATTTTTATCTACTCTCTCTCCGTGGTTTTCGACAGCGCCTCATACCTGAAAACCTTCGGTTTAACCGATGCCGATCTTTCACAATCTCTACTTTATAAAGTCGCTATTTTCGCCGTACTGGTGGCAATTGCGTCTGGTGGTGAAAGGTTGCTATTTAAGATCTCCGGGCCAATGGTGGTGGTCAAAGTCGGCATTATTGTCGTGTTCGGTTTTGCGATGATCCCGCACTGGAATTTCGCCAATATAACCGCCTTCCCACAAGCCTCCGTATTTTTCCGCGACGTCCTGCTCACCATTCCATTTTGTTTCTTCTCTGCGGTATTTATTCAGGTGCTTAACCCGATGAATATTGCCTATCGTAAACGGGAAACAGATAAAGTACTGGCAACTCGGCTCGCGCTGCGTACCCACCGGATTAGCTATATCACGCTCATCGCGGTGATCCTGTTTTTTGCCTTTTCGTTTACCTTCTCAATTAGCCACGAAGAAGCCGTTTCTGCCTTTGAACAAAATATCTCGGCACTGGCACTGGCCGCGCAGGTGATCCCCGGGCATATCATTCATATCACCTCTACGGTGCTGAATATCTTTGCCGTACTGACCGCATTCTTTGGCATTTACCTCGGTTTCCACGAGGCCATTAAAGGCATTATTCTCAATCTGTTAAGCCGAATTATTGATACCCAGAAAATTAACTCGCGTATGCTGACTCTGGCAATTTGCGCTTTTATCGTCATTACGTTGACGATTTGGGTTTCGTTTCGTGTATCGGTGCTGGTGTTCTTTCAGTTAGGAAGCCCGTTATATGGCATTGTGTCGTGCCTGATTCCGTTTTTCCTGATCTCTAAAGTTTCACAACTGAAAAAACTACGCGGGCTAAAAACATGGCTTATCCTGTTTTATGGCATTTTGCTGTGCTTTTCGCCGCTGTTGAAGCTGATTGAGTAAAAGTAACGGGGGCTGCTCACAGCAGCCCCAGACGATGTCGATAGCATTTCAGTACAGCCTGGATATGCTCCTGAGTCATAAAGGACTGTTCATACGTTTCCATAACAATGGCATTTTCTTTACGTATATCCTGAAAGAGTTTTTCCAGCAATCTGGGCGCTAATCCCATCGATTCACCCAACAGCAAAAAGTCCTGCCCGATATACTCGCCATAATCACTTTCAAATCCAGGAGCCAGTTCCCGACCGCCTTCTTCTCGCATCAATAACGGCAGCGCCAGATAGTTTGAGAGAAAATATTCCGGATAGGGAGCGATAGAAACAAAGTCATACACCGGCGCTAACGCTGGCGTCAAACCATCGGAGTACACTAAGCCAAAGTTTCGTAAATGCATGTCGTTATTACCCAGCAACCAGGCGTAAACAATGCGACGAAAGAGATCGATTTTAAATGCGATGTTGTCGTTAACATGGGCAATTAAAAATCGGGCCAGCGTTTCATAGCTGACGTATTGCTCGTTATCATTTCCCGTTTTGCCATATTTATCTGTAATCTGCATCGCACCATCAAGCTGCTCCTGATGCACTGGCTGCCCCTTGTCATCCCGGTCATAGCGCCGGATAACAAACGCGTATTCAAGCTCCTCCTCTGATTGTGGTGCAAAACTCAGCAGGCCATGCACAGGTACGTCAAATCCCAAACGAGACATCAATGTCATTGTTGCATGTTCATTTTCGGCCAAACCGGGAAAGTCGGCTGGAGAGGGCTTAAGGATAAAATTTCCCTGATGATCTACGACGCGGAACTCTCCTTCATCCAGCACTAATTGCAATTTGGGCTGGTAACCGGAAATACTCATCCCTTTTTGTTGACGCGGAAGTTCCTGCACAAACTGAGTTCGCGTAAACCCCAGCCGAGGATTCAATTTTGCAGTGCCGCTCAGGCGCTTCAACCCTTGTGTCGAATATCCGCGCTGTTCGTCACGTTCATTCAGCGGCGTTAACAGAATGCGACAATTCGCCATTATTCCTCCCAAGGTAAAATCTGGATTGCCCCCAGCAGATTCTTGCCGTTATCAATAAGCATTCCCAGCGGATCGTTTTCGTCACGATGCTGTATCTGGCTGTAGCGTTGACGCAGCCATCCTTCTGGCGCCAGTGAGGCAAAATAAGGATGCAACGTCTCACTGGGAAACTGACGCTGTGCGACGGGCAGACTGATTGAGATTGCCGGTCCGTGGTAATCCGGGGCGTACTGAAACAAAAAACCACTGTCGTTCTGAGAGAGTTCACCCACTACCTGACCATAGAGCAACACTTTCACTCGTCGATGCATAGTTTCACTCCAAGAACGTTCGCCACCGCAAACACACTGCCGAATTTAACCTGTTCAGGATCCTTAAAAAGTCGCTTTAACGTGGACGTTGAGATCCCCGTTTGTAGTTCAAGGGTGTATAAATCAATGCCCAATTCTTTGCGACGTGCGTTCAGTTGTTCCCCCAAATGACGAGGAGTCTCAATGGTCCGGAGGGGGCGTGGTTGACTAATATTCGGCCCCTGAATAAGTTTCTTCTGCAACTCCTGGAGCTGGTCGCCGATCGCTTTCAACTCTTGAGCCAGATTCTGTGACCCCGTGTAGATCATTAAAGAACCTTTCAATTGATTAAAGACAAAAAAAGATCATTTATGGTTAAAGAAGTTCGTTAAGCATCACAAATGAACTATTTTTTATTAATTATTATAATTTAGCTCATATATAACCCATTGGCAACAGCAATGGTCAAAAAAGATCTATAAGTGATAGTTAAAGTACAAGAAGGTCATATTTGACATGAGACCAGCATGAAAGCCGGTCTCATCGGGTGGGTTATACAGCAGGCTTCTGCGGATTTTCATCCTGATCAACAGCAAAGCAGGCAACCAGTTGACCGCCGTAGTCTTTTAGCTGCGGCTGCAACTGGGTGCAGGGGCCGAAGCGTCGACGACAGCGGGCGTTGAAGGCGCAGCCCGGCGGTGGATTCAGCGGGCTTGGCAGTTCACCGGTGAGTTTGATGCGCTCGCGGCGATCGTCCGGGTTCAGGCGCGGCGTCGCAGAGAGCAGTGCCTGAGTATACGGATGGCGCGGGTTATTGAAGATTTGGTCCTTCGTTCCCTTCTCCACGCAGCGGCCCAGGTACATTACCATCACTTCATCAGCAATGTGCTCCACCACCGACAGGTCGTGGGAGATAAAGACATAAGACAGCCCCAACTCCTGCTGCAAATCCATCATCAGGTTGAGCACCTGCGCGCGCACCGAAACGTCCAGCGCGGAAACCGGCTCATCGGCAATCACCACATCCGGGTCGAGCATCAGGCCACGGGCAATGGCGATACGCTGACGCTGACCGCCGGAGAACATATGCGGATAGCGGTCGTAATGCTCGGTTTTCAGGCCGACTTTCGCCATCATCGACAGGGCTTTTTCCCGACGCTGTTCTTTGCTTAAGCTGGTGTTAATAAGCAGCGGCTCTTCGAGAATTTGCCCGACTTTTTTACGCGGATTCAGTGAACCATAGGGGTTCTGGAAGACGATCTGGATTTTCTGCCGACGCAGCTTCTGCGCCTGCGGATCGTGCTTGAGCAAATCCTGCCCCTGATAATACAGTTCACCGCCGGTGGGCGTTTCAATCATCGTCAGTAACCGACCAAGCGTCGATTTACCGCAGCCGGATTCACCTACTACCGCCAGCGTTTTGCCACGTTCAAGGTTAAACGAAACGCCATCCAGCGCCTTCACCAGACGTTCCGGCGCGAACATGCCTTTCTTCACCGGATAATGTTTTTTCAGGTCGATAGCCTGCAACAGCGGTTGTTGCGAGGTGGCCTCTTGCGTACTCATAGTGTCGGCCTCCCGGCATCATCAAGTGGGTAATGGCATTTGGACTGACGCCCGTCAGCGAGCATATTCAGCGCCGGTTCTTCAGCGCGGCATTTGTCTGTCGCATAGGGGCAACGCGGGTTAAGCAGGCAGCCGTTCGGGCGGTCGTATTTGCCTGGAACGACGCCAGGCAACGATGCCAGACGTTCTTTGTCCTGAGCAAATTCCGGCAATGCACGCAGCAATGCCTGAGTATACGGGTGACGCGGCGCACGGAAGATGGCGTGGGCATCACCCGTTTCCACCACCTGGCCTGCATACATCACGATGATTTTATGCGCCGCCTCCGCCACCAGCGCCAGGTCATGAGTGATCAACACCAGCGCCATATTCTCTTTCTGCTGCAATTCCAGCAGCAGTTCGATGATTTGCGCCTGAATGGTCACGTCCAGCGCGGTGGTCGGTTCATCGGCAATCAGCAGTTTTGGCCGACAGGCAATTGCCATAGCGATCATTACACGCTGGCTCATGCCGCCGGAAAGCTGATGCGGATAAACGTCTAAACGCGAGGCCGGGTCAGGAATGCCGACCTGATTCAACAGGTCAATCGCCCGCTGACGGCGGGTACTTTTGTTGCCGCCCTGATGCACCTTAATCGCTTCCATGATCTGGAAACCCACGGTGTAACACGGGTTAAGGCTGGTCATCGGGTCCTGGAAGATCATCGCCACTTCGGCGCCCACCAGATTGCGGCGCTCTTTTTCTGAGATACGCTGCAAATCCTGGCCGTTAAACTCCAGCTTTTCTGCCATCACGCGGCCTGGATAATCAATCAGCCCCATAATCGCCAGTGAACTGACCGACTTACCAGAGCCAGACTCACCCACAATCCCGACCACTTCGCCCTGTTTTACGCTGTAGCTGATGCGGTCTACGGCGCGGAACGGTGCGCTTTCGTCGCCGAAATGCACCGATAATTTATCTATATTTAATAACGCCATCTCGAACCTCTTACTGCTTCAGTTTGGGATCGAGCGCGTCACGCAGACCGTCACCCATCAGGTTAAATGCCAGCACCGTCAGCAGGATCGCCAGACCCGGGAAGGTCACGACCCACCAGGCGCTTTGCGCGAACTGCAACACATCGGAGAGCATGGTGCCCCACTCCGGTGTTGGCGGCTGCGCCCCCATGCCGAGGAAACCAAGAGCAGCCATATCGAGAATGGCGTTAGAGAAACCGAGCGACGCCTGAACAATCAACGGTGCAAGACAGTTGGGAAGAATATTGATAAACATCTGGCGCAGCGCCCCGGCACCTGCCACGCGAGACGCGGTGACGTAATCGCGATTCACCTCCACCAGCACGGCGGCGCGGGTTAAGCGCACATAGTGCGGCAAGGCAACGAAGGTTAGCGCCAGCGCGGCGTTACCAATCGACGGGCCGAAAATCGCCACCAGCACCAACGCCAGCAGCAGACTTGGCAGCGCCAGCATGATATCGACCACGCGCATGATGATGTTATCGACCAGGCCGCCGAAGTAACCGGCGACCAGGCCGAGAATAACGCCCATAATCAGCGATAACACCACCACCAGACAGCCAACCAGCAGCGACAAGCGCGCGCCGTACATCAGGCGCGACATAACGTCACGACCGACGTCATCTGTACCGAGCAAGTGCGCCATGCTGCCGCCTTCCTGCCAGGCTGGCGGGGCGAGTAGCGCATCGCGGAACTGTTCCGCCGGGTTATACGGCGCAATCCAGTTGGCAAAGATCGCGATAAACAGCACGATGACGACGTAAACCAGCCCGACAACCGCGCCTTTGTTGCGTTTAAAATAGTGCCAGAACTCCTGTAACGGGGTCATCGGCACCGGTGCGATAATCACTTTATTTTCAGTAACCTGTGACATGATGTCCCCTTACTTCTTATGACGAATACGCGGGTTCACCACGCCGTACAGCAGATCGACCAGCAGGTTGACGAGGATAATCATCGTCGCCACCAGCAATACGCCGCCCTGCACTACCGGATAGTCGCGGCGTTGCAGTGCGTCAATCAACCAGCGCCCAAGACCGGGCCACGAGAAGATGGTTTCGGTCAGAATCGCCCCCGCCAGCAATGTTCCCACCTGAAGGCCGATAACAGTCACCACCGGCAGCATCGCGTTACGCAGCGCATGGACGATAATCACCCGCATCCGGGTTAGCCCTTTAGCGCGCGCGGTGCGGATGTAATCCTCGCCCAGCACTTCCAGCATTGAGGAGCGCGTCATACGAACGATAACCGCCAGCGGAATTGTGCCCAGCACCATCGCCGGTAAGATCATATGGGCGACGGCATCGATAAAGTTACCGTCTTCACCCCAAATAGCGGTGTCGATCAGCATAAAACCGGTTAACGGATTGGAATCATCGAGGAACACCATGTCGCTCACGCGACCGGAGACAGGCGTCAGGTTCCAGTGCACCGAAACCAGCATGATCAGCATCATGCCCCACCAGAAGATCGGCATCGAGTAGCCGGTCAGCGCCAGGCCAACCGCAGTGTGATCGAAAATGGAACCGCGTTTAACCGCAGCCAGCACACCAACCGGAATACCGACTGCCGTAGCAAAAATCATCGCACAGACACCAAGTTCCAGCGTGGCCTGGAAGCGCGGCACGAACTCTTCCCAAACCGGGATGCGGCTTTTCATCGAAATGCCTAAATCGCCGTGCATTACGCCCCAAATGTAATGGAGATACTGCTGCCACATCGGTTTATCCAAGCCGAGTTCTGCCAGCAATTGCGCGTGACGCTCTGGGGAGATCCCACGTTCGCCCGCCATGATCATCACCGGATCGCCCGGGATCATGTGGACAAAGGCAAATGTGAGAAGGGTAATACCGATAAACGTGGGGATGACGAGTCCCAAACGTCGGAGAATAAACTGCAACATAACCCGGATTCTCTGTAGTGACCCGCAGCCTGGAACTGCGTGTCTGTATTGCTCACAAATCAATTCCCGCCCGTGTCGGACAGGGAATGAAGTATTGCTGCCGGATGGCGCTGCACGCAGAGGCACAGCGCCACCGGGTATACAGATTGTTGACAAAGTGCGCTTTGTTTATGCCGGATGCGGCGTTAACGCCTTATCCGGCCTACAAAATCGTGCAAACTCAATACATTGCAGAATTTTCGTAGGCCAGATAAGCGGAGCGCATCAGGCAGTTTTGCCTTTGCCATCAGTCTTGTATGGCTTTTAATTATTCGATAGAGACGTTTTCGAAGTGATGTTTGCCTAATGGATCAACCACATAGCCTTTAACTTCTTTGCGTACCGGTTCAAACACGGTGGAATGAGCGATGATCAGTGCCGGAGCCTGATCGTGCATCACCACCTGTGCTTGTTTGTACAGTTCAACGCGTTTGTTGTGGTCGTCGGTAGCACGCGCCGGTTGAATCAGATCTTCAAACGGTTTGTAGCACCATTTTGAGTAGTTGGAGCCTTGTTCAGAGGCGGCGCAGCTGAACAGGGTGGCGAAGAAGTTATCCGGATCCCCGTTATCGCCAGTCCAGCCCATCATTACCGTCTGGTGCTCGCCATCTTTCGCACGCTTGAGATACTCACCCCATTCGTAGGTGACGATTTTGGCCTGCACGCCGACTTTCGCCCAGTCAGCCTGAATCATCTCTGCCATGCGGCGAGCGTTCGGGTTATACGGACGTTGTACTGGCATAGCCCACAGGTCGATGGAGAAACCTTTTTCCAGACCCGCTTCTTTCAGCAAGGCTTTCGCTTTTTCAGGATCGTAGGTGTAGTCCTGAACGTCATCGTTATAGCCCCACATGGTTGGCGGGATCAGGTTTTTCGCTGCCACGCCCGCGCCCTGATAAACCGCTTTGATGATCGCGTCTTTGTTCACCGCGTAGGTCAGAGCCTGGCGAACTTTCACGTCATCCAGTGGTTTTTTCTGCACGTTATACGAGAGATAACCGACGTTCAGCCCCGGCATTTCCATCAGATTGATGGATTTATCCTGCTTCATGCGAGCGATATCTGCCGGGTTCGGGTACGGCATTACCTGGCATTCATTTTTCTGCAATTTAGCGTAACGCACGGAAGCGTCAGGGGTAATAGAGAAGACCAGCGTATCGATCTGCGGTTTGGTGCCCCAGTAGCCATCAAACGCTTTGTAGCGAATACGGGAATCTTTTTGATACTGCTGTAACTGGAACGGACCGGTGCCGATTGGGTTGAGGTCCAGTTTTTCCGGCGTACCGGCTTTCATCATCGCGTCAGCATATTCTTTTGACAGAATAGAAGCGAAGTCCATTGCCAGGTCAGCCAGGAACGGTGCTTCAGGGCGAGTCAGCACAAACTGAACGGTGTTGTCGTCCACCTTTTTCACTTCGCTGATCAGCTCCGGCAAGCCCATGCCTTCGAAGTATTCGTAGCTACCGCCAGAAACTTTATGGTACGGGTTTTGCGCGTTTTTCTGACGATCGAACGAGAACACCACGTCATCGGCGTTCAGTTCGCGCGTCGGTTTGAATTCTTTGTTGTCGTGCCACTTCACACCTTTACGCAAGTGGAAGGTATAGGTTTTACCGTCATCGCTGACTTCCCACTTTTCAGCGAGGCCCGGGATCACTTCAGTGGTGCCAATTTTAAATTCAACCAGACGGTTATAAAGCGGTACGGAAGAGGCGTCATAGGTGGTGCCGGAAGTAAACAGCTGCGGGTTAAACCCTTCCGGAGATCCTTCTGAGCAATAAACCAGAGTTTTAGCCTGAACACTTGCTGCGACGGTCATAGCCACCAGGCTGAGACCAAGCTTCAGCATCCCTGACTTTTTCAAGGAAATACGCATTATTCTGCTCCAATTGTGATGTTTGTTGTTTTAACCCTTTGCAGTGGGTTGTCGCTGCCTGACCTTTTTTGTTTTTTGCCCGGTCGGGTCAACGTTATGAGGTGGGGATGCCGTACTAATTAACATCAGTGTTACAGTGCGGATCCTCCATAAAATGCCCCTCGTGACCTACAATCTGTCAACAGAATGTGAAAACGTCAATACAGCCCACCGGGATTTACACCAACGGTGAGAATCCACAAACAAAGATTAAAAAAACTTCAAACAACTATTTGCAGCAGAGAAATTTGTGCTACGCCAACATAACCAGAACAATCAGCTTAATATTTAGCAACAATTGGTGATTAAGTTTTATGCATTTAATGAAAAAAATCTGAGGAAAAGGTGGATATCTGAGCGATTAATACCATGAACGCTAAACCGCACAGCGGAAAATGCCAGCGCCAGGCATAAGTAACGCAAAAAAAGATTTAAGCAAATATAAAAAAAGACAATGGTTTCTGTCACAAATCCGTTAATGGATAGTGAGATGTGGGGCGCAATTTTGGCAGGGAAATGTGTGCTGCCATTGCCTGATGCGACGCTGCCGCGTCTTATCAGGCCTACGTTCGAGCGGGTTACAGAAAGCAAAAAACCAGCCCGTAGGCTGGTTTTTCTAAATTGGTCGGTGATAGAGGATTACTCGCCACTTCGTGGCTCGCCCTGCGGGCCGTTGCTGACGCAACGTTCTCTCGCTTCGCTCGAGTCGAACCTCCCTGCCCCCGGAGGTTCTCGTCCTCATGGGCTACAAATGCAAAAAAGCCTGCTCGCTGAGCAGGCTTTTCGAATTTGGTCGGTGATAGAGGATTACTCGCCACTTCGTGGCTCGCCCTGCGGGCCGTTGCTGGCGCAACGTTCTCTCGCTTCGCTCGAGTCGAACCTCCCTGCCCCCGGAGGTTCTCATCCTCATGGGCTACAAATGCAAAAAAGCCTGCTCACTGAGCAGGCTTTTCGAATTTGGTCGGTGATAGAGGATTCGAACCTCCGACCCCTTCGTCCCGAACGAAGTGCGCTACCAGGCTGCGCCAATCACCGAATGCGGGGCGCATCTTACTGCTCAGATACGCCTTCGTCAATCCCTTAATAGCAAAATGCCTTTTGATCGGCGAGAAACTCAGCAGTGCATTTAGTTAGCTTCTGCTTTCTTCGCCTGAGGGATTCGACACCAGTTGTTGTTTTCGTTGATACCACCGTCCGGTGAAGTATAACCAAGGCAACCTAAAATGGTGTCGTACAGTTCTACATGACGGCGTGGCACTTTTATATCCGCCTCTTTTTTCAGCTGCGCGAATGCCTGCGCGTTGGCCGGATTCTCCAGATATTTATCCGACATCCAGACCATCATCGGTACGCGGAACTGCTCCGGTGGCGCATATTCACGTGGTGTGCCATGCAAGTGCTCACGTTCGTTAATTGACTCACCGTGGTCCGCTGCATAGAAAATAATGGCTTTCTTATCGCGGAATTTGTCGATAACCGTGTCGATAAAATGATCAACGTAGGTGATGGAGTTATCATATGAGTTAATCATCGGCGCTCGTGGGCATTTGCGGTCAATGGCATAGCACTCTGGCTTCCACTGGGCAAACTCACGGGGATAACGTTGAGTATAGTTGTAGTGCGAACCTTTGGTATGCAGGACAATCAGATGCTTACCTTCTGGTTTTTTCTCCAGAGAACGCTCGATTTCATTGACCAGTAACATGTCGTCCACCGCTTTCCCACGGTTACGCGGCTCTGCTGCAATTTGCTCGCGATAGGCAATGTTGTCAGCCATGGTGTTGCTGTAGAACCACATCTCACTCTGCATGGCGTACAAATCAGAGCTAAAGCCCAGCTGTTTGAGAACCGCAAATACGTTCTGCTCTTTAAGCGTACGTTGTGGGTTATCTTCCGTTCCACCTTCACGTACAAACATACAGCGTAGTGATAATTTAGTCGCGGTATCACAAGAATAACCACGGTACATCACCAGGTTTTTCTCTTTGGCCAGCTTCGGCGTGGTATCGCGCTCGTAGCCCAGCATCCCCATATGATCCCAACGCGTAGTTTCGCCAATAATGAAAACCACATAGGTGTCGTCGAGATTTTGCGTCGGGGTATAGGTGAATTTTTTTGCCGGATTCATCAGCGACCGATTGTCTGACGATTCATCCACTTGCGCCCAGGCATACAGCCCCAACGCAGAAAGCCAGTTCGAAGGCAGATAAGAGTTCGCCAGCACGCCGCCGTAGCTTGGCATATCCACTCCGGCCAAACGGTCTGCACGCTTTTGCACTACATCCATCAGACGAATTGGGCCCCATACCAACAAGCCCGCCAAAAGCACGGTAAGCGCACTACGCCAGCGAGTTTTCGGGGTACAAAGTTGGCGCCAGAAAGTGTCTTGTGAACGGTTCATCCAGATAAATAGCAACGGGATAATACTCACCAGTACAACCCATGCGATAAGCGTCCAGCCAACCACTTCTTTCGACAGGTCAATGTCGGTGGTCATCACCGAAGCAACAATCCCGTAGCCAATCATGACATTCATAAATGTCATGTAGTAGCTGGCTCCGGCAGAAATCAGCACCAGCAATGAAGCCAGCACTTTCCAGGCCGTTCTGCCAAAGAGTGAAATTAAGCGTAAAAAGAAGAAGGTTGCCAGAACCGTCCCTGCCAGTTCGATAACCGCCGAGACGCCATTAAGAAAAGTGAAGTTATGCGCGTAACCGTCAAACCGACGGAAATAGACTGCGCAATTCATAAACAGACCGATATAGACAGCGAGCAAAAAGCTTAGCTTTTGCTGCGTTATCGTTTTGATATATCTCATGCAAACAAACCCTGGAAAAACAGGTGATAACACCCTGCATTATGGCCTTTCAAGCCAGGCAAGGGAAAAGTGCGAAGGTCGTCAGATAAGGAAAATCTGCACACGCTGATAAGTAGACCACAGCAAAGGGAAAAAGTGTGGGGAAAGAGTGTGCTTGAAGCACAAATTTACAAAAATACAAGTATGAAAAAAGACTTTAGCGTTACAAAAAGCAGTAAAAAGGGCCAGTTTCCTGGCCCCGAAGATGCGAAATTATTCGTACTGAACGGTAAAATCGACCGTTGCATCCGCGCGACCAATGGTTGCATCAGCGCGAATTGGCACATAGCTGGCGATATAGTTCAGTTGATGTGCGCCATCACCGTTAATTGCAAACTCAACCGGTGTCGGTGTCGTATTTTCCGGGAACTGTTGTACTCCCGCGGCGGTTTTGATTTTCAGCCCAACGCCCGTAGCGCCCCCCGCATCCAGCGCAAAAAGATTCGGGTCGTCCGCATTGGGCGTACCATCCATAGTGACGTAGGCTCTGACCACATCGCTACAGTTTTTCAGACCGATGGAAAAAGTAGTGGGATTAAGTTCCGTTCCAATTCTTACTGGCTGTTTAAGGACAGCCCTTCCCAAGTCTACCTCAATATTGTCTTTTACCAGTTCACAAGCACCCTGGCTAATTTTGAGGGTGAATTTCAACGTTCCTTTCGGCCCTAAATCCGTGGTTGCCGCCAGTGACGAAAAGGAAAGAGGCAGCAGACATAACGCAAGTATTGTTCGCTTCATGGCTGTTACTCCAGTTCGACATGCATGGTAGCAATGCCGCTATAATCACCGGCAGCGGGTAATTTTCCGGTCGTGCTAACGGGATAAGCGGTAATTGTGGTTGTCGCTTTGCGTTTGACATCTTCGTACAGCGAACCGGGATTCATTTCTAATAAGCTATTACTGTCATTCGGCTTGAGGATATTACCTTTACCGTCCTCAATGACTGCACCAACATCGGCGTTACCTAAATCAATTGCGCTGGGGTAAGCATTATTCGGTGTTGCATCAATACTGAGATAAATTTTAACGCCATCTGAAATATTATTGCAGTCAAAACTCAGTTCTTTTTGTACCTTCCGAACATTTTGTGGCGGTTGCCCGGCACGCCCTTTAAAGTCATGGGCCTGATATTCTCCGAATGGAATATCCAGCACGGTGCCAGCGGCAAGTTCACAACCTTGAGTGACAGTGATTTTCCCCAAAATACTTACTGTTGCCATTGGAATACTGCCGTAAGATGAAGCTTTTTTTGAACCATAAAGTGCAGCAATTTGAGTTTTTGGAATATCCAGTTCACCAGTAAAAGGCTTGGTTATTTTTATTATACATTACCTTTACTCCCTGTCGTCCAACCCGTTGACAATCCCCGCGTACACTCCAGACCAAGAGTAACATTATCAATGTCCGTAAATGGAACAATATAATCCCCACGTCTAAAAATATAAATCTTCGTTAATACTGATATATTATTATTCAACTTGTAATAATTTGACTGGGGAGTTGAATCCAAAAGAGTAGATTCTCCTTTAAATCTAGTTACTACTCCCGTTTGAGGTATAGGATCAGGGCACTGACAATAAGCGGAATAAGTATACCCTAGATCAAATGGAATACTGACGATTTTACCTGATTTATTTTCAGTCGGGACCATAATGGTTTGCGTTATATCAAACCAATAGTCGTGAGGTATTCCTGAATCAGTCTGACAGGGTCCCCAATCCGCTGCATAAGTACTCGTAGAAAATAAACTTAAGGTTATTAATACAGCACCAAACACTAATTTCACAAAGCTCATCTGCATATCCTTATTTCTCACATACCGCATTAACCATCACGATAGCCGAATTGTCCTTTTTCTCTGGCAAACGGAACGGCACACGGCAACGTTGCGCCTGCTCATTCCCCCAGCTCACCTGTAACTCGCCCTCTTCCGGCATCCCGCTGATATAGAGCTGCCCCTCTTCACCCACAATGCTGCTGGCTGGTTTGCTGTCATCACTTAATGCTGCGGTAGCACCGAACGGTACAGCGTTGCCATTCGCCTGTTTTAAACTCATCAATACGCGGTAACCAACGCGCGTTTCAAAGCGGGAACGAACAACTGCGCCACGCGTTGGCACGACTTTCTGGAACGCTTCCTGTAGTTCAACGTTTTGCCCCAGCGTGTCGCTGCGCAGTTCCACAATGGTTTCACGATATGGCGTGAGATACGGCACCACCGCGTTACCCATCCAGTCAACTTCTACGCCGCTGCTATTAACCACATGTCCACCACGCGCGCCCGGAGCAGAAACAATCGCCAGACTTTCCCCTAAGGGCTGCGAAAGCGTTATACCTTCACTGTGAACGATGACACCGCCGCGCACGCCATAGTTAACCTGTTGGTTATCTTTGGAATAGTTATAGCCCATGTCGATGTTGCCAGAGCCACCCATATACCCCATATTGACGCTGCCACTGTAGCCAACGCCATTACTGGTGTAACCCTGCTGAACGTTATAGTTCAGGTTACGATCTTCCAGTAACGTGCCGCTGACAGAGGCCTGTTGCGACGTCCTGCCATTCTGGTCGGTGGTCATGCGATAACTGCTCCACGCGCCCCCCAGAGGGATCGAAACACTGAATGACCACAGGCGATCGTCTTCTTCCCATTCCGGGCTTCTCGTCCAAGTATAGGCCACACTGTAATTCACCCGACCAATATGACCGTGATAACCAGCGCTTAAGGAGTTCTCCTTACCGTCAACGTTCCAGTAATCCTGCTGCGTCATATTGAAATAAACAGAGCCGTAGTCTCCCAGTTGCTGAGTAATGTTGCCCTGTATCTGGCTGCGCTTGTGATAACGACGGTAATCACTGTCGGCGCCACTGCGAACATCGGTCGCTTCCTGGAAGGTGTAATAGCCGCTAGTTGAATACTTGTAGCCCAGCAGGCGCAAGTCAGTGCCGCCGTCAAAACTTTTCGAATAGAGGAAACGATAAGACTGGCCTTCCTCTTTTTCATTGTTGCGTAACTGACTTTTCGCCTGGGTGACATCCACC
The DNA here is from genome assembly GCF_005781075.1 of Escherichia sp. E2562. Classification (NCBI taxonomy): domain Bacteria; kingdom Pseudomonadati; phylum Pseudomonadota; class Gammaproteobacteria; order Enterobacterales; family Enterobacteriaceae; genus Escherichia; species Escherichia sp. E2562. The sequence goes on along the minus strand of NZ_VATM01000017.1, from coordinate 84,829 downwards.
GATACCGCGCCAATGGTGCCGAAGTTTTTCCCCAGCCCCAGCGCTAAGGCGTTGTAGTCAGCCGATAACAATGCACCACCATAGGCGGTCATTCCCCACGGCAAGCCGTACATGGCGGTAAACTGCCCGAATCGCGATTTATCGCTGTCGTAATTACCCGCACGATACTCACCGGCAGCCAGGCTATATTTCAGATACCCTTCACGCTGAAAAATCGCCACCGCCGAAAACGGCTGGATGAAACGTTGTTCACTTCCGTCGGCTTCTTTAATGATCACCGTCAGGTCGCCGCTGCCGGAGGTTGCGTAGAGATCGTTAATCTCAAATGCGCCCGGCTGAACAAAAGTGCGATAAATGACATAGCCGTTCTGTTCGATACTGACTTCAGCGTTGCTTTTGGCGATGCCGCGCACCACCGGAGCAAAGCCACGCTGGCTGTCCGGCAACATCTCATCGTCAGATGCCAGTAACGCCCCGCGCATTTGTACGCTGTCAAAAATCTCGCCAGGCGTGGCGGTATCACCCAGTGTTATCTGTGACTTGAGTGGAATAATCGCCCGGTTTAACGATGTACCAACGTTATCCCATTGGTTTTTGCCATCGGTACGGTTCCAGATACTGTTATTACGTAAACGCCACGGACCGACGTTCAAACCGCTGCGCAGGTTCAGGTAATAACTGTCACTGGTAGAGTCTGAAGATGAACCTGTTCCTTCATTGCGCCCATTGCTGCCACTAAAGCTGTAATCCAGCAACAGCGCGGGTATTCCTTCGTCCCAGCGAGAAGGGTCAACCGTGCCACGAGCGGTCATCATCATTGCCGCCTGCGGGAAGGAAAGATGCAGCGTCTGAGTATTAAAATCAAAGCGGCTGGTGGCCTGGGGAATGATTTCATCAAACGCCACACAGGCTTCCGGTGGTGACATCTTCAGCGCCGGAAAGCTGTCAACACGCACGCCCATTTCTTCCAGTTGCACCCGGCTAAGGCAAGGCATAAGCGACTCACCGCTGGCTTTGCGTTTCGCTTCGCTGGCGGTACTAAAATCCAGCGTCCGGGAAGCCATTTTTTCTTCGTTTACAAACACCGAAACCCGGTATTTACCGGGTATTTGCTGGCCGACAGGTGAGTCGTATACCGACAAGTCGACGTGTTGATCGATACCCTGAACGTTTTCGAGAAATTTAGGGTTAAATTTTCCGCCATACGCAGGTAACGAGCTGGCAATCGTTAATGCCAGCAGTGAGAAAGAAAAATGCGCTCTGTAGTGATAGAGAGGTAAATGCATCCAATGCATAGTAAAAGCGCCTTGTAAAAGGATCAGTTAATCGGCTTCGTCAGCATTTCGCCAGCAACACCGAAATCATTAATAATGCTGTATTTCACTTCGTTCGCATTGCCTGTATCGGCTGGAAGGTTAATGTTTAACTTTCCTTTCGCGAGAACCATTCCCGCCCGTTCAATCTTTTGTCCATTAACGGAAAACTGATTAAAGGTCAGGTTATAAGCGGAGTCGTTATTAACCACAATTTGGTTATTTTGACGTTGAAAACGTAACTGCTTCATTGCCTCAAGATTACTTCCCGGTAAGCCTTTCGGACGGTAGAACAACTTCAGACGGGTGCGAACGGCTATCTGTAAGACGTTTTTATTTTCATTTTCAGCGCTTTTCGCAGGAATCGCTTTTACATTAATCCAGTAAACAGATTCACGATCTTTAGGTAAAGTATCTTCAATATTGACGATACGTAAGACGTTATTTTTATCGGGATCAAGTTTGAATAATGGCGGTGTAATAATAAACGGTGTTTTTTTATTGCCATTCACATCATCAATCCATGACTGGATCAAAAACTCTTCATTTTTATTGTGATTTTCAACGGTCAGCGACGCTTCTTTCTTGCCGCCATCATAAATAACACGCGTCGTGCTTAAGGCTATGCCACCAGCAAAACACTGTTGTGCGGTCATTAAAAGTGCCAGCACGGCAAGGCTAATACGTTTCATGATTCGGTCCCTGAGTCATTGGTGCGAATAATGGCAACAGATAATCTGTTGCCATTGAGAGATGATCGTTCCGTCAGGCTCGATTAGTTGTAAGTCAGGTTGAAGTCGACTTCGGCGTTACCGTAACCGATGGTTACTGCATCTTTAGTAGAGACATAGTTAGCGGTGAAATACAGAACGGTCTGGCCTTGTTTCAGAGTAGTTTTGGATTTACCAGTATTCAGTTCAACCAGCGTATTGGTGTTATCATAAATACCAATACCTACGCCAGATGCCGCACCTGGTTCAGTGCTCACAGAAATCAGTTTGCTGTTGTCTGCATCACCAACACCGTTAAAACTGATATCCACATTTTTGAACGTGGAGATATCGCAGTTTTCCAGTTTGATTTTGAACGGAGTTGCTGTGGATTTATCACCAGTAGCAGTAAACACAGACTTGTTCACCTGGCCCAGAACAACTTCTTGTTTTTGAGTGTCTGGAGACACAACACAAGCGGCGTCAACAATCTCACCAGTGAATTTAACAGTACCGTCGCCCGCATCAGCTGCGAATACGGAAGTAGAGGTCAGCGCAAGCGCAGATAAGGCAAACAGAACCTTTTTCATTTATAACTCCATTTATATAGATAAATATGCTTGATGTTGTTCATAACAACGGGGGGGCAGATTATACAAATGGTGCTAAAAAATAAAATTATTTTACTGAAGGTGTATTTTGGTAACAAAGTTAAATTTACTTCAACTTCAATGAATTACAAATAACGCATCAAATAGCCACTGTGTTTTTAGGAATATATTTATATTTATGATTTATATTAAATAACAAAACACATTCTTTATATGAATATTATTGCTCATTTAATATTCGATTATAAAAAAGGGAGACGCTGACGTCTCCCTGTGGGATTTATTTCAGTAGCCACATATTTCTAAATATGTGCTTCACGCAATACTTCCTGCTCTGGCTGGCGAATGGTAGTAGAAAGCGCCAGAGACAAAATCAGCAGGGCAAAAATGACGTAGAAAGTCACATAGAAGCCGCCAAACAGTGAGGCGATAAGCGAGCCGCAAATGCTGCCGATACCGAAACCGAGGTAAATCACACCGTAGTTTTTAGCCAGGTTATTAAGACCGAAAAACTCACTGACCAGTGACGGGAACACAGTAATCGTGCCGCCGAAGTTAAACGCCACACAGGCAATCGCCGCAAAGAATGTCACTGCATTCAATGGTGCAAACAGCAGTGCTGCCATACCCACCAGCGAAATCACCTGTCCAATAGTGATGACACGGATACGGGCGATTTTGTCAGACAGAATGCCCAGCACCAGACGACCAGAAAGGTTAGCAATAGAAATAACCGTCACTGCGTTGGCCGCGGAAATTGCATCAAGATGCGCCAGACTCTGAGCAATATCTTTCGCTACACCAATCACATACAGACCGCTCATGCAGGCAGTGAGGAACATCACCGCCAGCATCCAGTATTGCGGTTTACGCATTGACTCGGCCAGAGTGAAATCATTTTCCACCACACCATTATGGGTTTTGACTTCCTGTTTCGGCGCGTCTTTCATTAACGTCGCGCCAAAGACAATCATCACCAGCGCAATCGCGCCCCAAATCACAAAGGTTTTTTCCAGACCCACCGTCTCCAGCAGATGCGAGTCGATAAATTTGAATCCCAGGCTACCCAAACCATAGGAACCAATAGCAAACGCGGAGATCAGCCCTTTACGCTCCGGGAACCACTTCACACAGTTAGAGAGCGTCAGCAGATAACCTGCCCCATCTGCCAGACCAACCAGCACACCAGCGCTCAACCACAGCATCATCAGGCTGTTGGAGTGCGCGGTAAGAAAGAACCCCAATCCCAGCAGAATACCGGAAGCCATTGTGACGCGCTTGACACCAAAACGTTCCTGTAACTTGCCAGCAACAGAAGAAGAAATTGCCAGTCCCAGACTCAACAGGCCGAAGGAGAAAGCAACCTGACTGACCGGCGCATCCAGTTTGGCTGAGAGCGCGCCATTAAACAGGCTCCAGGTATAAACTGACCCCAGCGCAAACTGGGTGATAATGGTACCGATAAGGGTTAGCCAGCGGGTACGCTGATAGTTTGAAGGTGTCATGGCAGTGTCCTGCAGTAGTAAATTGGAAGATTCTCTGCCGACAACCATAACGAAGTGCATTTTATGCCAGGGGAAAAACGGCATGAAATGCCATCAGAACGGAATGAAATGCTTTAACTAAGGAATGAATGACATGACAAACATTCATTAAAATTATTATTTGAGTGAGTTAGCACCCACTATCATTACAATAATTGTTATTGCCGGGCTTTGATTGTGACCAATTCGTTAAAATCTGGCGCTAACGCCCATGGTATACAAGTAATCACTATCATTGGCGCTATTCTCCGCCTGGGATAACGCGGCATAGGCGGCAATATGTTGGTTAAGCAACATATCGGCTCCTACGGTCACATCGAGCCAGTTACCATTCTGATTTGTCGCTGTCATGCGACTTAGGCCTGATTGAGCCTTCCAGATATTTTCACCAAATTGCTGGTTGTAGCTGATTTGCGCCCAGGGGCGGAAATCGCCAAGTCGGGAATCAACACGCCAGCCTAACGTACTGACGCTGGCATGCCATAACGGATCGGTCAGCATTGCCGTGCTGTCGCCAAACTCGTTATACATCGAAGTGGTCGTACCGTCGTAATGCAATGCGGCAACCGGACCAGTCGTAACGTGTTCATATAAAGGGAAATTCCAGCCCATACTCATGCTGCTGGTTACATCCGCAGGCGTTTCTTCCGCCAGATTAACGTCCAGTCCCAGCACTCTTTGGCTGCTTTGAATACGTTGCGACAAAATATCGTTGTAATCCGGTTGGTGATCGCTATCCCAGGTGTAACGCTCCGTGGTATGTCCGGGTTGCGTATCAACGATATATTCTTGTTGCCAGGCGTAAGCTGTGTTGAGAAAAAAGGAATTGATTACCACGCTCGCCAGTAGACTTAACATCTGGCGACCACCACATTTTTTTATGATCATTAACACGACTCCAGGGAAGAGCCGAATTCGGCATTATTATTGTCATTGTATGAAAGATATCGGGCATAGTAGTCCTGTATTAAATATTGACTTTTTCACCGGTGCGTCAAGAAAAGCCGGTGAAATTTTTACGAACAGGTACATAGCGAGGGAAAGTATGGAACGTTGCGGCTGGGTGAGTCAGGACCCGCTTTATATTGCCTACCACGATGAAGAGTGGGGCGTGCCTGAAACTGACAGTAAAAAACTGTTCGAAATGATCTGCCTTGAAGGTCAACAAGCGGGGCTGTCCTGGATTACCGTTCTCAAAAAACGAGAAAATTATCGCGCCTGTTTTCATCAGTTCGATCCAGTAAAAGTTGCGGCAATGCAGGAAGAGGATGTCGAAAGACTGGTTCAGGACGCCGGGATTATCCGCCATCGCGGGAAGATTCAGGCCATTATTGGCAATGCGCGTGCATACCTGCAAATGGAAGAGAACGGCGAACCATTTGCCGATTTTGTCTGGTCGTTCGTAAATCATCAGCCACAGGTGACACAAGCCACAACGTTGAGCGAAATCCCCTCGTCGACACCTGCCTCCGACGCACTCTCTAAGGCATTGAAAAAACGTGGCTTTAAATTTGTAGGCTCGACGATTTGTTACTCCTTTATGCAGGCGTGTGGGCTGGTGAACGATCATGTGGTTGGCTGCTGTTGCCATCCGGGGAATAAGGCATGATTAGACAAGCGCAACGTTCTGAGCTGCCCGCGATCCTTGAACTGTGGCTGGAAAGCACAACCTGGGGACATCCCTTTATAGAAGAGAGTTACTGGCGTGACTGCATTCCACTGGTGCGTGATGCATATCTTGCTAACGCACAAAACTGGGTGTGGGAAGAAAGCGGTGAATTTCTCGGTTTTGTCAGCGTGATGGAAGGGCGATTTCTGGCAGCGATGTTTGTCGCACCGAAGGCTGTCAGGCGCGGTATCGGCAAGGCGTTAATGCAACATATGCAACAACGCCATCCCCATTTATTGCTGGAGGTTTACCAGAAAAACCAACCAGCGATAAGTTTTTATCATGCGCAAGGCTTTCGCATTGTCGACTGCGCATGGCAGGAGGAAACTCAACTCCCTACCTGGATTATGGACTGGCAGGCGGATCAAACGCCGTAAGCGTAAGTTCAGGGCCGGTGTATTTTTCCAGCCACGCCAGCGCCGTGTTACCTGCACAGCCATTCCCCAGCCGCGAGCTTGGGAGGTCTTTGGTCAGCACATTCACCGCACCGTTCTTACAAATCCCGCCAGCAGTAAAATCCAGATCCGGCCATGCCCCTTCGTGAATGCACATCACACCGGGTTTGATACCTTCGCTAATCACCGCTCCGGCAAGGATTTGCCCGCGTGAGTTCCACAGCCGAACAGTATCGCCATCTTGTATACCGCGCGCCTGTGCATCTACAGGATGAATTGTGACAGGTTCTCGATTTGCCACCGCGTACAATTCGCGCAGGGAACTGTAATTCAACTGACTGTGCAGACGATGCGCCGGATGAGCAGAAAGTACCTGCAACTGTTCCGGTTCGGCGTTGCCCTGCCACTCATCCGGCTCCAGCCACATGGGATGCCCTGGACAATCCGGGTAACCGTAATCCGCGATACGCTGCGAGAAGATTTCAATCTTACCACTGGCAGTTTTTAACGGATGCGCCTGTGGGGCGCGGCGAAAATCAGCAAACCGGATAAACTGTTCGCTGATTGGGTTTTCCGGCATCTCAATGAATTGGTTTGCTTCCCAAAACGCGTCAAACGATGGTAATTCAACCTGCTGACTTGCCCCTCGTTGTCGGGCGACGTTATAAAAAGTTTCCAGCCATTGCAGCTCAGTTTTCCCTTCCGTAAACCGCGCGTAGCCACCCTTCTCCCAACGTTCGCTTAATTCAGCAAAGACATTGAAATCATTACGCGCTTCGTCACGCGGCGGCACGACTTGTTTCATCGGAACAAGATGCTGATTGCTGTAATCTCCGGTCATGGTGAGATCGTTACGCTCAAAAGACGTGGTTGCAGGCAGGACGATATCGGCATGTTTCGCCGCCGCCGTCCAGAAGCATTCTGAAATGACCACCAGTTCCGGTTTTTGCCAGGCTCGAATCAGACGATTAGTGTCCTGATGATGTGTAAAATTGGCGCCGCCCGCCCACCAGATAAAACGAATATCCGGAAAATGTCGGTTCATGCCGTTGTGTTGATACGCGCCGCCAGGATTTTCCAGAGCTTCAACAATGCGAGCTACGGGGATTTTATCTACCGCATCGGTGCCCTCCGGCAAACTGCCCTGCATGGATGAAAGCACCGCAGCGCGGCGCGTGGGATTACCACCGTTGGCAAAATGATAAGAAAGCCCAAAACCGCCACCTGGTGTACCGATTTGCCCCAACATTGCCGCCAGCGTGACGAGCATCCAGTGTTTCTGCTCACCAAACTGTTGGCGTTGCATTCCCCAACCAGCCATCAGCATGGTGGTATTTTGATGGAAAATAGCCGCCAGTTCGCGGATTTTCTCTGCGCCAACACCACAAATCTCCGCCGCCCATTCGGCAGTTTTCGCAATGCCATCGCTCTCGCCCAGCAAATAAGCGGCGAAGACGTCATAACCTGTGGTACAACGTGCCAGAAATGCCTCGTCGTGCCAGCCATTTTCCACCAGCGTATGGGCGATCCCCAGCATCAGTGCTACGTCGGTGCCCATATGTGGAGCTACCCACTCTATTTTGTCGCCAAAGAAATCGACGGTTTCCGATCGCATTGGATCAATGCAGATCAGCTTTTTCCCACTGTCACGCAGTGCACAAAAGTAAGAAAGCCCCTGCTCATCAGACGCATTCCACGCAATTTTCAGCGTATTTAGAGGGTTAGCACTCCACAGCACCACCACATCGCTGTGTTGCAGCACCAACGGCCAGCTGGTCTGCTGTTGATAAACTTCGCTGCCGCCCACAACATACGGCATGATCGCCTGTGCTGCGCCGGTCGAATAATCCCCCAGATGGCCGGTATAGCCGCCTGCCAGCGCCATATAGCGTTGTAACAATGTTGACGCTTTATGCAGCACGCCATTTGAACGCCAACCGTAGGAACCGGCAAAAATCGACGCCGGACCATAAGTTCCGCGAATGCGTTTGTGTTGTTGGTGAATAAGATCCAGTGCCTCATCCCAACTCACGCGAACAAATTCGTCTTGCCCGCGAATTCCTTGTGGATTTTCTGGTGACGCAAGAAAGCCTTTACGCACCATCGGAAATCGCACCCGCGTATTGCTATGAACCTGGTCGCGAACCGCACTCTGCAAAGAGTTTTCCATTCCTGTGGTTAACACACCACGCGAGCTGAAAACTGTTTCACCGTCGGTTTCAACCAGCATTGGGCCCCAGTGGGCGGCAGTAAGAACAGAATAACGTGAGGATGAGTTGGCCAAACCAAAGGCTCCTGAAAAGTTAGATGTATTGAGCAGTTAAATATTACTTACAAATTTCCGAGTATTCCCAGGAATAATCTTCATGTTCACACGGCATAATCTTCCGCCACGAAACCCGTGGCAAAGAATAAAAAGGTTATTAAGGATTAACAATGAAGAAACGTGTTTATCTTATTGCCGCCGTTGTGAGTGGCGCTCTGGCGGTATCTGGCTGTACAACTAACCCTTACACTGGCGAACGCGAAGCGGGTAAATCTGCTATTGGCGCGGGTCTGGGCTCTCTCGTTGGCGCGGGCATTGGCGCACTCTCTTCTTCGAAGAAAGATCGTGGTAAAGGCGCACTGATTGGCGCAGCAGCAGGCGCGGCACTGGGCGGCGGCGTTGGCTATTACATGGATGTGCAGGAAGCGAAACTGCGCGACAAAATGCGCGGCACCGGCGTTAGCGTAACGCGCAGCGGGGACAACATTATCCTCAACATGCCGAACAATGTGACCTTCGACAGCAGCAGCGCCACTCTGAAACCAGCAGGTGCTAACACCCTGACCGGTGTTGCAATGGTACTGAAAGAGTACCCGAAAACGGCGGTTAACGTGATTGGCTACACCGACAGCACTGGTGGTCATGACCTGAACATGCGTCTGTCGCAGCAGCGTGCAGATTCCGTTGCCAGCGCGTTGATTACCCAGGGCGTTGACGCCAGCCGTATTCGTACCCAGGGTCTTGGTCCGGCTAACCCGATCGCCAGCAACAGCACCGCAGAAGGCAAAGCCCAAAACCGTCGCGTAGAAATTACCTTAAGCCCGCTGTAATCACTTTCATGCCAGGTGGTGATTCAATCACCTGGTATTCTTAGGTTTTCCTGCTTCATTTTTCAGGCTAAGGTGATCGCCTTATCAGTGAATGGAGAGAAGCATGAAGCCGTCCGTTATCCTCTACAAAGCCTTACCTGATGATTTACTGCAACGCCTGCAAGCACATTTCACCGTTCACCAGGTGACAGACCTCACTCCACAGACCGTCGCGCAAAACGCGGAAATTTTTGCCGAAGCCGAGGGCTTGTTAGGTTCAAATGAAAATGTTGATGCCGCGTTGCTGGACAAAATGCCGAAACTGCGTGCCACATCAACTATCTCTGTAGGCTACGACAATTTCGATGTCGATGCGCTTACCGCCCGAAAAATCCTGCTAATGCATACGCCAACCGTATTAACGGAAACGGTGGCCGATACACTGATGGCATTGGTGCTGTGTACCGCGCGTCGGGTTGTCGAGGTAGCAGAACGCGTAAAAGCAGGCGAATGGACCGCGAGCATTGGCCCGGACTGGTACGGCAGCGACGTGCATCATAAAACTCTTGGCATTGTCGGGATGGGACGGATTGGCATGGCACTGGCACAACGGGCGCACTTTGGCTTCAACATGCCGATTCTCTATAACGCTCGCCGCCACCATAAAGAAGCTGAAGAACGCTTTAACGCCCGTTATTGCGATCTGGATACGCTGCTACAAGAATCGGATTTCGTTTGCCTGATCCTGCCGCTAACTGAAGAAACGCATCACCTGTTTGGCGCTGAACAATTCGCCAAAATGAAATCCTCCGCCATCTTCATTAATGCAGGACGTGGACCGGTGGTTGACGAAAATGCACTGATTGCGGCATTGCAGAAAGGGGAAATTCACGCCGCCGGACTGGATGTCTTCGAACAAGAGCCACTGTCAGTGGATTCACCGCTGCTCTCAATGGCAAATGTCGTCGCAGTCCCACATATTGGTTCTGCTACTCATGAGACGCGTTATGGCATGGCCGCCTGTGCGGTGGATAATTTGATTAATGCGTTACAAGGGAATGTCGAGAAGAACTGTGTGAATCCGCAAGTCGCGGAATAACCGCGACTGCGTGGAGAAAAGCCCGAAAATCTCCCGGGCTTTTACTCTTTATTGGGTTGCAGTTACTGCTGCGGTCCAGGCCTGATTAAACGCCTGATGTTGTGCCGGTAATGGCGCAATCAGTTTGTTATATTCACTCGCCTGCTGCGAAGTCGGGAACTGAATGCCATTCGCCACAAAGCTTACCTGAGTACCCTGCTGGGAAATATAGTCCCCAACCATTACCAGTTGTTGTGTAAAGGTTTGTGCCGCCGGAATCAACGGTTGTAACGCATCAGCCGGTGTCGTCACCACTTTGGTGAATGCCTGATCAAAGACCGGTTTCAGGTCATCAGTCTGTTTCAGCGCAGAGTGCGCAGCATCGGCCTGCAACTTCGCATTTTGTAGCTGTTGCGCCAGTACACCCAGCGAACCGTTCATTTCACGCAGCGGACCACTTTGCGTGACATAATCCTGTGGTGCACGAATTGCGTTAACGCTGTCTACAACCGGACGTAGACCGGAATCCATCGCCTGATTCACCTGTTGGGAATAGCCATACAGAATCGCGTAATCAGAGACAAAAGGACCAAATTGTTTTTTCTGATCGGCAGTCAAGGTTGGTAGACGTTCACCGCTACGCATCACTGTATTCTGCAGGAAGTCGATAAACGCTTTACGCTGATCGCCTTCTTTATCAAAACACCCACTCAGGCTAACTACCATTAATAACGCCGCAAGAGGCGCAAACCAGCGAGAGCAGGACTTTCCTGTCGCCATTTTCTTACTCCTTTCACCCAAAAAAAGCGCACAACGACACACGCGTGTCTGACGTGACAAGGATAGTCCAGGACAAGCTTGCAAGATACCCTTTATGCATAATCTTCCTGGGAAAATGATGTAGAAAATGAAGGAAGGTTAATTTGTTGTTTCATTGTTAAAAACAGGCATTGCTATTGCGTTTTTTAGCCAGGACTTTACTTCTCTTAGGTAGGTGAAATTTTCGGAATCTTTACAATCCGGGATTCTGCGAAATATATCGGCATTAATCATATCGTTAGGCAACTATAAGTCACAGTTATTGATAGGCTGAATCGAATCACACTCTGGTTGCTTCCCGCTGAGTCTGTGTTTCCCGACTATTCTTAATGAGCTTCAATGCAATTCACGATCCCGCAGTGTGATTTGAGGAGTTTTCAATGGAATATAAAGATCCAATGCTTGAGCTGTTGAGCAGCCTGGAACAAATTGTTTTTAAAGATGAAACACAGAAGATTACCCTGATGCACAGACCTACGCCCTGTACCGAGATTGAGCAATTACGCAAAGGAACGGGGTTAAAAATTGATGATTTCGCTCGTGTTTTGGGCGTATCCGTTGCGATGGTAAAGGAATGGGAATCCAGACGAGTGAAGCCTTCCAGTGCTGAACTAAAATTAATGCGTCTGATTCAGGCCAATCCGGCATTAAGTAAGCAGTTGATGGAATAGAGTTTTATTAACTTTTTTGATGTTTACGGTCCTGATGACAGGGCCGTTTTCCGACCGATTAATCATAAATTTGAAAAATAATTGTTGCATCCACCTCCAATGCGTGGCTTAATGCACATCAACGGTTTGACGTACAGACCATTAAAGCAGTGTAGTAAGGCAAGTCCCTTCAAGAGTTATCGTTGATACCCCTCGTAGTGCACATTTCCTTTAACGCTTCAAAATCTGTAAAGCACGCCATATCGCCGAAAGGCACACTTAATTATTAAAGGTAATACACTATGTCCGGTAAAATGACTGGTATCGTAAAATGGTTCAACGCTGACAAAGGCTTCGGTTTCATCACTCCTGACGATGGCTCTAAAGACGTGTTCGTACACTTCTCTGCTATCCAGAACGATGGTTACAAATCTCTGGACGAAGGTCAGAAAGTGTCCTTCACCATCGAAAGCGGCGCTAAAGGCCCGGCAGCTGGTAACGTAACCAGCCTGTAATCTCTGCTTAAAAGCACAGAATCTAAGATCCCTGCCATTTGGCGGGGATTTTTTTATTGGAAAAACCGCTTTAAATGTAGAGAAGAACAGTCCCAGGAACAATCCAGATCCGGCACCGGGATGCCCGGGCAAAAGTCCGGGATGTGGCAATCGCGACAGGCCGCACCATCACACCCGGAACAATCACAATCATTATTCTTCTTTTTACGTGTAACCTCGTTCAGGTGTTGCTTCTGCCTGATTGTCTGTGCCGCTAGTCGGCAATCTGCAAAACGCTGACGTATCTCGCCCCAGCCTGCAATAACACCTTTCTGTTGAATAATCTCTTTGACCGCTCCCGAACATCCCTGCGTTTGGTGCAACACACTGTAAGCACAGCGATATCCTTTGCGAGGAGAAAGATGTCGTTGATAAAGCATTATCAACAGTAAAAGCAGTTTATTCATGAAGGCTCCGAACCATTCCTGTTCTCAATTAAAAACCTATTTAATAGCCAAATCCATTCGCATTTTTTAAATAATATTCATCAAGGAAATAAATTAGGGTGCATTGAGAATACCCAACACCGTAAGAAAGGCGGGAATAACTTCCCGCCGAAGACTCTTACTCTTTCAAATTGCAGGCTAAAAATGCCGCCAGCTCATAACTCCCCTGTTTAATATGCAATTCACACAGTGAATCTCTTACCATCCAGGTGAAAAATAAAAGCGTGAAACAAATCACTATTAAAGAAAGTAATCCGTATTTTTGCGGCATTCCCAGCCTCCTGTGTTGATTTCCAACGAGTAAGAGGCTAACCTTATGGTGTTCAGGCATAGAGGTAGCCTCACTTTGATTTATAGTCAGGTGGGGCTTTTCTCTGTCTGCCTTTCGGTGAATACCTGAGACAAACAGTCTCAAGCACCCACAGCTATTCTAGCGTAATAAATTCCTTTCCTCTCCTTAATAAAATCCTAAAAAAATCTCATGAAATTAATATATGAGATAATTTTTATTCAGCAGAAAATTATTAAAGGTAGCTGTATTATTTAGCTATAAAAAAAGCCTGCCAAGTGGCAGGCTATTTAATAACAGTGTTATTACTGCAACAGCGAAATATCCGCAACGCGCAGGAATAATTCGCGCAGTTTTTCCAGCATGGTCAGACGGTTGATACGCAGATCTTTGTCATCAACCATGACCATCACTTTATCGAAGAAAGCATCTACAGGTTCACGCAACTCGGCCAGTTCGACCAGCGCATCCTGGTAACGACCTTCAGCAAAGTACGGCTCCAGTTTGTCGCGCAGCACCACAACCTGCATCGCCAGCTTAATTTCTTCCGGCTCTTTCAGGGTAGAGGCATTCACGCGATCGCTCAGCACTTCGTCAGATTTCGCCAGAATGTTAGATACACGTTTGTTCGCCGCCGCCAGTGCAGCCGCCGCATCCAGCGTACGGAAGTGCGATACTGCTTTCATACGAGCATCGAAATCTGCCGGACGAGTCGGACGACGCGCCAGTACCGCCTGGATGGTGTCAACGGTGTAACCTTCGTCCTGATACCAGGCGCGGAAGCGACCAAGCATAAAGTCGATAACGTCATCAACCACGTTGGCGTTGGTCAGCTTATCACCGTACAAGCGCACCGCTTCTTCGGTCAGCGTTTGCAGATCAAGGTTGAGGTTCTTCTCAACGATAATACGCAGCACGCCAAGTGCGGCACGACGCAGCGCAAACGGGTCTTTGTCGCCTTTCGGATGCTGACCAATACCGAAGATACCCGCCAGGGTGTCCATCTTGTCAGCAATCGCCAGCGCACAGGCCACCGGGTTAGACGGCAGGTCATCACCGGCAAAACGCGGCTGATACTGCTCGTTCAGCGCAACAGCGACATCTTCCGCTTCGCCATCGTGACGCGCGTAGTGCATCCCCATAACGCCCTGGGTGTCGGTGAACTCGAAGACCATGTTGGTCATCAGGTCACACTTAGACAGCAGACCCGCACGGGTTGCGTGGTTGACGTCAGCGCCAATCTGTTCAGCAATCCAGCCAGCCAGCGCCTGAATGCGGTCAGTTTTGTCGCGCAGCGTACCCAGCTGTTGCTGGAACAGCACGGTTTGCAGGCGCGGCAGGTTATCTTCCAGACGTTTTTTACGGTCGGTGTTGAAGAAGAACTCGGCATCTGCCAGACGTGGACGAACGACTTTCTCGTTACCGGAGATAATTTGCTGCGGATCTTTCGATTCGATGTTGGCAACGAAGATAAAGTTCGGCAGCAGTTTGCCGTCGTTCGCGTACACCGGGAAGTACTTCTGGTCACCTTTCATAGTGTAAACCAGTGCTTCAGACGGCACAGCGAGGAATTTCTCTTCGAATTTCGCGGTCAGAACAACCGGCCATTCAACCAGAGAAGCCACTTCTTCCAGCAGGTTTTCGCTTAAGTCAGCGTTACCGCCAATCTTACGCGCTGCTTCTTCGGCATCGGCTTTAATCTTCGCCTTACGTTCTTCATAATCGGCGATGACTTTCCCGCGCTCACGCAGAATCTCCGGATACTGATCGGCATTGTCGATAGTGAATTCCGGTTCGCCCATAAAGCGGTGACCGCGAATCACGCGATCGGACTGAATGCCCAGGATCGTCGCCGGAATAACTTTGTCGCCCAGCAGCAGGGTTACGGTGTGAACCGGACGCACGAAGTGTACGTCAGACGCGCCCCAGCGCATCAGTTTCGGGATCGGCAGTTTCGCCAGCGAAGTCGCAACCATATTCGGCAGCAGTGCTTCGGTACTTTCGCCTTTCACGTGGGCGCGATACAGCAGCCATTCACCTTTGTCAGTGGTCAGGCGCTCTGCCTGGTCAACGGTAATACCGCAACCACGCGCCCAACCTTCTGCCGCTTTGCTCGGTTTGCCTTCGGCGTCGAACGCCTGGGCAATTGCCGGGCCACGTTTTTCGATTTCGCGATCCGGCTGTGCTTCCGCCAGGTTAGCTACTTTCAGCGCCAGACGACGCGGAGCAGCAAACCATTGAACGGTGCCGTGTGCGAGGCCAGCGTTATCCAGCTCCGCAGTAAAGTTCGCAGCAAAGGACTCTGCCAGGCTGCGCAGTGCTTTTGGTGGCAGCTCTTCAGTGCCGATTTCCACCAGAAAAGTTTTCTCAGACATAGCCGCCTCTTACTTATCTTTGTTGCACATCGGGAAGCCGAGGGCTTCACGGGAAGCGTAGTATGCTTCTGCCACTGCTTTGGTCAGGGTGCGAATGCGCAGAATGTAGCGCTGACGCTCGGTGACGGAGATGGCTTTACGCGCATCCAGCAGGTTGAAGCTGTGGGCGGCTTTCAGAATACGCTCGTAGGCTGGCAGCGGCAGCGGACTTTCCAGCGCCAGCAGCTGCTGGGCTTCTTTCTCGTACTGCTCGAAGCAGGTGAACAGGAAGTCCACATCCGCGTATTCGAAGTTGTAAGTGGACTGCTCCACTTCGTTCTGATGGAACACGTCGCCGTAGGTGGTTTTACCCAGCGGGCCGTCGCTCCAGACCAGGTCGTAAACGCTGTCTACGCCCTGAATGTACATTGCCAGACGTTCCAGACCGTAGGTGATCTCGCCGGTAACCGGTTTACACTCCAGACCACCAACCTGCTGGAAGTAAGTGAACTGCGTCACTTCCATGCCGTTCAGCCACACTTCCCAGCCCAGCCCCCAGGCACCCAGCGTCGGGTTTTCCCAGTTATCTTCCACGAAACGGATATCGTGGATAGTCGGGTCCATGCCCAGCTCTTTCAGAGAACCGAGGTACAGCTCCTGAATATTGTCCGGCGATGGCTTAATCACCACCTGGAACTGATAGTAGTGCTGTAAACGGTTGGGGTTTTCGCCGTAGCGACCATCGGTCGGGCGACGAGAAGGCTGAACATAAGCAGCCGCCATCGGTTCTGGCCCCAGCGCGCGCAGACAGGTCATTGGGTGAGAGGTTCCCGCGCCGACTTCCATGTCCAATGGTTGAACAATGGTGCAGCCCTGGCGAGCCCAGTAATCCTGTAAGGTCAGGATCAAGCCCTGGAAGGTCCTGGTATCAAACTTTTGCATATTATTTCGTGCTGGATACGTGTGGATTTAAAGGAAGGGATCAGTATACCCGCTGGATGGAAGATATACAGTACGAAACGGGAAAAAGCAGGGCTTAACGCATGGAAAGATGCAAAAAATGGCCATCTGCGTCAAAAGAACAGACAAACTGCTCTTTCCGGAAGGTATAACCACGCATTTCGTAGCTTCCCTGGAACTGTTCAAAGGCGGTGACGTCGATTTTTTGCTCGCCGGTGTTATAACGTTTTGCTGCCTGACCCTTGCACAATGCTTCCATATTCAATGAACGCAGCGGCTCAACCTTTACCCGCTGTGCTTTCTGCTCGGGTGGCGGTGTCGAGCATCCCACTAACACAATAAGTGCCATTGCTGGAAAGAAAGAGTTCATCATCATTAAATTACCGTCTTATTTGCAGGTGAGTCTTATTATTAATATCGGTATAGTGGCTGAATCTAACGAATTTCCTCAAGCCTCTATAAGCTGTAGAGATAAAACTCGGATTATTCCAGTGCACCAGCTGAATGATTTATCGGTCAGACCTTTTTTTAACCAGTTACAGAGACACAGATGCAGCCCAAAATTTATTGGATTGATAACCTGCGAGGGATAGCCTGTTTAATGGTGGTGATGATTCATACTACCACCTGGTATGTAACCAACGCCCATAGCGTTAGCCCCGTAACCTGGGATATCGCGAATGTTCTAAATTCTGCCTCCCGTGTCAGCGTGCCGCTATTTTTCATGATTTCCGGCTATCTCTTTTTTGGCGAACGTAGTGCCCAGCCGCGTCATTTTTTGCGTATTGGCTTATGCCTGCTGTTTTATAGTGTCATCGCGTTGATCTACATTGCGCTTTTTACCGCTATCAATGTGGAGTTAGCGCTGAAAAACCTGCTACAAAAGCCTGTGTTTTATCACTTATGGTTTTTCTTCGCGATTGCGGTGATTTATCTGGTTTCGCCGCTGGTTCAGGTGAAAAACGTTAGCGGTAAAATGTTGCTGGTACTAATGGTGGTGATTGGCATCATCGCTAACCCAAACACAGTGCCACAGAAGATCGACAGCTTCGAATGGCTACCGATTAACTTATATATCAATGGCGATACTTTTTACTACATCCTGTATGGCATGTTGGGCCGCGCCATTGGCATGATGGATACGCAACATAAATCACTGTCGTGGGTGAGCGCCACGCTGTTTGTTGCGGGGGTATTTATTATCTCTCGCGGGACATTATATGAATTACAGTGGCGAGGAAATTTTGCCGATACCTGGTATCTCTATTGCGGACCGATGGTTTTTATCTGTGCAATCGCGTTACTGACGCTGGTAAAAAATACGCTGGATACACGCACTGTTCCCGGGCTTGGGCTGATATCACGCCATTCTTTAGGTATATACGGGTTCCACGCATTGATTATCCATGCGCTGCGTACCCGGGGGATTGAGCTTAAAAACTGGCCAATACTGGATATTATCTGGATCTTCTGCGCCACGCTGGCCACAAGCTTATTACTTTCTGTGCTGGTGCAACGAATCGACCGCAACAGATTCGTAAGTTGAGCAAAAGCCCGGTCACACTGACCGGGCTTACAAGGATTATTCGCTATATTCTTCCTGAACAACCACAGTTTCTTTTGCTGGATTAACTCCAGCATCACGAATATTCTTCTGCACTGCTACTGCACCAAACAAACTTAAAAAGAAGGCCAGACCATAAAACCCTTTTTCGCTGAGTAATAATGTTGCATTCCACAGACCAACTATCAGTAATGCAACAGATATGATAAAGACAACCAGGCAGGTCATATAATAAATGGATGTAGTGGGGATGCCTTCATATTTGTCCCGCACAGTTTTTTGATAAGATGCGGCTGAAAATAGTCCTAGCACCAGAACAGCAAAGTAATATCCTTTTTCATTTAACTGCATTTCCGCATTCCATAGCCCTAATAAATAGGTAACAATACCGCCGCCAAGCGCTATCCATGACACAATGCTAAATGCTGGAGAATAGGTTGATATTTTGTTTTCCATCACAGTATTCCTTTCATTCCTGAATGTGTAAGAGCTTTATGTTGCTCATGCCGAGCGAAACAAACGCATTTGACCAAACAAGCAGACAAAAAAGGCGATGGGGTAGATCACCATTTCATAAGCATTGATAGGTGCATTTAAAACACCGATAAACAACAGACCGATAGTGATTAACGCAACTAACTGGCAGATGCGAATAAACATGTCATCCAGTTGCCCGAGTTTTTCAGCACGAAGATAAGCATAATTGCCAAACGTTCCCGTCATTAACACACCGAGAAAATAGCCTTTGCCGCTTAACAATGGGCATGAGATCCATAGCCCAACCAGATAAACCAACGCCCCGACAACGAATAATAGTTTTGCCACAGTCTTTGAGGTTTTCATAATGATCTCCGTATCTACCAGCGATACATTACGATTAACCAACGAAAGACAAAACTGAAAAATACCATTAACAAATGATTTTCAGAATAAATTCATATTGAATACTAATGAATTGATAATTTATATAGACAGGAATTATCCCTGCCCGGTCAGGCAGGGGATAAGTTTACGCCATTAGTGGCAGAAGTTGCTGGTAGAGACGACGGAATGTTTCGCGTCGTGGCTGATAAGCGGCATGATGCTGCGCGTTCGGCATATGCGACTGCTCTAACGGCAGTTGCGGCAACAATTCACTGAGTGATTTATCTGGATTCACCGCAATCTGCGCCAACCTTGCTGCGCCCAGTGCAGGTCCTACATCACCACCCGTGCGGTAATCCAACTGCTGACCGCTGATATCCGCCAGCATCTGACGCCAGTACTCACTACGCGCTCCACCACCAATCAGGGTAATACTTTGCGGTTTAATACCGCAGGCGTGCACGACATCCATGCCATCGGCCAGCGCATAACCCACGCCTTCCAGCACCGCTCGCGCCAGTTCATTAGGGCCGTGTTGATGGGTCAGGCCAAAGAAAACCCCCTTCGCCTGTGGATTATTGTGCGGGGTACGCTCGCCGGAAAGATAAGGCAAAAACCAGATTGGCTCGGCACTTTCATCTGCCTGTTGCGCAGCTGTAATTAAGGCTGGAACATTGCTCAGGCCGGTTAATTTCGCGGCCCAATCCAGACACGATGCCGCACTCAACATCACCGACATTAAATGCCAACGCTGTGGTAATGCATGGCAAAAGCTGTGTACGGCGCTTTCCGGCTTGCTTAAGAACCCTTCGCTCACCGCAAAATAAACACCAGAAGTTCCCAGCGACAGCATTGCCTGGTTGGCATCAACCATACCCACACCAACCGCGCCAGCCGCATTATCGCCGCCGCCCGCGACAACGGGCGCTGCCGCCATTCCCCATGCTTTTGCCACCTCGGGTAGCAAAGTCCCGGTAACTTCACTGCCTTCGTATAATGCTGGCATCTGGTCACGGGACAGCTGGCAAGCTTGCAGCATGACATCACTCCAGTCACGCTTCGCGACATCCAGCCACATGGTGCCTGCCGCATCAGACATATCACTGGCAAACTCCCCGGTCATACGCAGACGCAAATAATCTTTTGGCAATAAAACTTTGTCTACCTGACGGAATATATCTGGCTCATGGCGTTGCACCCACAGCAGCTTAGGCGCGGTAAATCCGGGCATCATCAGGTTGCCGGTTATAGCGCGCGAATCCGGGACTCGTGCTTCAAGCAAAGCGCACTCTTGCGCACAGCGCCCGTCATTCCACAAAATCGCTGGACGTAATACCTGCTGCCGAGCATCAAGTAACGTTGCTCCGTGCATCTGTCCGGCAATACCTAACGCCTTAACCTCTTGCAAAGAATATTGTCGCGCAAGCGTTCTCACTGCACGATCAGTTGCCTGCCACCACTGTTCCGGGTCTTGTTCCGACCAGAGGGGATGTGGGCGCGAAACGGTTAGTTTTTCTGTTTGTGAAGCAATTACCTCACCCTGTTCGTTGAGCAGAATGACTTTCACGCCCGATGTGCCAAGATCTATCCCGATATACATAGCGATCGTTCCTTAAAAAATGCCCGGTATCGCTACCGATAACCGGGCCAACGGACTGCACAGTTAGCCGTTATTTGTCGAACAGATAATGGTTTACCAGATTTTCTAACTGCTCCTGGCGACCACTCTGATGCACCGGTGCAAGATTATGTTCCTGGGCATATTTTGCTAAATCCGCCAGTGACATTTGGCCTTTCAGAATTTGCTGGCCCAGTTCGCTATTCCAGCCGGAATAACGTTGCGCTACGCGTTTATCCAGCTCACCGTCTTCAATCATGCGTGCTGCAATTTTCAGCGCCAGTGCCATCGTATCCATCGCGCCAATATGACCGTAGAACAGGTCATATTTATCGGTGCTCTGACGACGTACTTTGGCATCGAAGTTCAAACCACCGGTGGTAAAACCGCCCGCTTTGAGAATTTCATACATCACCAGCGCATTTTCTTCCACGCTGTTCGGGAACTGGTCGGTATCCCAGCCCAACTGCGCGTCACCACGGTTAGCATCGACAGAACCGAACAGACCAAGCGCAATGGCGGTGGCAATTTCATGGTGGAAAGAGTGACCCGCCAACGTTGCATGGTTTGCTTCAATATTCAGTTTAATCTCTTTTTCCAGGCCAAACTGCTTCAGGAAGCCGTAGACCGTCGCGGCATCGTAATCATATTGATGTTTGGTCGGCTCTTGCGGTTTCGGTTCGATAAGCAGGGTACCCTGGAAACCGATTTTATGTTTATGCTCAACCACCATCTGCATAAAGCGGCCAATCTGTTCACGCTCCTGACGCAAATCGGTATTCAGCAGCGTTTCGTAACCTTCGCGACCGCCCCACAATACATAGTTTTCACCACCCAGTTTATGCGTCGCTTCCATCGCCGTAACGACTTGTGTTGCTGCCCAGCTGAAAACTTCCGGGTCGGGATTCGTAGCTGCGCCCGCACCATAACGTGGGTTAGTAAAGCAGTTAGCGGTTCCCCACAGCAGTTTCACGCCGCTCTCTTCTTGTTTACCTGCCAGCACATCGACCATTTGCGCAAAGTTATTGATGTACTCTTTTAACGATGCGCCTTCCGGGGAAACGTCCACATCGTGGAAGCAATAAAAAGGCACATGTAATTTGTGGAAAAACTCAAATGCGACATCTGCTTTACGCTTCGCCAATGCCAGCGCCTCGCCAGGTTGCTGCCAGGGACGGTTAAACGCGCCTACGCCAAACATATCCGCCCCGTTCCAGCAGAAGGTGTGCCAGTAGCAAGCAGCAAAACGCAAATGGTCTTCCATACGCTTACCCAACACCAATTCGTCGGGGTTGTAGTGACGGAATGCTAACGGGTTAGAGGATTTCGGGCCTTCATAACGAACGCGATCGAGCTGGTCAAAATAAGCTTGCATAATGAACTCCATAATCAGGTAATGCCGCGGGTAATGGATGATGTCGTAATATTGGGCACTCCCTTTAAGTTGCTCAATTATGTTATTTCACACTGCTATTGAGATAATTCACAAGTGTGCGCTCGCTCGCAAAATAAAATGGAATGATGAAATTGGGTAATTACTCGAAGAGAAAAATGCAACAAATTCGATTAACCAACAAAAATAAGATCTCGGTCATAAATCAAGAAATAAACGAAAAATCGTAATCGAAAGATAAAAATCTGTAATTGTTTTCCCCCATTTAGTTGCTAAAAATTGGTCACGTTTAACGCGGTGATTGTTACTTTTTAAAGCTACCCTCTAACAAAAGAAGGCCTCTGAACCATGAAAATAAAGAACATTTTACTCACCCTGTGCACCTCACTTCTGCTAACCAACGTTGCGGCACATGCTAAAGAAGTCAAAATTGGTATGGCTATTGATGATCTCCGTCTTGAGCGCTGGCAGAAAGACCGGGATATTTTCGTGAAAAAAGCTGAATCTCTCGGCGCAAAAGTATTTGTGCAGTCTGCAAATGGCAACGAAGAAACTCAAATGTCGCAGATTGAAAACATGATTAACCGGGGAGTCGATGTTCTTGTCATTATTCCGTATAACGGACAGGTATTAAGTAACGTTGTAAAAGAAGCAAAACAAGAAGGCATTAAAGTATTAGCTTACGACCGCATGATTAATGATGCTGATATCGACTTTTATATTTCTTTCGATAACGAAAAAGTGGGCGAACTACAAGCAAAAGCGCTGGTCGATATCGTCCCGCAAGGAAATTATTTCCTGATGGGCGGCTCTCCGGTGGATAACAACGCTAAGCTTTTCCGCGCCGGGCAAATGAAAGTATTAAAACCTTACGTCGACTCCGGGAAAATTAAAGTCGTAGGCGACCAATGGGTTGATGGCTGGTTACCAGAAAACGCGCTGAAAATTATGGAAAACGCGTTGACCGCCAACAATAACAAAATTGACGCTGTTGTTGCTTCTAACGATGCTACTGCTGGCGGGGCTATTCAGGCATTAAGCGCGCAAGGTTTGTCAGGGAAAGTCGCCATTTCCGGTCAGGATGCGGATCTCGCCGGCATTAAACGTATTGCTGCGGGTACGCAAACCATGACGGTGTATAAACCGATTACTCTTCTGGCAAATACTGCCGCGGAAATTGCCGTTGAACTGGGTAACGCTCAACAACCTAAAGCAGATACCACGCTGAATAATGGGCTGAAAGATGTTCCATCCCGCCTGCTGACACCTATTGATGTGAATAAAAACAACATCAAAGACACGGTGATTAAAGACGGTTTCCACAAGGAGAGCGAGCTTTAAGCGTTACGTCCCTGTCGACAACGGGGACGTGATTTCTCTCCATGCCGCATGAACTGATTGGCTTAGGTGGAGTCGTTATGTCTTATCTACTTGAAATGAAGAGCATTACCAAAACTTTCGGCAGCGTAAAGGCGATAGATAACGTCAGTTTACGGCTAAATGCTGGTGAGATCGTCTCACTTTGCGGTGAGAACGGTTCTGGTAAATCAACATTAATGAAAGTGCTATGCGGAATTTATCCCTTTGGCAGTTACGAAGGCGAAATTACTTTTGCTGGTGAAGTAATACAGGCAAGTCACATCCGCGATACCGAACGCAAAGGTATTGCCATCATTCACCAGGAATTAGCATTGGTGAAAGAGTTGACCGTGCTGGAAAATATCTTTCTTGGCAATGAGATAACCCGCAATGGGGTCATGGATTATGACCTGATGACGCTACGCTGTCAGAAACTGTTAGCGCAAGTCAGCTTATCCATTTCACCAGATACCCGCGTGGGTGATTTAGGGCTTGGGCAACAACAACTCGTTGAAATTGCCAAGGCACTAAATAAACAGGTGCGTTTATTAATTCTCGATGAACCAACAGCCTCATTAACTGAGCTGGAAACCACAGTTTTACTGGATATTATTCGCGATCTGCAACAACACGGCATCGCATGTATCTATATTTCTCACAAGCTCAACGAAGTCAAAGCGATTTCCGACACAATTTGTGTTATTCGCGACGGTCAGCACATAGGTACGCGTGATGCAGCCGGAATGAGCGAAGACGATATTATCACCATGATGGTTGGGCGAGAATTAACGGCACTGTACCCAAACGAACCACATACCACTGGCGATGAAATATTACGTATAGAACATCTGACGGCATGGCATCCGGTTAATCGTCATATTAAACGGGTTAACGATGTCTCGTTTTCCCTGAAACGTGGCGAAATACTGGGGATTGCTGGACTGGTCGGCGCTGGTCGCACCGAAACTATTCAATGCCTTTTTGGCGTTTGGCCCGGACAATGGGAAGGGAAAATCTATATTGATGGCAAACAAGTGGATATTCGTAATTTCCAGCACGCCATCTCCCAGGGTATTGCAATGGTGCCAGAAGATAGAAAGCGTGATGGCATCGTTCCGGTAATGGCAGTTGGTAAAAATATTACCCTCGCCGCACTCAGTAAATTTACCGGGGGTATTAGCCAGCTTGATGATGCCGCAGAGCAAAAATGTATTCTGGAATCAATCCAGCGACTCAAAGTGAAAACGTCGTCTCCGGAACTTGCTATTGGACGTTTAAGCGACGGCAATCAACAAAAAGCGATCCTGGCACGCTGTCTGTTACTCAACCCGCGCATTCTCATTCTTGATGAACCTACCAGGGGTATCGATATTGGCGCGAAATACGAGATCTACAAATTAATTAACCAACTCGTCCAGCAGGGTATCGCCGTTATTGTCATCTCTTCTGAATTACCTGAAGTACTTGGTCTTAGCGATCGCGTACTGGTGATGCATGAAGGAAAACTAAAAGCCATCCTGATAAATCATAACCTGACTCAGGAGCAGGTGATGGAAGCCGCATTGAGGAGCGAACATCATGTCGAAAAGCAATCCGTCTGAAGTGAAATTAGCCGTACCGACATCCGGTGGCTTCTCTGTGCTGAAGTCACTGAATTTACAAGTCTTCGTGATGATTGCAGCAATCATCGCCATCATGCTGTTCTTTACCTGGACTACTGACGGCGCCTATTTAAGCGCCCGTAACGTCTCCAACTTGCTGCGCCAGACCGCGATTACCGGCATCCTTGCGGTAGGGATGGTGTTCGTCATAATTTCTGCCGAAATCGACCTCTCGGTCGGCTCGATGATGGGGCTATTAGGCGGCGTCGCCGCTATCTGCGACGTCTGGTTAGGCTGGCCTCTGCCGCTCACCATTATTGTGACGCTGGTTCTGGGCCTGCTTCTCGGCGCATGGAATGGTTGGTGGGTCGCGTACCGCAAAGTGCCTTCATTTATCGTCACTCTGGCGGGCATGTTGGCATTTCGCGGCATCCTCATTGGCATCACCAACGGTACGACGGTTTCCCCCACCAGCGCCGCGATGTCACAAATTGGACAGAGTTATCTACCCGCCAGCACCGGTTTCATTATTGGCGCGCTTGGCTTAATGGCTTTTGTCGGCTGGCAGTGGCGTGGAAGAATGCGCCGACAAGCTTTGGGTTTACAGTCTCCGGCATCTACAGCGGTGGTCGGTCGCCAGGCTTTGACCGCCATCATCGTATTAGGCGCAATCTGGCTACTGAATGATTACCGTGGCGTTCCTACTCCTGTCCTGCTGCTGACGTTGCTGTTACTCGGCGGCATGTTTATGGCAACAAGGACAGCTTTCGGGCGGCGCATTTACGCTATTGGCGGCAATCTGGAAGCGGCGCGACTCTCCGGGATTAACGTAGAACGCACCAAACTTGTCGTGTTTGCTATCAACGGTTTGATGGTGGCCATCGCGGGGTTAATCCTCAGTTCACGGCTTGGCGCAGGCTCGCCTTCTGCCGGTAATATCGCCGAACTGGATGCCATTGCAGCCTGCGTGATTGGCGGCACCAGTCTGGCTGGCGGCGTAGGGAGTGTTGCTGGGGCTGTGATGGGGGCATTCATCATGGCTTCGCTGGATAACGGCATGAGTATGATGGATGTTCCGACCTTCTGGCAGTATATCGTCAAAGGTGCGATTCTGTTGCTGGCAGTATGGATGGATTCCGCAACCAAACGCCGTTCCTGATTTTGATAAAAATTTTCTCAAAACCGGTAACGTGTTGCCGGTTTTGAGTTTTTGCATGATTCAGCAGGAAAAGAACCATGTTTACTAAACGTCACCGAATCACATTACTGTTCAATGCTAATAAAGCCTATGACCGTCAAGTTGTAGAAGGTGTGGGGGAATATTTACAGGCGTCACAATCGGAATGGGATATTTTCATTGAAGAAGATTTCCGCGCCCGCATTGATAAAATCAAGGACTGGTTAGGAGATGGCGTTATTGCCGACTTTGACGATAAACAAATCGAGCAAGCGTTGGCTGATGTCGACGTCCCCATTGTCGGGGTTGGCGGCTCGTATCACCTGGCAGAAAGCTATCCGCCCGTACATTACATTGCCACTGATAACTATGCGCTGGTTGAAAGCGCATTTTTGCATTTAAAAGAAAAAGGCGTTAACCGCTTTGCTTTTTATGGTCTGCCGGAGTCGAGTGGCAAAAGATGGGCAGCCGAACGCGAATATGCTTTTCGCCAGCTTGTCGCCGAAGAAAAGTACCGTGGTGTCGTTTATCAGGGACTGGAAACTGCGCCAGAAAACTGGCAGCACGCGCAAAACCGGTTGGCCGACTGGTTGCAAACGCTGCCACCGCAAACCGGGATTATTGCCGTTACTGACGCCCGGGCGCGGCATATTCTGCAAGTTTGCGAGCATCTGCATATTCCCGTACCGGAAAAATTATGCGTAATTGGCATCGATAACGAAGAGCTGACCCGCTATCTTTCTCGCGTCGCGCTTTCTTCGGTTGCCCAGGGTGCACGGCAAATGGGCTATCAGGCGGCAAAACTTCTGCATCGGTTGTTAGATAAAGAAGCGATGCCGTTGCAGCGGATTTTGGTCCCGCCAGTACGCGTCATTGAACGACGTTCTACGGATTACCGTTCGTTGACCGACCCGGCTGTTATTCAGGCCATGCATTACATCCGCAATCACGCCTGTAAAGGGATTAAAGTGGATCAGGTACTGGACGCTGTCGGCATATCACGCTCCAATCTTGAGAAGCGTTTTAAAGAAGAGGTGGGCGAAACCATACACGCAATGATTCATGCCGAGAAGCTGGAGAAAGCGCGCAGCCTGCTAATTTCAACAACCTTATCAATAAACGAGATATCGCAAATGTGCGGTTATCCATCGTTGCAATATTTCTACTCTGTATTTAAAAAAGCATATGACACAACGCCGAAAGAGTATCGCGATGTAAACAGCGAGGTCCTGCTGTAGCAGGAGGAGAAAAGCCGCCAGGCATGATAAGACGCGCCAGCGTCGCATCAGGTAACGCAGCACAACCACCTGATGCGAGCAAAAGCCTTATCCGACCAACAAGTCGGATAAGGCTCGAGGGAATACAATTACATATGCGCAGCGATTAACCGCTGGTTATCCTGGTACATCGCGAACAGGTAGTTGTTATAACTCTGTCCCTTCGTTGAATAACCTTTCAGCTTATGAATCATCGCTGTGGCGGTGATTTCCTGATCAGCTTTACGCAATTGTGCACGTGATTTACGGAACGAAGCGTAAGCCGGGTGCGTATTCAGGTTAGTGACATAGGCGCTCACCGATTCTTTGACAGAACTGAACTGTGAGTAGCCCTTCACTTTACCCGGTGCATTGGTACAACGCCCTTTCATGCACTTCATGCCAAACAGGTTGTTGTTGTTACGCGCCAGCTTCGACGTACCCCAACCACTTTCTGCCGCAGCCATCGTCGCCACCATACTGGTCGGGATAATGTCTACGCGTTCAAGCAGCGTATTCCACGGGATTTTTCGTGTATTACCAGACCACTTCACCTTATAGCGTTTGGCGATGTCTTTCAGACGCGCACGCTCTGCAGGCGACCATTGGCCCTGGTACTGTTTTGAAATCAGCCAGTTACGTTCCGCCGTAATGGCAGCATTTTGGCTGGTAATGTAAGGCATTACGGTCCGGAGAAACGCTTTTTTCCTTGGTGTTCCGGAAGGGTATTTTCGCAAATCAGGAAGTGAACTGCTCTTTGCACTATTGCGAGAATACTCTTGTTTACTGCTTACCTGTTTATTACTAGCTTTGGTTATGTGGGACTTTTGACTCGCTGTTGTCGTGTGCGTTTTCGCTAACACCTCACTCGAAAACATCAGAGTGAGTAACATAAGAATCATCGCCCCATATCGTCGTATGGGAGTCAAAATCATCAGTTCTCCTGGTCGGATTTAATCATTCCAACACCTTATATTTTTCACAAATTTGAGAGTTGAATCTCAAATCATATCAAAAATAGCTGTCAAGAGCACCCCAAGGAATAGTCCAAATCTGAAACTATGTCACGTGTTAACCGTTCAGATTGGCGCTAAATCGCAGAAAATGTGGGGTTTATCGCAAAAAATAAGCTTAAATCTCAGGTGAAATACTCCCCCTTTCGTCT
This sequence comes from Escherichia sp. E2562, assembly GCF_005781075.1. Lineage (NCBI taxonomy): Bacteria > Pseudomonadati > Pseudomonadota > Gammaproteobacteria > Enterobacterales > Enterobacteriaceae > Escherichia > Escherichia sp. E2562. The sequence goes on along the minus strand of NZ_VATM01000017.1, from coordinate 56,365 downwards.
CATCCTGGCGCAATCCTCATCAGGGAGGAGTTTTACCAGTATTATCACTGGCAAACTGGTGAAATTCGCAGCAACAAGGACTCATCCATTATGAAACTTGCCGCCTGTTTTCTGATACTCCTGCCCAGTGTTGCCATTGCCGCCAACTGGACATCTCAGGGATTTCCAACCTTTGCTGAACAAAGTGCAGGAACATTTGTTAGTCATGCCCAGCTGACCAAAGGTACGCGACCGCTGACGCTAAATTTTAACCAACAATGCTGGCAGCCTGCGGATGCGATAAAACTCAATCAGATGCTTTCTCTCAAACCTTGCGACAGCACGCCCCCTCAGTGGCGATTGTTCAGGAACGGTGAATATACGCTGCAAATAGATACCCGCTCCGGCACACCAACGTTGATGATTTCGGTCCAGAACACCACCGAACCGGTAGCGAACCTGGCTCTTGAATGCCCCAAATGGGATGGAAAACCACTGACGCTTAATGTCAGCGGCACTTTCCCGGAAGGTACGGTAGTCCGGGATTATTACAGCCAGCAAATCGCGACGGTGAAGAACGGCCAAATAACGTTACAACCTGCCGCCACCAGTAACGGCTTGCTACTGCTGGAACGGGCAGAAACCGCCACATCCGCCCCTTTCAACTGGCATAACGCCACGATTTACTTTGTACTAACAGACCGTTTCGAAAACGGCGATCCCAGCAATGACCAGAGCTACGGACGTCATAAAGACGGCATGGAGGAAATTGGCACTTTCCACGGCGGTGATTTACGCGGCCTGGCCAACAAACTGGATTATCTCCAGCAGCTGGGCGTCAATGCTTTATGGATAAGCGCCCCATTTGAGCAAATTCACGGCTGGGTCGGCGGCGGTACAAAAGGCGATTTCCCACATTATGCCTACCACGGATATTACACACAGGACTGGACGAATCTTGATGCCAATATGGGCAACGAAGCCGATCTACGGACGCTGGTTGATAGCGCGCACCAGCGCGGTATCCGCATTATTTTTGATGTGGTGATGAACCACACCGGCTATGCCACGCTGGCGGATATGCAGGAGTATCAGTTTGGCGCGTTATACCTTTCAGGTGACGAAGTGAAAAAAACGCTGGGTGAACGCTGGAGCGACTGGAAACCTACCGCCGGGCAAACCTGGCATAGCTTTAACGATTACATTAATTTCAGCGACAAAACAGGTTGGGATAAATGGTGGGGGAAAAATTGGATCCGTACCGATATCGGCGATTACGACAATCCTGGATTCGACGATCTCACCATGTCGCTAGCCTTTTTGCCGGATATCAAAACCGAATCAACTACCGCTTCTGGTCTGCCGGTATTCTATAAAAACAAACCGGATACCCACGCCAAAGCCATTGACGGCTATACGCCGCGCGATTACTTAACCCACTGGTTAAGCCAATGGGTCCGCGACTACGGTATTGATGGTTTTCGGGTCGATACCGCCAAACATGTTGAGTTGCCCGCCTGGCAGCAACTGAAAACTCAGGCCAGCGCCGCACTTCGCGAATGGAAAAAAGCTAACCCCGAGAAAGCATTAGATGACAAACCTTTCTGGATGACCGGCGAGGCCTGGGGCCATGGTGTAATGCAAAGCGACTACTATCGCCACGGATTCGACGCGATGATCAATTTTGATTATCAGGAACAGGCGGCGAAAGCGGTCGATTGCCTGGCGCAGATGGATACCACCTGGCAGCAAATGGCCGAGAAATTGCAAGATTTCAATGTGTTGAGCTATCTCTCCTCGCATGATACCCGCTTGTTCCGCGAAGGGGGCGACAAAGCAGCAGAGTTATTGTTACTCGCGCCAGGTGCAGTGCAAATCTTTTACGGTGATGAATCCTTACGTCCGTTCGGTCCCACCGGTTCTGATCCCCTACAAGGCACACGTTCTGATATGAACTGGCAGGATATCAGTGGTAAATCTGCCGCCAGCGTCGCGCACTGGCAGCGCATCAGTCAGTTCCGCGCACGGCATCCAGCCATTGGCGCAGGCAAACAAACGGCGCTTTCGCTGAAACAGGGGTACGGATTTGTCCGTGAACACGGCGACGATAAAGTAATGGTCGTCTGGGCGGGGCAACAGTAACTTTTCCGGCTTCCCGTGCGGCAGTACGTCGGGAAGCCACCCAGACTAAAATACCATCCTAACCGAAAACCACAGCATAAAGTGTCAACCCACCGTCAACAGCGTGATTTGCACCCTGGCAAATGTAGCGTTATTGTTACCTTCCTTGCTACAGAGTTCGACAGATATCCCGCTATGACATTCTCCCTTTTTGGTGACAAATTTACCCGCCACTCCGGCATTACGCTGCTGATGGAAGATCTGAACGACGGTTTACGCACCCCCGGCGCGATTATGCTCGGTGGCGGTAATCCGGCGCAGATCCCGGAAATGCAGGATTACTTCCAGACACTGCTGACCGACATGCTGGAAAGCGGTAAAGCAACGGATGCGCTGTGCAATTACGACGGCCCGCAAGGAAAGACGGAGCTACTGTCGCTACTTGCCGGTATGTTACGCGAGAAGCTGGGTTGGGATATCGAACCACAGAATATTGCACTAACAAACGGTAGCCAGAGCGCGTTTTTCTACTTATTTAACCTGTTTGCCGGACGCCGTGCCGATGGCCGGATCAAAAAAGTGCTGTTCCCGTTGGCACCGGAATACATTGGCTACGCGGATGCCGGGCTGGAAGAGGATCTGTTTGTCTCTACGCGTCCGAATATCGAACTACTGCCAGAGGGCCAGTTTAAATATCACGTCGATTTCGAACATCTGCGCATTGGCGAAGAGACGGGGATGATTTGCGTCTCGCGACCGACGAACCCAACAGGTAATGTGATAACCGATGAAGAGTTGCTGAAGCTGGATGCGCTGGCGAATCAGCACGGGATCCCGCTGGTGATTGATAACGCCTATGGCGTCCCGTTCCCGGGCATCATCTTTAGCGAAGCGCGCCCGCTGTGGAATCCGAATATCGTGCTATGCATGAGCCTTTCCAAGCTGGGTCTGCCAGGTTCGCGCTGCGGCATTATCATCGCCAATGAAAAAATCATCACCGCCATCATCAATATGAACGGCATTATCAGCCTCGCGCCTGGCGGCATTGGTCCGGCGATAATGTGTGAAATGATTAAGCGTAACGATCTGCTGCGCCTGTCTGAAACGGTGATTAAACCGTTTTACTACCAGCGCGTTCAGGAAACTATCGCTATCATTCGCCGCTATTTACCGGAAGATCGCTGCCTGATTCATAAACCCGAAGGGGCAATATTCCTCTGGTTATGGTTTAAGGATTTGCCGATTACCACCGAGCAGCTCTATCAGCGCCTGAAAGCGCGCGGCGTGCTGATGGTGCCGGGCCACAACTTCTTCCCAGGGCTGGATAAACCGTGGCCGCATACACATCAATGTATGCGCATGAACTACGTACCAGAGCCGGAGAAAATTGAGGCGGGTGTGAAGATTCTGGCGGAAGAGATTGAACGCGCCTGGGCTGAAAGCCATTAAAAATTGCCTGATGCGCTGCGCTTATCAGACCTACATAATTTCTGCAATCAATTGAATTTGTAGGTCGGATAAGGCGTTTACGCCGCATCCGGCATAAACAAAGCGCACAATTCCGGCGTTGAATAACGCCGGAAAAACGTTTCAAACAGGCTGCTGCTGTAGCCGCTGACGCTGGATTTTCTCGACATCCATACATTGCAACGCCTGTGTCGGGCAGGCTTCAACACAGGCCGGTCCCGTCGCCCGATGCCAGCACAGATCGCACTTAATCGCCCTCGCCTTTTTGCGCGCCGAAACCACCTCCATCGCACCAAACGGGCAAGCCAGCATACAGCTTTTACAGCCAATACAACGTGATTGTTCAACAAAGATATGCCCATGTTCGCGGCGAATCGCCTCCACAGGGCAGACATTCGCACACGGAGCATCTTCACACTGATGACAGGCTACTGCAGTGGTCCAGGTATGGTCTTTGATGACTCGAATTCGCGAAATAAACTCGCCCGGCGACAACGCAGAGCAATCCTGATTTTCCTGATGCGACACCGCGCAAGCCACTTCACAGGTACGGCAACCGATACATTTCGTCGCATCCGCAATAATAAACCGGTTCATGATCACTCCTTTGCACTAAAACAGCAGAGTGCCAGAGAGCGCCCCTCTACTGCTTTGATCCAACGAAGGAAATGTTAAAGTTTTGTCACCTGTCTAAAGCGTTATGTGATTGCACTCTGGTCGTCTCTGACAGTAAATCCCAGTTCATTAGAGATGGCCTGAGCGGTTTCACGCAGTGGTTTCAGAAGATTCTTCTCCCCTACCTGTTTCAACCGTGATGTCGAAAGCGAAATCGACACGGCATACGGCACCCGTCGATGAATATCAAATACCGGAACAGCAATACAGGAGACACCGAGCTCATTTTCTTCTCTGTCCATCGCTACTCCGCTTTCACGAATGTGCGCCAGTTCGTCGAACATCGCAGGTAACTCGGTAATGGTATTGCGGGTTAACGGCTGGATTTCATTCTGATGGCTTTCCCAGTACGACTTCACGTAGTCCGGGTGACCAAACGCCATGTAGACCTTGCCCATTGCGGAACAGTAGAGCGGCATATGCTGACCAATATAGGCGCGAGTACGCAGCATACCCGTGGTGGGTTCCAGTTTATAAATCAAAATAGCGTGATCATCTTCGCGACTGGAGAAATTAATGGTTTCGCCGGTGGCGATGTTGAGCGTCTCAAGATGCGGGGCTGCGATATGAATGATATTCAGCGAAGACAAAGCCTTTTGACCGACGGCAATAAATTTGGTGGTCAGGCGGTAACTCCCTGCGGCAGGCGCGGTGGTCACATAGCCACAGGACTGTAATCCCTGCAATAAACGATGGACGGTACTTTTGTTTAAACCTGCCAGTTCTGAGAGATGCGCCAGTGGGCAACCGTTTGGATAGTTACTCAAAATCTCAATCAGCATCAACCCACGAAACAGGCTCTGACTTCCGGCTGGACGCTCTTTTTCCTGTGCCATCTCGTTCTCATTTTTTCCCATCGCTTTTTCCCCATTTTGTCGCGTCCTGATGGTAGCGCAAAGTGTGTCGTAGTTCACGATCTCGACAGATAATTTATAACATTTTGATTTATATGATTTTTGAAAATCATGGCGCGGATTGCTTTGTTAAAAAGCGATCGATATATTTGAAATCAAATTTCGCATAGTGGAATTTTAAGCTAAAAAAGCGTTCAAAAAAACAAGGAAGCCAGGGATGAAAGTGACATTTGAGCAGTTAAAAGCGGCCTTTAATCAGGTCTTAATTTCACGTGGCGTTGGCAGCGAAACTGCCGATGCCTGCGCGGAAATGTTCGCCCGCACCACCGAGTCCGGCGTTTATTCCCACGGTGTAAATCGTTTCCCCCGTTTCATTCAACAACTGGATAACGGCGATATCATTCCTGACGCCCAACCCAAACGCGTGACCAGCCTCGGTGCGATTGAGCAGTGGGACGCTCAGCGCTCAATCGGCAACCTGACGGCGAAAAAGATGATGGATCGCGCCATCGAACTGGCTGCCAGTCACGGAATTGGCCTGGTGGCGTTACGTAACGCCAATCACTGGATGCGCGGCGGCAGCTACGGCTGGCAGGCGGCGGAAAAAGGCTATATTGGCATTTGCTGGACCAACTCCATCGCCGTGATGCCGCCGTGGGGCGCAAAAGAGTGTCGCATCGGCACTAACCCGCTGATCGTAGCCATTCCTTCCTCACCCATTACGATGGTCGATATGTCGATGTCGATGTTTTCCTACGGCATGTTAGAAGTTAACCGCCTGGCAGGTCGTCAGCTCCCGGTAGATGGTGGCTTTGATGATGAGGGCAATTTGACCAAAGAACCTGGCGTTATCGAGAAAAATCGCCGCATTTTGCCGATGGGCTACTGGAAAGGTTCGGGCATGTCGATTGTGCTGGATATGATCGCTACTCTCCTTTCTGATGGCGCATCGGTTGCTGAAGTCACCGAGGATAACAGCGACGAATACGGTGTTTCACAAATCTTTATTGCCATTGAAGTGGATAAATTGATCGACGGCGCCACCCGCGACGCCAAGCTGCAACGCATCATGGATTACGTTATCACCGCCGAACGCGCTGACGAAAACCAGGCTATTCGTTTACCCGGACACGAATTTACTACTTTGCTGGCAGAAAACCGCCGTAACGGTATTACCGTTGACGACAGCGTATGGGCAAAAATTCAGGCGTTATAAGGAGATAGACCATGATATCTGGACATATCACGCAGCCTAATCCGTGCCGTTTACCCGCTGCCATTGAAAAGGCGCTCGATTTTCTGCGCGCTACCGACTTCAACGCCCAGGAACCGGGCGTTGTCGAAATCGACGGCAAGAATATTTTTGCGCAAATTATCGACTTAACGACGCGCCAAGTGGAGGAAAATCGCCCAGAAGTACATCGTCGCTATATTGATATTCAATATCTGGCATGGGGCGAAGAGAAAATCGGCATTGCTATTGATACCGGAAATAATAAAGTCAGCGAATCCCTATTAGAACAGCGCGATATTATTTTTTATCACCATTGTGAAAAAGAATCATTTATTCAAATGACGCCCGGCAGTTACGCTATTTTCTTCCCTCAGGATGTTCATCGACCAGGTTGTATTCTGGAAGCAGCCTCTGAGATACGAAAAGTTGTGGTTAAGGTCGCATTAACGGCGCTGGATTAACCGAAGACTCTTCTACGCCAGAACGACAAGGTAATGTCATTGCGCTAAATATATATACCCTAAATATTTCAAATCGCATCACATGCAATCTGAAGTATGACGGGTATAGCCTAAAGGAATAGCTATGAAGAAAATACTTGAAGCAATACTGGCGATTAATCTCGCCGTGCTCTCCTGTATTGTGTTTGTAAATATTATTTTAAGATATGGTTTTCAGACAAGTATTTTATCTGTAGATGAATTATCGCGTTATTTATTTGTCTGGTTAACATTTATTGGCGCAATTGTGGCTTTTATGGATAACACCCACGTTCAGGTCACCTTTCTGGTAGAGAAACTCTCTCCAGCCTGGCAGCGACGAGTCGCTCTGGTCACCCATTCCTTAATCTTATTTATTTGTGGTGCACTGGCCTGGGGCGCAACGCTAAAAACAATTCAGGACTGGAGCGATTATTCACCGATCCTCGGTTTGCCCATCGGCCTGATGTATGCCGCTTGCCTGCCCACCAGCCTTGTTATCGCTTTCTTTGAACTGCGTCATTTATATCAACTCATCTCGCGCAGCGATTCTGTTACGCCACCACCGCAAGGAGCTTAATCATGGCTGTGCTGATTTTTCTGGGCTGCCTGTTGGGCGGCATTGCTATCGGTTTGCCTATTGCCTGGGCACTTTTGTTATGTGGCGCAGCGTTAATGTTCTGGCTGGAGATGTTTGATGTCCAGATTATGGCGCAAACGCTGGTGAACGGAGCCGACAGTTTCTCCCTGCTGGCGATACCATTCTTTGTGCTGGCGGGTGAAATCATGAATGCGGGCGGCTTGTCAAAACGCATTGTTGACCTGCCGATGAAACTGGTTGGGCATAAACCTGGCGGGTTGGGCTACGTGGGTGTTCTGGCGGCAATGATTATGGCAAGTCTTTCCGGTTCTGCCGTTGCGGATACCGCCGCCGTTGCCGCGCTATTAGTGCCGATGATGCGCAGCGCCAACTACCCGGTCAACCGGGCCGCGGGGCTAATTGCCTCAGGCGGGATTATCGCTCCCATTATTCCACCTTCCATTCCATTTATTATTTTTGGCGTTTCCAGTGGTTTGTCCATCAGCAAACTGTTTATGGCAGGAATTGCCCCAGGCATTATGATGGGCGCAACGCTGATGCTCACCTGGTGGTGGCAGGCCAGTCGTCTTAATTTACCCCGCCAGCAAAAAGCGACAATGCAGGAAATCTGGCACTCTTTTGTCTCCGGTATCTGGGCGCTGTTTCTTCCGGTCATCATTATTGGGGGTTTTCGCTCCGGTCTGTTTACCCCTACCGAAGCCGGGGCCGTTGCTGCTTTCTATGCGTTGTTTGTCGCCACAGTTATTTACCGTGAAATGACCTTCGCCACACTTTGGCATGTGCTAATTGGCGCGGCGAAAACGACCTCTGTGGTCATGTTTCTGGTGGCCTCGGCACAAGTTTCCGCCTGGCTGATTACCATTGCTGAACTGCCGATGATGGTTTCTGATTTACTGCAACCGTTGGTCGATTCACCACGTTTGTTGTTTATCGTGATTATGCTGGCAATTTTGATCGTCGGCATGGTTATGGATTTAACACCAACCGTGTTAATTCTCACTCCGGTATTAATGCCTTTAGTTAAAGAGGCTGGCATTGATCCGATTTATTTCGGTGTCATGTTTATCATCAACTGTTCAATCGGATTAATTACACCCCCCATCGGTAACGTACTTAACGTTATTTCAGGTGTGGCGAGATTAAAATTTGATGATGCAGTCAGAGGCGTTTTCCCTTACGTATTGGTTTTATATTCTTTATTAGCCGCATTTATTTTTATTCCCGATCTCATCATCCTCCCTTCGAAATGGATTAATTAAAAGGAAAATATTATGAAATTACGCTCTGTAACCTACGCATTATTCATTGCTGGCCTGGCTGCATTCAGTACATCTTCACTGGCGGCGCAATCATTACGTTTCGGTTATGAAACCTCACAAACCGATTCACAACATATTGCGGCGAAAAAATTCAATGAATTATTACAGGAGAGAACCAAAGGCGAACTGAAATTAAAACTGTTCCCGGACAGCACTCTCGGTAACGCACAGGCGATGATTAGCGGCGTGCGCGGCGGCACTATTGATATGGAGATGTCCGGCTCGAATAATTTCGCCGGGTTGTCGCCGGTGATGAACCTGCTCGACGTTCCTTTCCTGTTCCGCGACACCGCCCATGCGCATAAAACGCTTGATGGTAAAGTCGGTGATGACCTGAAAGCCTCCCTTGAAGGTAAAGGACTGAAAGTACTGGCCTACTGGGAAAACGGCTGGCGCGATGTCACCAACTCGCGCGCACCGGTTAAAACGCCTGCCGACCTGAAAGGGCTGAAAATCCGCACCAACAATAGCCCGATGAATATCGCAGCATTCAAAGTCTTTGGCGCTAACCCGATCCCGATGCCGTTTGCCGAAGTCTATACCGGGCTGGAAACCCGCACCATCGACGCCCAGGAGCATCCGATCAACGTCGTCTGGTCGGCAAAATTTTATGAAGTGCAGAAGTATCTTTCTCTGACACACCACGCCTATTCACCGCTTCTGGTGGTAATCAACAAAGCGAAGTTTGATGGCCTAAGCCCGGAGTTCCAGCAAGTGCTTATCTCATCCGCGCAAGAAGCGGGTAATTACCAGCGCAAACTGGTCGCCGAAAATCAGCAAAAAATCATCGATGGCATGAAAGCGGCTGGCGTTGAAGTTATTACCGATCTCGATCGCAAAGCCTTTAGCGACGCACTGGGTACTCAGGTCCGCGACATGTTTGTTAAAGATGTTCCGCAGGGTGCCGATCTGCTGAAAGCCGTGGATGAGGTGCAATAAACCATGACGCAATACTGGCTGGGGTTAGATTGTGGCGGTAGCTGGCTGAAAGCCGGGCTGTATGACCGCGAAGGCCGGGAGGCAAGCGTGCAGCGCCTGCCGCTATGCGCATTAAGCCCGCAGCCAGGCTGGGCAGAGCGCGATATGGCAGAACTGTGGCAATGCTGCACTGCCGTCATTCGCGCCCTGCTTACCCATTCCGGCGTCAGCGGGGAACAAATTGTCGGCATCGGTATCTCCGCTCAGGGAAAAGGCTTGTTTTTACTGGATAAAAACAACAAGCCGCTCGGTAATGCTATTTTGTCCTCGGATCGCCGGGCGATGGAAATCGTTCGTCGCTGGCAGGAAGATGGCATCCCGGAAAAACTCTCCCCATTGACCCGACAGACCTTATGGACCGGGCATCCAGTGTCATTGTTACGCTGGTTGAAAGCGCACGAACCGGAACGCTACACGCAAATTGGCTGCGTGATGATGACGCACGACTACCTGCGCTGGTGTTTAACCGGCGTCAAAGGTTGCGAAGAGAGCAATATTTCCGAATCCAATCTCTACAATATGAGCAGCGGTCAATATGACCCGTGTCTCACCGACTGGCTGGGGATCGGTGAAATCAACCACGCCCTGCCACCTGTTGTGGGATCTGCCGAAATCTGCGGGGAAATCACCGCTCAGACAGCCGCACTGACTGGTCTGAAAGCGGGTACGCCCGTTGTCGGCGGTCTGTTTGATGTGGTTTCTACCGCACTCTGCGCCGGGATCGAAGACGAATTTACCCTCAATGCGGTGATGGGCACCTGGGCGGTGACCAGCGGCATAACCAGCGGTCTACGTGACGGTGAAGCGCATCCGTATGTCTATGGTCGCTACGTTAACGATGGTGAATTTATCGTTCACGAAGCCAGCCCTACTTCTTCCGGCAACCTCGAATGGTTTACCGCACAGTGGGGAGAAATCTCGTTCGATGAGATTAATCGGGCCATTGCCAGCTTGCCGAAAGCCGGTGGCGATCTCTTTTTCCTGCCGTTCCTGTACGGCAGCAACGCCGGACTTGAGATGACCAGCGGTTTCTACGGGATGCAGGCCATTCATACCCGCGCGCACCTGTTGCAGGCCATCTATGAAGGCGTGGTGTTCAGCCATATGACTCACCTCAACCGAATGCGCGAACGTTTTACTGATGTTCACACCCTGCGCGTGACTGGCGGCCCGGCGCACTCCGATGTCTGGATGCAAATGCTGGCGGACGTTAGCGGCTTACGTATCGAGCTGCCGCAGGTGGAAGAAACCGGCTGTTTTGGCGCAGCACTTGCCGCCCGCGTCGGCACCGGGGTTTATCGCAATTTCAGCGAAGCCCAACGTGACTTACAGCACCCGGTACGCACCCTGCTGCCGGATATGACCGCGCATCAACTTTACCAACAAAAATATCAACGCTATCAGCATCTCATTGCCGCACTTCAGGGCTTTCACGCCCGCGTTAAGGAGCACACATTATGAGCAGACCACTTCTGCAACTGGCCCTCGACCACTCATCACTTGAGGCCGCACAGCGCGACGTTACGCTGTTAAAAGACAGCGTCGATATCGTCGAAGCGGGCACCATTCTCTGTTTAAACGAAGGGCTTGCCGCGGTGAAAGCCTTGCGCGAACAGTGCCCGGACAAAATCATCGTTGCTGACTGGAAGGTCGCCGACGCTGGTGAAACGCTCGCGCAACAGGCGTTTGGCGCAGGCGCTAACTGGATGACCATCATCTGCGCCGCGCCGCTCGCCACGGTAGAAAAAGGCCACGCGATGGCGCAACGCTGCGGCGGTGAAATCCAGATAGAGCTGTTTGGTAACTGGACACTGGACGACGCCCGTGACTGGCATCGTATTGGCGTGCGGCAGGCCATTTATCATCGTGGTCGTGATGCACAGGCCAGCGGGCAACAGTGGGGCGAAGCCGATCTGGCACGCATGAAAGCGCTTTCCGATATCGGCCTTGAGCTTTCCATTACTGGCGGGATTACCCCTGCTGACCTGCCGCTGTTTAAAGATATCCGCGTGAAGGCGTTTATTGCCGGGCGGGCGCTGGCGGGCGCATCAAATCCGGCGCAGGTGGCTGGCGATTTCCATGCGCAAATCGATGCTATCTGGGGAGGCGCGCGTGCGTAATCATCCGTTAGGGATTTATGAAAAAGCGCTGGCGAAAGATCTCTCCTGGCCGGAGCGGCTGGTGCTGGCAAAAAGCTGCGGCTTTGATTTTGTCGAAATGTCAGTGGATGAAACCGACGAACGGCTTTCACGTCTTGACTGGAGCGCCGCACAACGTGCCTCACTGGTCACCGCGATGATCGAAACGGGCGTTGCTATTCCGTCAATGTGTCTGTCTGCCCATCGCCGTTTTCCTTTTGGCAGCCGGGACGAGGCGGTGCGCGAACGGGCGCGAGAAATCATGAGTAAAGCGATTCGCCTGGCGCGCGATCTCGGCATTCGCACCATTCAACTGGCTGGTTACGACGTCTATTACGAAGACCATGACGACGGCACGCAGCAACGTTTTGCTGAAGGGCTGGCGTGGGCGGTAGAACAGGCTGCGGCATCACAAGTAATGCTGGCGGTGGAGATTATGGACACCGCGTTTATGAACTCCATCAGCAAATGGAAAAAATGGGACGAGATGCTCGCCTCGCCGTGGTTCACCGTCTACCCGGACGTCGGCAACCTCAGTGCCTGGGGCAATGATGTTCCCGCTGAACTAAAACTGGGCATTGACCGTATTGCCGCAATCCACCTGAAAGACACTCAACCCGTTACCGAGCAAAGCCCCGGACAGTTCCGCGACGTGCCGTTTGGCGAAGGCTGTGTCGATTTTGTTGGCATCTTCAAAACGCTGCATGAGCTGAACTATCGCGGATCATTTCTGATTGAGATGTGGACCGAAAAAGCCAAAGAGCCGGTGCTGGAGATTATTCAGGCGCGGCGCTGGATTGAAGCGCGTATGCAGGAGGCGGGATTTACATGTTAGAGCAACTGAAAGCCGACGTGCTGGCGGCGAATCTGGCACTTCCCGCTCACCATCTGGTGACGTTCACCTGGGGCAATGTCAGCGCGGTAGACAACACGCGGCAATGGATGGTAATCAAGCCTTCCGGTGTCGAGTACGACGTGATGACCGCCGATGATATGGTGGTGGTTGAGATAGCCAGCGGCAAGGTGGTGGAAGGCAGCAAAAAGCCCTCGTCCGACACACCAACGCATCTGGCGCTCTACCGTCGCTATGCGGAGATTGGCGGCATTGTGCATACCCACTCGCGCCACGCCACCATCTGGTCACAGGCCGGGCTGGATCTCCCCGCCTGGGGCACCACGCACGCTGATTACTTCTATGGTGCCATCCCCTGCACACGCCAGATGACCGCAGAGGAGATCAACGGCGAGTATGAATACCAGACCGGCAAAGTGATCATTGAAACTTTCGAAGAACGTGGCAGGAGTCCGGCACAAATTCCGGCGGTACTGGTGCATTCTCACGGTCCGTTCGCATGGGGTAAAAACGCCGCCGATGCGGTGCATAATGCCGTAGTGCTGGAAGAATGCGCCTATATGGGCCTGTTCTCACGCCAGCTCGCGCCGCAGCTTCCTGCCATGCAAAACGAACTCTTAGATAAGCACTACCTGCGTAAGCATGGGGCCAATGCTTATTACGGGCAATAATCTCTCACGCCGGGGCTTCAGCGCCCCGGTACTATGAATTGATATACTCCCGTATCCGCACAACACCGCCACTTCGGTTAGCAGCTCGTCTGTTGCAATAGCTCGGTCAGGCTGATGTCCACTGCCATATCCGACATTACATTGATCAGCAAAAGCAAAAACGTTTAACGCAGACGATTATAATCATCGACCATTTCGTTGTACTCGCGTAATGCTTTCGGGAAAGAATCCTGGACCATCCAGCTTGAATTTGCGTCCTGAAGTTGCTCTTTATCCCAGTCAGAGTACGGGACTTTATCTCTGACGCGGCGAACATATTTTTTAGCCTCAAGCTGATACTGGTCTGCCGAAAGGATGAATGAAAAATTCATGCCGCCTTTATCCGCTTCTTTGGCCTGCGCCACCAGCGTTTCCAGTTCAGTCACTTTCTTCATTGCCGCTTCTGCATCAAATTTCTCTTGCGAAATCAGGTTATTAATTTGTTTCGCTGAAATCATGATAGCCAGAGAATAGTAGTGGAATGTTTTCCCTTCTCTTTGTTCAATATTTTTCAGTTCCACAAGCTGGCGCTTATCATTAATTTCCTGAATCGCCGAGTGATAAGATTCCGCAACCGGTTCAAAGGCTTCGATATTTTTCAATAATGCCTGGTGCAGCGTTTTGGCTTTAGCAAATGCGTCGTCTTTATAATTTTCCTGGGTGTAATATTTGTCCATTTCATTAATAGTATTCCCCAGCGCGACTGCGGTATTAATATAATTCAACGCCACGCCATCAATAGGTTGCAGCTCAGGCGTTAACGCCACAACACTTTTCACGCCTTTTTCACACTCAGAAAGACTGGATTCACTAATGCCGTAGATGCCATAAACATGACTCTCTTTACCCGTTGGTCCCTGTTTAAAATCTTTCAGCCAGTCGGCATAACGCGCCAGACTGCTCTGTACAGGGATCTGTAACTTGTTGTAGCACTTAATATAGACATCCATTTTTTCGTCGAAAACCGCTTGTTCATCGACCACCGGTTGCGCAGGCGTTTCAGGTTTAGCTTCTGCTTTTGCAACGGGAGCTTCAGTAGGTTTCGCTTCAGGAGCTGGAGCGGCAGGTTGACTATTGGCGGGCGGGGGAGTTTCTGTTTCGGCTTTTTTATCATCACATCCGGTGATACCGAGGGCCATTATGCCGATAATAATAGCTGAAGATAATAAATTCCTTTTCATTTAATTGCCTTATAAATAGATAAAGAAGAGAGTGAATATAATAAAGGAAAAAAGAAAGCGTCACTACACGCGTTTTGTTTATAAATAAATAGATACAATTCACTGAATGAATAAGTCCTGTAATTTCATATATAAATTACAGGACTTAATTCAATTAACAGTTTAACCGCTGCGGGAGAGAAGTTTCTGCCCCCCGTTATTTAAATCTGCATTACATCCCATAACGTTCAGAAATAGCAGCATGTTTCTCTTCATTCGCTCCGACTTCTTTGGCAAGACGCCACCAGCACAACGGATGTTCCCAGTCAGCGGTCAATTCGTGCAAGGTCTTATCGATATCACCTTTAGAAACTGAACGCGGTGCGCTAATAACAAAATAGAATGCGGGCAGCGGATCAGCGCCTTCTCCCTGATGACTATCGGTTAACGTATAGTCATCATTACTGTTGCTCCAGTAGTACCAGTTTCGTTCACGAAGCGCCTCACGGAAGGCATTAAACTGTTCTTCACCAGGCATAACACCTTCGCAGAACCAGGACTCGCCGTACTCGGTCGGGATAATGGTTTTCAGACACCCATAAAGTGGCGTGAAATTCTTCTGCTCTTCTTCGTCTTCAGGTCGGGTATTCAACATTTCTGCATCGAAAACCACTATTTCATCAACATGTTGCGGGAAATCGGTCCGGTAAGTCGGCTCTATAATCCTTGCTGTTACCGGCCCAATGCGTTGAGCATAGTAGTAGCGGTATTCGTAATTTTCCCGGAAGCGAATGTTTAGCAGCCCCCATTTTTCGTCGATAAAACCTTCGCCTTCTGTGAGTTCGATTTCCAGTTCGGCAGCAATAGCACGCACCAAATCCCATTGTTGCAGGATGCTGGCGGTCGCCATGATATCCCACTGGAGATTACGAATATCTTCTTCACGGCTAATCATCAGTTGCTGCAATTGTTGTAAATAATCCAGCTGTCGCTCCCAGGCTTCCTGTTTTTGTGCTGCCCAGGAGCACATGCGATAAACGCCAACCCACTCACGCCCTTTTTCGTGTTGCAGCAACTGTTGCCCAATCGACTCCAGTTCACTCCAGTCTTCCTGTTGGTTGATCACTCGCGCGCGGAACCACAAGGCCATATGTAGCAGCCCCGCCTGTTCATACTGCTTCGCCAGATGCTCGATAGTTTGCAGATCGTCACGGTGGAGCAAGAGATCCAACAGATCGAAGCAAAGTCCATTATCTTCCTGAAGATGGCTTTCAACGTAGCGTTGCAGGAGTTCAATCGATTCATCAATCGCATTGCAGGCGTTTAACGCATTGACCAGCTTGCCCAGCAATTCCGCATCATCAGGCGTGTTCAGATAAGCGCGGCGGAATGTTTCTACGTCTTTTTCTGGATCTGGTTGCGTTTCTTCATCGCTATTTTCAGGTACTTCTACAACCGGACGAGCCAGCAACTCTGCTTCTTTGGCGGCAATTTTTTCACTCAGTTCGAGAAATTCGCGATCGACGCCCAGTAACGCGCGTAATTTTGGCATGTGTCGCTGGGCCAGTTTCATCGCTATTTTGGCAACCCAGACGGATTCACGCTCCAGCGCCAGGGTAATTTGCAGTTTCGCCAGATCAACCACTTTGCGGTGCGCCCCGGCCTGTGAGCGGTGCTCCAGCATTTTTTGGATGATGCGCGCCAGTTGCCAGTTATTTCTTTGTGGATGGCGAGGCAGTAGCGCAGTGATAATCTTGATCCAAATCCCCCACGAAAAAGGCGTAAGATCAGCCCAGCGCGGCAACTCTGCCCATACTTCTTCGTCCTGTCCACACAACGCCATGATATACAGTTTTTTCAACTGATAACTGATACGGTCGCGCCCCCAGTAATCATTTTCTTCTGCCAGTTCATCAATCAATTTGCGTGCTTCATCGTAGCGCTGTAGTTCAATCAAAATATCGGCACGGGTATTCAATAATGCTTCAATATCATCATCACCGGATGCTTTAACCGCGTCGATTTGCCGATCCAGGTACGCCAGTGCCTCTTCTGCCCTTTTGGAATCTATCAGTGCGCTGGCATATTCGGTGGACAAACATTGAAAACAGCTCCAGGTCGGATCAATGCGCGCGATAGTTTCTTCACACACCGCCATGCGTTCATTCGCCCAGCCAAGTGCATCAATATTTTCGTAGCAGGCGGATAAATCCTGGGTAACGCAAATAGATTGTGGGCAATCTTTTGCCTCTTCCCGGTGCGCTTTTTCAAACAGCGCCACCACGTCTGGCAGTACTTTTTCGCCTTCTTCGCGGTTAGTGAGACGATGGCGCATTTCCCAGTGACCAATAAAAATCTCCAGCCACGGATTTTTTGCCACCTGGGTAAGCGCTTTTACTTCAGGTAATAGCGAATCGCACTTTTCCATTTGCAGGTGCATAACGCCTTCCGAATAATCATCGATAAGTTGCGGAATATATTCCTGCCCGGCATCGCGCAACTCCTTAGTATATTTGTGGTACCACTCCCATATATCCATTTTATTTTCCTTGATTAATTAAAACGGGAATAACCTGAGTAAAATCTTCCAGTGCCTGATGTAAATCCCACTGCTGTTCTTTATTGCCGCTGGAGCACAAAATCACTTTCAGCGATTTTAATAACCGTAATGCTGCCGCTGGCTGTTGATGGTGTTGTAAGGCAGTCACCAGTTGCATGACACAGGGGTTATTAAGATTGATATACAGACTTGAGGTTTTCGTTTTTTGGATTTGCGAGGTAAATTGCCGCGCCAGCATTAACGCTGCGGTACTGATGCGTTTATCTGCGTCATCCTGTTCGAGAATTTGTTTTAATTCTGCTTCACGGTCTGGCGTGACCACGAGCGGTAAAACCGCTGGTTCGAAGCGGGAGATAATTAATTGCTCGCCATCGCAAAGATGCTCTTCCAGATAAGCCACCTGCTCTTCGGGTAATTCCGCCAGGCTGAACAACTGCTCATTACCTGTTTGCGTACCGACTTCGATAATCCGGCAGTGATATAACAGCGCCCAACGGCGTAAAAATGGCACCACCGCATAGCGATCGCCACGGGCTACGGGCCGTTGCAGAATGTGGAACAACATCTCTTCAAAACCGCCGTCGCGGCTTAACAGAATATGAATGCTGTTATTAACGCGTAAATCCTTCGCCAGCAGCGCCCCTTTTGACGTTGGCACCTGCAAGCGATCTTTGAGCAAATCAAACAGGCGGTCATCACACAATGCCGCACCCAGCAACGCTTCGTTATGGCGCGCTAACACACGCCGCCAGATTTCTGGCTGGTTTTGTGCAAGATCGGACAAACCAGAGATCAGCGCCTCTTTTAACGCCTCCTGCACCGCGACCCAGGTTTCGTCCCGCTGGAGATCTTCCCTGCTCGCCGTCGGCGTCAGTTTCGATGACTCAATCACGCCGCCAATAAATCCGGCCCAGGGCGGTAACAACTCACGCGCTTCGTCATCGAGTAACATGCCGCGCAAAAACAACGACAGGTTGCGGTTATCGCTGGTGCCGTAGGTTGCGCCATCCTGAATCCATAAAATCCCGACCGCATCGCTCATTCCCGCTGGCACCACCGGAATGGTGCAAATCGGTTCGAAGGAGGATTCAAACTGCGCGGCAAAGGCGAGATTTTTACGCTGTACCAGCGCGCGGTGCATGGTTACGCCTTCGGGAGCAACTTCACGCCACGGTGGTTGAAGTTTATTTACCGGCTCGCTGGCATCGCCGACATAGACCGGTTCGTGCAGCAATATGCAGTAGCGGGAAAGAACGCGGTTCAGCAAATTGTTACTCGCCAGATGGCTGTACTCTTCTTTGAGCGTCAGAATCACCTGCGTACCCGTTTCCGAGGACTGATGCGGCGTAACGGTATATTTTTGCCCGTCAGTAGAGTGGTATTTCCAGCTCTGATCCGGCGTTTGCCAGGATGTGGTCAACACCGTGACCTCTTTTGCAAGTACAAATGCAGACAAGAAACCAAGGCCGAACATACCAATTAAACCGGTGTTGTCATCCTGCTGGCGCAACATTCGGGTATAACCCACGCCCACTGTTGCCAGGAAGCCGTGAATTTCGCTTTCTGTCAGACCCGCGCCGGTATCGGTAATGGTGATGGTGGACTTCGCCACGTCTGCCACCACACGAATCGCGTTATCCTTTGGCGCATCGGGCTGCTCAATCCTGCGGCGCACAATCGCATCATGTCCGTTCTGCACCAGCTCGCGCACAGCGACCACGGGGGTAGAGTAAAGGTGCTTACTGAGCACCTCAATTAAGCCGTTTAAATTAACTTCTGTAGAATATGAACTGCCAGGTAACTGTAATGTACTCATTTTTCAATACTCATAATCCATCACCCACTATTGAAAATACATTGCTGTTTTTACAACCGGTGCAAGGTTTGTTATTTGCATTCATTCATCAGAAACATTTATTTATTGACGCGATGATTAAAACAAAATGTCTTATATAAATAATGATTAATTCTTAAAGGATTAATGCGACTGGAGTATATCGATATGAACCGGAATTAACGAGATAATTTATTGCGGTGAAATTATTATTTAAATGGTGAATAATATATTGAGGATTATTTAATAGAAAAATAAAACCGCAATCCAGAATCAGAATTGCGGTATTTCTTTAATTATGAATCAAACGCTGCGGATGCGTATAAACCGTTGCCCGCCCCGGTTTACAAAAGCCCACCAGCGTCAGATTACAGCGCTCGGCCACTTCCACGGCAAGTGTGGTCGCGGCAGACACCGCAAACAAAATCTCTACGCCACACATCGCCGACTTTTGCACCATTTCATAACTGGCACGACTGGAAACCAGCACCGCACCTTGCTGCCAGCTTTCCCCTTCTTGCGCCCGGCGGCCCAGCAGTTTATCCAGCGCCACATGGCGACCCACGTCTTCATGCCCGCCGACCAGTTCGCCAGATGGCAACATCCAGGCGGCGGCGTGAGTACAACCAGTCAGTTGCCCCACTGGCTGGAAATCATTGAGATGACGTAATGCATCATCCAGTTTATTGAGATCAAACGTCTGGGTGAACGGTAGCGGCTGCACCGGTTTTCCGATGTCATTAAGTTGCTCCACGCCGCATACGCCACAGCCCGTACGTCCCGCCAGCGCCCGGCGGCGCTCCTTCAACCCCATAAAGCGGCGGCTGGAAAGCTCAATTTGTACTTCAAGACCATTACAGGAAGGAACGACATCCATGCCGAAGATATCGCGCGGGCTTTCTATAATCCCCTCGGAAAGCGAAAAACCGAGCGCAAAGTACTCAAGGTCTTTGGGCGACGCCATCATCACCACATGCGAAATACCGTTGTAGACCAGCGCAACGGGAACTTCTTCCGCCACCTCATCTAACCGTGGGTGTTGTAAATCGTCACGCCGCCATAACTCAATTTGACGAACACCTGTGATATTTGTCACATTTTTGGTTTCTTTTTGCTGTGTTTTTTTCACTTTCTCTTAACCAGATAAGAACACACACACCAACATTATGGTATTCTGTTACAAACCCTTCCTGGATGGAGGGAAATTGAGCCAATTCTGGACCTTTGCGGCCCCTTCCGCAAAGAAAAATAACTCCCACTCCCTGCACACTCAGCAAGCGAATGTAAATGGGACGTGACAATGTCGAAACAAGGAGCAATCCATGCAGGTCAGCAGAAGGCAGTTCTTTAAGATCTGCGCTGGCGGTATGGCAGGCACCACGGCAGCGGCACTGGGTTTTGCACCCAGCGTAGCACTCGCGGAAACCCGGCAGTATAAACTGCTGCGCACCCGCGAAACCCGTAATACCTGCACCTATTGTTCCGTAGGCTGTGGGCTGTTGATGTACAGCCTCGGTGACGGAGCAAAAAACGCCAAAGCATCTATCTTCCATATCGAAGGCGATCCGGATCACCCGGTCAACCGCGGTGCACTTTGTCCGAAAGGCGCTGGCCTGGTGGATTTCATCCACTCCGAAAGCCGTCTGAAGTTCCCGGAATACCGTGCGCCAGGTTCTGATAAATGGCAGCAAATCAGTTGGGAAGAGGCGTTTGATCGCATCGCCAAACTGATGAAAGAAGACCGCGATGCTAACTACATTGCGCAAAACGCCGAAGGCGTGACTGTTAACCGCTGGCTCTCCACCGGGATGCTGTGTGCTTCCGCGTCGAGTAACGAAACCGGCTATTTAACGCAAAAATTCTCCCGCGCGCTGGGTATGCTCGCGGTCGACAACCAGGCGCGTGTCTGACACGGACCAACGGTAGCAAGTCTTGCTCCAACATTTGGTCGCGGTGCGATGACCAACCACTGGGTCGACATCAAGAACGCCAACCTCGTCGTGGTGATGGGCGGTAACGCCGCTGAAGCTCACCCGGTCGGGTTCCGCTGGGCGATGGAAGCCAAAATTCACAATGGCGCGAAGCTGATTGTGATCGATCCTCGCTTTACGCGTACGGCGGCGGTGGCTGACTACTATGCCCCTATTCGTTCCGGTACTGACATTGCTTTCCTGTCAGGCGTATTGCTGTACCTGCTGAACAATGAAAAATTCAACCGCGAATACACCGAAGCCTATACCAACGCCAGCCTGATCGTGCGTGAGGATTACGGCTTTGAAGATGGCCTGTTCACCGGCTACGACGCGGAAAAACGCAAGTACGATAAATCCAGCTGGGCCTACGAACTGGACGAAAACGGCTTCGCCAAACGCGATACCACGCTGCAACATCCGCGCTGCGTGTGGAACTTGCTGAAACAGCACGTTTCCCGCTACACGCCAGATGTGGTTGAAAACATCTGTGGTACGCCAAAAGACGCGTTCCTGAAAGTCTGCGAATATATCGCCGAAACCAGTGCTCACGATAAAACTGCCTCGTTCCTCTACGCGCTCGGCTGGACGCAACACTCCGTTGGCGCGCAAAACATTCGTACGATGGCGATGATCCAGCTGCTACTCGGCAATATGGGCATGGCAGGCGGCGGCGTTAACGCCCTGCGCGGTCACTCCAACATTCAGGGGCTGACGGACTTGGGGCTGCTGTCGCAGAGCCTGCCAGGTTACATGACGCTGCCAAGCGAGAAGCAGACTGATCTGCAAACCTACCTCGCCGCCAGCACGCCGAAACCGCTGCTGGAAGGACAGGTTAACTACTGGAGCAACTACCCGAAATTCTTCGTCTCCATGATGAAGGCCTTCTTTGGTGATAAAGCAACGGCGGAAAATAGCTGGGGCTTTGACTGGTTGCCGAAGTGGGATAAAGGCTACGACGTCCTGCAATACTTCGAGATGATGAAAGAGGGCAAGGTCAATGGCTATATCTGCCAGGGCTTTAACCCGGTTGCCTCATTCCCGAACAAAAACAAAGTGATCGGTTGTCTGTCGAAACTGAAGTTCCTCGTGACCATCGACCCACTGAATACTGAAACCTCCAACTTCTGGCAGAACCACGGTGAGCTGAACGAAGTTGACTCGTCGAAGATCCAGACCGAAGTGTTCCGTCTGCCATCGACCTGCTTCGCGGAAGAGAACGGTTCAATCGTTAACTCCGGTCGCTGGTTGCAGTGGCACTGGAAAGGTGCGGACGCCCCGGGGATTGCGCTGACTGACGGCGAGATCCTCTCCGGTATCTTCCTGCGCTTGCGCAAGATGTATGCCGAACAGGGTGGCGCGAACCCGGACCAGGTGCTGAACATGACCTGGAACTACGCCATTCCGCATGAGCCATCTTCAGAAGAAGTGGCGATGGAGAGTAACGGTAAGGCGCTGGCCGATATTACCGATCCGGCAACCGGTGCGGTTATCGTCAAGAAAGGCCAACAACTTAGCTCGTTCGCCCAACTGCGCGATGACGGTACGACCTCCTGTGGCTGCTGGATTTTCGCCGGTAGCTGGACGCCAGAAGGCAACCAGATGGCGCGTCGTGATAACGCCGATCCGTCTGGCCTCGGTAACACGCTGGGCTGGGCATGGGCATGGCCGCTTAACCGCCGCATTCTGTATAACCGCGCCTCCGCAGACCCGCAGGGTAACCCGTGGGATCCGAAGCGTCAGTTGCTGAAATGGGACGGCACTAAGTGGACCGGCTGGGATATTCCGGACTACAGCGCAGCGCCTCCGGGCAGTGGCGTCGGGCCGTTTATCATGCAGCAGGAAGGCATGGGACGTCTGTTTGCCCTCGATAAGATGGCGGAAGGTCCGTTCCCGGAACACTACGAGCCGTTTGAAACGCCGCTGGGAACTAACCCACTGCATCCAAACGTTATCTCGAACCCGGCTGCGCGTATCTTTAAAGACGACGCCGAAGCTCTGGGTAAAGCCGATAAGTTCCCATATGTCGGAACCACCTATCGTCTGACCGAGCACTTCCACTACTGGACCAAACACGCGCTGTTGAACGCGATTTTGCAGCCAGAGCAGTTTGTGGAAATCGGTGAGTCGCTGGCGAATAAACTTGGCATTGCCCAGGGCGATACCGTGAAAGTCTCCTCCAACCGTGGCTATATCAAAGCCAAAGCGGTGGTGACCAAACGTATTCGCACGCTGAAAGCGAACGGCAAAGATATCGATACCATCGGTATTCCAATTCACTGGGGCTATGAAGGCGTTGCAAAAAAAGGCTTTATTGCCAATACGTTAACGCCATTCGTTGGTGATGCGAACACGCAGACGCCGGAGTTTAAGTCCTTCCTTGTGAATGTGGAAAAGGTATAACGGAGACGACATATGGCTTATCAATCGCAAGACATTATTCGTCGCTCCGCGACTAACGGTCTGACCCCCGCGCCTCAGGCGCGGGACTTCCAGGAAGAAGTGGCGAAACTCATCGACGTCACCACCTGCATCGGCTGTAAAGCCTGTCAGGTGGCGTGTTCAGAGTGGAACGACATTCGCGATACCGTCGGCAATAACATTGGGGTGTACGACAACCCCAATGATTTAAGCGCCAAATCGTGGACGGTAATGCGCTTCTCGGAAGTGGAGCAGAACGACAAACTGGAATGGCTGATCCGCAAAGACGGCTGTATGCACTGTTCCGATCCAGGCTGCCTGAAAGCGTGCCCGGCGGAAGGGGCAATTATTCAGTATGCCAACGGTATCGTCGACTTCCAGTCCGAGCAGTGCATTGGCTGCGGTTATTGCATTGCGGGCTGCCCGTTCGATATTCCGCGCCTCAACCCGGAAGACAACCGCGTCTACAAATGTACGCTGTGCGTTGACCGCGTGGTGGTTGGGCAAGAGCCGGCCTGCGTGAAAACCTGCCCGACGGGTGCGATTCACTTCGGTACGAAAGAGTCGATGAAAACGCTGGCGATCGAGCGCGTGGCTGAGCTGAAAACCCGTGGTTACGACAATGCGGGTCTGTATGATCCGGCTGGCGTTGGTGGTACACACGTCATGTACGTGCTGCACCATGCTGACAAGCCGAATCTGTATCATGGCTTGCCGGAGAACCCGGAAATCAGCCAAACCGTGAAATTCTGGAAAGGCATCTGGAAACCGCTCGCGGCTGTTGGCTTTGCGGCTACCTTTGCGGCCAGTATCTTCCACTACGTGGGTGTCGGTCCGAACCGTGCGGATGAGGAAGAGAACAATCTGCACGAAGAGAAAGACGAGGAGCGCAAATGAAACGACGTGACACCATCGTGCGCTACACCGCGCCGGAACGTATCAACCACTGGGTCACCGCCTTCTGTTTCATCCTGGCGGCGGTGAGCGGGCTGGGGTTTTTCTTCCCCTCCTTCAACTGGTTGATGCAAATCATGGGCACACCGCAGCTGGCGCGCATTCTGCACCCGTTTGTCGGCGTGGTTATGTTTGCCTCGTTCATCATCATGTTTTTCCGTTACTGGCATCACAACCTAATCAATCGGGATGATATCTTTTGGGCGAAGAATATTCGTAAGATCGTCGTCAACGAGGAAGTAGGTTACACCGGGCGTTATAACTTCGGTCAGAAATGCGTTTTCTGGGCGGCGATTATTTTCCTGGTCCTGCTGCTGGTGAGCGGCGTGATTATCTGGCGTCCTTATTTTGCGCCTGCTTTCTCAATCCCGGTGATCCGATTCGCGTTAATGCTGCATTCATTTGCCGCAGTGGCGTTAATTGTGGTTATCATGGTGCATATCTACGCCGCCCTTTGGGTGAAAGGCACGATTACCGCCATGGTGGAAGGATGGGTTACCAGCGCCTGGGCGAAGAAACATCACCCGCGCTGGTACCGTGAGGTCCGCAAGACAACGGAAAAGAAAGCTGAATGAGTATTCGCATAATCCCGCAAGATGAGCTGGGTTCGAGCGAGAAACGTACGGCGGATATGATTCCGCCGTTATTGTTCCCTCGGCTCAAAAATTTATACAACCGCCGCGCCGAGCGTCTGCGCGAGCTGGCAGAAAATAATCCGCTGGGTGATTACCTGCGCTTTGCTGCGCTTATCGCCCACGCCCAGGAAGTGGTGCTGTACGACCATCCGCTGGAGATGGATCTGACCGCGCGCATTAAAGAAGCCAGCGCACAGGGCAAGCCACCGCTGGATATTCACGTTCTGCCGCGTGATAAGCACTGGCAAAAACTACTGATGGCTCTGATTGCTGAACTGAAACCTGAAATGAGCGGCCCGGCGCTGGCGGTGATTGAGAATCTGGAGAAGGCATCGACCCAGGAGCTGGAAGATATGGCCAGCGCACTGTTTGCCTCTGATTTCTCTTCCGTCAGCAGCGATAAAGCGCCGTTTATCTGGGCTGCACTGTCGCTCTACTGGGCGCAGATGGCCAATCTGATCCCCGGCAAAGCCCGCGCTGAATACGGCGAACAGCGTCAATATTGCCCGGTTTGTGGTTCTATGCCGGTATCCAGCATGGTGCAAATTGGCACCACTCAGGGGCTGCGTTACCTGCACTGCAACCTGTGTGAAACCGAATGGCACGTGGTGCGCGTAAAATGCAGCAACTGCGAGCAGAGCGGCAAACTGCACTACTGGTCGCTGGATGACGAACAGGCCGCGATTAAAGCCGAAAGCTGCGATGACTGCGGCACTTACCTGAAGATTCTTTATCAGGAAAAAGAGCCGAAAGTTGAAGCCGTGGCAGATGACCTCGCCTCTCTGGTACTGGACGCGCGAATGGAGCAAGAAGGCTACGCCCGCAGTTCCATTAACCCGTTCCTGTTTCCGGGTGAAGGGGAGTAATCTCTGACGTTTTCCGGGTGGCGCTGGTCGCCCGGATTACAGCTCATAAGGTGTGACGACACCTGCTATTCCCGCAAAATCTCTCGTATTTCGCGTTACTAGTTCAAAGCCATAAATCTGTGCTGTTGCCAGAATTATGGCATCTGGAAGTTTCATTCTATACTCCTGCCTTAAAGCAACGCTTCGTTCCGCGATATCCTGCGAAATCCCAATAACGTTAAACGCACTCATTGCAATCCGTGTGCGATGTTCTTGATCATATTTTTTAGCGCCAACTAGCACCTCCATCCAGGTGACCAGACTAATCGCATTCTGTAGGGGCCATGCCTCCAGTGCCTGTTTTGCCTCAATTCGTCCGCTGAACAAATCGATAAGGATATTGGTATCAAAAAGCGCAGTTCTTTTTGCCATTACCATTCCTCGCGCAGCTTACGCTGATATTCGACACCATCTTCATCACACCCTTGCCAGATACCAAGAGCACTGGATATTGTCGTTTTCGATTGATTTTCCAGATATTGATCTACCGCTTCTCGTAACAGCTCTGCGCGAGGAAGATTGCGCTGCACTTTGAGATCATCAAGTCGCTTAATCACCTCATCGGATAAATCGAGTAAAATTCTGCCCATATCCATACCTGCCATAGCGCTCATATATACCTCCAGTATATCATTTTTGAATGCATGATGAGCAAAATACTCTTGCAAAACCTTTAAAGAAAGCTCATTTACGCATCACTTTTTATTTTTGCGAGGCGTTTTCCAGATATGATGTAACAGTTGCAGTTATTATAAGTTCAGGTAAAACAGCCTTGTGTTAATGCCAGAATAAGAGCATCTGGCTTTTTGTTTTTATATTCAAGAATGAAAAAATCTTTTTGTCATTCCTTATGCTGCTTACATAGTTCTTCAACACCAACTGCCTCGTCCCTTTGCCTGCCGCCTTTTGCCTTACGCACCGGAAATTGCTGACGCTCCAGATATTGTTCTACCGCTTCGCGTAAAATTGCAGAGCGCGAAACCTTACGCCAGCCCCTGAGTTTATTCAGCCGTTTAATTGCCTCTTCTGATAAATGAAGAAAAACCGTATTCATCGCCATTGCCACCACCTTACACATATTACTCATTAATGTATCTGCGAAAATTACGCCGGAAAGTTAATTAACGAAAGCGGATTTTTTCATATTGTTTTGTTTTTGCGAGGCGCTTTCCAAAGATAATGTAATAGTTGCAGTTATTTCAATTGTTAATCAAAAATGGTTTAGTTATAGCCCAGGATGGTTTATTACTTTTAATTAATCGGGGGCACATCTACAGAAAAGCGACAACAAATAATAAGGATGAATTATGGGAGCTATAAATATTTTATATTCAAGAATATTTTTTTGATTGGGTCTTCATTTGCTTCATCAGGATGGTGTACCCGAAAAAAGTCAGCATCTTTACCGCACCAGGGTTTAAAGTGAAATCTACCATTCATAACTGACCGGTCAGTGCCGCACCAACCGGTCTTTAATTGTTAGTAGTAGTAAATTTGTGGATAACAGTCCGGGAACCAGACGATTCCTTCCGGATCATTCCCCTTCATTACCCGATAACATTGGCGTCGATCATCGGCACGACGGCGAAGCGTAGTATAGAGCCGCTTCCATTCATGATCACCCGGTGTACTGTAGTTTACCCAACAATCCATTGAAGTGTGACGCCATTTACCTGTCAGTGTTGGGATCCCTGAATGCTTATGCGGCTTTGCTTTACCATTACGATCCCTATCTTTACGCGTATTAAAGGTGGACATTTTTAGTCTCCTGTTGAGAGTTCTAAAAATGTGCTTCCTTAAAATAGTTCATCATTTTCCCTTAATTCGCATAGCGTGCTTTTGCACGAATTTCCGATATGCGGGGACCATTATGATAGCGTCGATGCCCACACATCCAACAAGAACAAATACAGGGAGTACGAAAGCAAACACCTGATGCTTTTTTGCTTCCATCGCCTGCTGTGCGATAACGACGGCGGATTTTTTTTAATCGCGCCATATGATGGCGACGTTCAGCACGATTACGGGTCATAGCAAAACTCCTGAGCAGGCGGCACTATGCCGCTTTCATAGGAGTTCTGAATGCTGGTGCTTTCTGTATGGCATAACCATGCCTCTAACGGTTAAGTGCTTGCAGCACATGTTGCGGATCATTGGCAATCGCTCGCAGCAAAGCCTTTGCAGGCCCGGTCGGTGAACGCCGCCCCTGCTCCCAGTTACGCAACGTGTCTACGCTTACGGAAATAAGATCGGCAAATTTAGATTGTGACAACCCTGAAGCGCGGCGTATTTCTTTGATTTTCATAGCATCAATTTCAAAAGTCCGTGAAGGCTGTCGCGTTCCTTCAATAATTTCATTCATCTGGGTCATGCTGTGAGTCAACCGCTCAAAAAGTGCCTTATCCATTTACCACCAACGATTAATTTTTGAGATCTTTACTGCCTTTTTGTTAAAGCAAAACTATACGCCATTGGCTTAGACTAACAATCATTTTTGTACGTCATTGACGTACCCTTGAAACCACTAGCTTACTGATAGTGCTCCAGCAAAACCATGTCTCTGCCGGGTTTGTCTTTACATTTGCGAGACGCTTTCCAGATTTTTCACGCCCGTGAATTTCCCTGTATCCATCCAGCAAAAACGGGTGTATAAAACTGTACATTCATACAGCAAAATGAGTTCTACTATGACACTGGAAAAAGGAATTGCAGAGTTAGTCGAAGAATTTATCGCTGCGGGTCGCCCCTCATCGCGTCAACAAAGTATTGCGCAGCGCAGGGAGGGCTATATCGCCAGCGCTGTCCTTGCGGGTGAGACAGAAACGCGGGTAGATATTCAGACTATCGAACTTGAAGGGATGACCTTACGAATAGTGTCACCGCTGAATGCCCCGACATTACTCCCGACGATAATTTATTACTACAGTGGCTGTTTTGTTAGCGGCGGGTTCGCAACTCACGACAACCAGCTGCGCCAGTTAGCCTATTACGGGCAATGTCGTGTTATTGCCGTCCAGTATCGGCTGGCACCGGAACATACTTTCCCCGCCGCCCATGATGATGCGCAACGAGGTGCAGAATTAGTCTGGCAACACGCCGAACGACTCGGCGTTGATAAACAACGGATAACTCTTGCCGGTGACAGTGCGGGCGGACATCTGGCGCTGGTAACTGCTTTGCGATTAAAGCGTGCTGGCGAGTGGCAACCAGCACAACTCATCTTAATTTATCCCATGCTTGATGCGACTGCGCATTTCGAAAGCTACATACGCAATGGTCACGATTACATCATTACACGCGATACTCTACTGAGCGGCTTTGAGATGTACCTGCCAGATATTGATCGCAAGCATCCTGAAGCCAGTCCTCTATGGCGCGATGATTTTAATGGCTTGCCGACTGTTCATATCATTACCGCAGAATATGATCCGCTTTGTGATGAAGGCGAAGCGTTGTATCACCACATGACCGAGCAAGGAGTGCAATGTACCTGCCAACGCTACCCTGGCGTTATCCACGGATTTTTTCAGTTAGGTGGTATCAGCGAGGCCGCGCGTACGGCGCTACGGGATGTGGCCTGGAGAGCGGGAAGGTAGCTCCGGATTCAGATAAAAATTATTTTCAACTTGAAAACATCACAGGTCTGCCTTACAGTGTTTTCAGGTTGAAAACTCGTAATGGAATTACACCATGCATGTTATCAGCCACAAGCCTTTTAACGAGGCGATAAAACGTTTTCCACTTTATGAAGATGCCCTTATTGATTTATTAAATCTTCTTGAAAAAACAACGTTTAGCGATCCGGGTGAGATGAAAAGATATATTTCCTCTCTGGATAACTTTAAGTACAGAGATAAATGGTGGGTGATTAATATTGCAGGCAATCATTTACGACTTATAGCCTATATAGATTTCAGGCTCCAAAAATGTTTTGTCAAACATATTGTTACCCACAATGAATACGACCGACTCACCACCTGGTATCGGAGCCATAAAAATGAGAACACATCACACACCAGCAGAAGACTCGGCCAATTTTGAAACGCTCGTCAGTACCTTCGCCCACGCAGTAAAAGGCATCCCATTATGTGGCCCTAAAGCAGATCAAGAGGAATACCATAATGCGCTGAAACTGATCGAGTTTTTAGTCGATCGTGACGATCTGGAAAACCCTTTATTTGAATTGCTCAGCGCGCGGATCCGCAAATATGAAAATAACGCTCCGGAATTTCAGCATTTCAATCAGCGGTTAGCATCGACCCCACGCGGCGTAAGTCTGTTACGGATCCTCATGGATCAACATGGGCTTAAGGCGGCTGATTTGGCACAAGAACTTGGCTCTAAATCCAATGTGAGTAATATTCTTAATGGTCGCCGGGCGCTCACCGTTCGTCATATCAAGGCGTTAAGCGAGCGTTTTAATCTCCCGGCTGAAGCGTTTATTGATAATTAAAACGCCCCTACTCTTCTTCGTTCCCGCCCTCTTCATACGGGCCAAATGGCTTCGCGGGCAGAACGATATACGTGCCTTCAAACACTGCACCCGGCGTCTCATCGCCAAAGATTTCGACCTGCATCTGCACGCGCGCTTTTCGTCCGCGCGCCAGACGGTCGAGATCGCCGCTTAACGCACCGAGGTCGGCTACCGCATGCGGTTTACCGCTAATCGGTTTGCTATAGCGGATATGCGCATCCGCCAGAATAATCGTTCCACCGAGATGGCGTTCGCGCAGCATCAACCAGATAAGCCCCCAACCGGTGAGCGTAGCCAGCGAGAATAAACTCCCGGCAAACAACGTATGATGCGGGTTCTGATTGCCGGTTTCCGGCATGGTGGTGATAAATTTTTGCCCGGTATATTGCTGAATGCGCACGCCCATTTTTTCACTAAGCGGGATATGTTCATACCACGCCTGTTGCAGCTGCGCGCACCAGTCACCGCGATGCAAAATATCATCCAGAGTGGCGACAGGTTTAATCATCAAAAAATGGCGAATCGGCGTGGTGGTTGGTGTGGTGATTTCTCCCTGATTAACAAACCCCAGCTTGGCAAAAAACTCTACCGCGTCTTCACGGGCGCTACAGGTCACGCGCTTAACGCCTTCCTGGCGCGCTACAGACTCCAGGGTCATCGCCATCAGCGTTCCCAGCCCTTTGTCCTGCACGTCGGGATGAACGGCCATAAAGCGAATGGACGCTTCGTTATCGGCATTAATATACAGCCGCCCTACTGCCACCAGATTACCCTGCTCGTCGACGACCATCTGGTGATGCGCCATCGCATCCCACGCGTCGCGTTCCGAACCTTTTGGTTGATGCAGGGGTTTACGCAACATCTCCCAGCGGAACTGATAGTAGCGCTCTAATTCTTCTTCTGTTTGTGGAACCCGAAGGTGATACATAGCGATACTCTCTCTTGTTTCCCGTGACACCCCTGGAAGCTGGCTCATACCTGCAACCAGAATGTCACGGGACCATCATTGACCAGCGATACCTGCATATCCGCAGCGAAGCGTCCTGTTTGCGTGTTCATCTCCTGCTGACGGCAGCGTTCGACGAAATAGTCATATAACGCCTCTGCGCGATCCGGTGATGCGCCTTTGGAGAAGCTTGGGCGCATCCCTCGTTCGGTATCTGCGGCAAGGGTAAACTGGGAAACCACCAGCACACTGCCGCCCGCCTGTTGCACGTTGAGATTCATCTTGCCTTCGGCATCGCTAAAAATGCGATAGCCGAGCACACGCTCGCACAGACGGTTTGCTTTCTGTTCGTCGTCATCCTTTTCGACACCCAATAACACCAAAAGTCCCGCGCCAATTTCGCCCGTCACTTCTCCCTCCACGGTGACGCTGGCACGGGTTACGCGTTGAATTAATGCAATCATGGTTCGTCGTCTTCTTCTTGTTCAGCTGCTTGTTTTAGTTTGCGGTATTCCCCGAGAGTGACAGTAATTTCCGCGCCAAGCAAGACGATACACCATGTCCAGTAGACCCAGACAAAGAGAATGGGTATCACCGCCAGCACGCCGTAAATGAGCTGATATGACGGGAACATGGTGATATAAAGCGCGAAACCTTTCTTTCCTGCTTCGAACAGGAGCGCAGCAACAAACGCGCCGACAATCGCGTCGCGGTTGGGTACGCGGATGGTGGGAACGATGCTGTAAAGCAACCAAAAGGAGATCCACGACAACAGCAGCGGAAAAATACGCAGCACATTGTCGATGACAGTATTGAGATCGCTCGCCCAGCGCAGGGAGAGCAGATAGGAACTGATCGCCAGACTGGCCCCCGCCAACAGCGGCCCTAACGTCAGGATCATCCAGTACACAGCAAAAGAGTAAATTTTTGGCCGTACCCGTTTACTTCGCCAGATGGCATTCAATGCACTATCAATGGAATACATCAACAATAACGCCGTGACGATCAGGCCACATGCCCCGACGGCGGTCATCTTGTTGGAATTGGCAACAAACTGTTCAATATATTGCTGGATAACGTCGCCAGTGGCAGGCAGAAAGTTGGCAAAAATAAAGTGACGCAACTGAATGCTGACGTCGGAAAACATGGGAAAAGCGGCGAAAAGCGCAAAAACAACGGCAACCAGCGGCACTAATGAGAGCAACGACACATAGGCAAGATTACCTGCCAGGGTGGTCATGTTGTCCTCATTAATGCGTTGCCAGAGTAGTTTCAGCCAGGCCCATAGCGGACGGGTACGATACCTGGCTTTTTCATGGATGGTTTTTAGCATAACACCTTCGCGAAATAGTCCGGGATGGTGGTTTTATCTTTCACCAGAATACTGGTAATGCCTAGCTGATTTGCTCCTTCTATATTATCGGCGTTATCGTCGAAAAAGACTGTATCGCTGGGTGAAAAACCTTCCACCTGTAAAACATGCTGGTAAATTCGTGCTTCAGGTTTGCGCATGCCCAGATCTTGCGAAAGATAGATATGGTCAGCAGCATCACGGATTTCCGGGTATTCCTCCGGCCAAAAGCTGGTATGCAGGCGGTTGGTATTGGAAAGCACCACCACGCGATGCCCCTGCTCACGCAGTTTATGCATGATGGCGATCACTTCCGGGCGCAGCGCGACAAACACCGCCTGCCAGCCGTGGGAGAACTGCTCGTAGCTTAGCGGTAGAGCCATCTCATGGCACATCGCCTCTGCGAACGCTTCGTCGCTAATTTCCCCGCGCTCATGCTGATGAAACGCCTCCCCCATATGAAAACTCTTCTTAAGCGATGCCAGCGGAATACGCGTTAAATCGCTCCAGGTTCCCAGCACACGGTTAAAGTCGATATCGACAATCACATTACCTAAATCAAAGATATAGAGCATTTTTGCCTCCTTTCTCGCCACAAGAAATTAACTGTAGCGGGAAAGGATGGGTTTGGCTATGTGACAATAAGGGTAATCTTGTGATGCTGATTGCGAAAAAGCAGAGTAATTTCACTGGCTTTTTCGCAATAGATGAATGGTTAAGATTCAGGTGTAAATTGCCAATGGGTTTCAATGAGCAGTGGCTTATCTGGTGCCGCTAATTCCGGCCTTAGTTGCCTGGGTAAGTGGATTAACACAGGTGGCATCGGGCTGTTTATCAAATACCACCAGACTGTTTGCAGAAGAAGTCATGGTCATCACGAGTTTACCAGGCCACAGTAACTTAACCTTCATCCCGTCATAAAAGACAAAACAGTCGTCCCAAGGGCCAGCTCAATCAGTCTGGTGCAAAAAATTTTGTTTTGCTGGATACGGGCTACGGTTGATAAGGCTGGTATTGTTTTCAATGGCCGGATTAAACACATCCGGCCATTAATCAAGCTTCAGCCGCCAGCATCTCTTTCTTACGTTGACTAATTCGCTTAACCAGCATTACGGAAACCACCGCACCACAGAATGCGAAGCAGGCCATAATGCCAAACACGATTTTGTAGCCAATAATCCCCGGATTTAAATCCAGAATGTAGCCATACAGACTGAAGCAGAACATCGCCGGGGCGTAACCAATAAAGCTACCCAACGCCATCGCCGCGCCTGTTTTATTTTCAGCAATTTTTGCTTCGCCGATAGGTGCAAAGAATACGGCTCGCTGTGTAAAGACTATCGCACCAAAGCCCAGCGTACATGCCATCCCTAAATAGACCGGCATGCTTTCGTGCGGCAGCATAATCAACAGTACGAGCGCAACGGTACTGATGATAAAGGTGTAGCATAGATATTTACTCGGTGATTTCAGAATCTTATCTGAAATCATGCCACCAATCGGTCCACCGATCATTTTCAGACAGTATTGGTTAATGATGCCGTAAGCCCCCACCAGCGCAACGGGCAGTAGATAGATGTTTTTCAGGAATGGAATGAAGAACGTCAGGCCACAGTAAACCGCGTAAACGAAGAAGACGTTGAAAGCGATAAGCCAGATGGTTTTGTCTTTCAGCACCGAGGTCATACTGGTGTTTTGCGATGCTTCGTCTTCTTTTTTCGCCTCCACGGACGGTGCCTCTTCTTTGTCATTCAGTACAAAGAAAATGATAATGCCCACGGCAATCACAATAAGGGAATAGAACCAGATACCCGCTTTAAAGCCCAACAAGCCACTGCCAAACCAGGTAAATACTGCCAACGCAGAAAATGCCACCACGGTATCAACAATGCCACGCCCTGTTTCGAAGAAGCCAAACAAACGACCTTGTTGTTCGCTATTGCCCAATCGACTTACTGACTTGAGCAAGACAGGCCAGTTCATCATGTCGCAGGTAACGCCAAATAGCGCCCAGACAAAGAGGATGCCCCAATAACCTGGCATTGTCGTCAAATAAACACCCAGTAATCCCGTCGCAATGAGGGAGAATGACATGGTGTATCTGCGCGGTAGTTTATCGGCAAAATAAATAGACAGAAAAAAGCCCACTGTGGTGACAAATGAGTTTACCGACATAGCATTACCAATTTGACCATTAGTCAAATGGAAATATTCCTGCATCGGGATATAAAACGCATCTTTCAGCGACGGTAATTTATAAATTGTACCGCCACACAGTGTTAATAGACTAAATAACGCCCATTTCTTTTTCGTGAGCATAACATCCCCTAAGCGATTTTTAAAATCACTGTTTTAAAGGCAATAAGATATCGACCATTCTTATGGAATGGTTTTATTAACTGCGTATGGGTTAAAACTTATTAGTGGTTCAGAAGATGGCTTGCCTCTTGTTTGATTTGTTGTAGTACGTTACGCACATGATTTATCTGATTAATTGCATCTTCTTTTTCTTTACGTAACCGCGCATCCAGTAAATGTTTTTCTGGCAACGGTGTTTCACTCATCTGGCGATAAGGGATCCACGGATTATCATCTTCGTCTTCAAAGCGGAACGCCGGAGCATAATAATCAACCTCTTCTTCCAGGCCATATGCCGTCACCTGCGGCTCATCATCGCCCAGGCAGATAAGGTGCGTTAATAACGCTTTGAATGGCATATCTCCCTGACCTGAAATACAGGCTTTATGGCCCAGACCACCCTGTTCTTTAACAATCAATGCATCTTTGATATGCACCTGGGTAATATGCGGCGCCATCGTTTTTAAAGCGTCCATGGGATGCTCATTAGCATTGATCATGTTCGCAAAATCAAACAGTAAGGAAAGAGATTCCATCTCACTTTCTTTGACCAGCGACACCAGCTCATGGCTTTTTAAATCTTCATGCTGCTCGATCGTAAAAGTCAGGCCGCTGTCCTGATACGTTTCCCGTACATAGGCAATATCGTTAGCGATGATCGATAATACGTCGCGCAAATTACCTTCATAACGTGGATAAAAACGTACGGACGATGCCCCGGTTTTCAACGCGATGGCGACGGCTTCGTCAATAGATGCCTTATCTGAGGCGCTAGTTTCCATATGAATATCAAGATTCAGACGGCGGGCTTTATCCCCAAAGGCAGAGAGTTCTTTATCGTCCATATTACCAAGAGAAAAACGTTCGCCATCCAGAACATGAATTTTGACGCCCCGCAGATTATTTTCACTCGCGATATCAAGTAAATCAGCAGGCAACACTCTTTCCAGCCGCATATTTAAATGAAAGGCATAGGCATGTAAATAAAGAGGAAGAGTGTCGACACGTTGTAGAATCTTTCTTGCGTTATTTATTGTCACCATAAAACACCTACAGATTAATGATGAGGTCTACGGCCTCAAATCGCCAATATTCAATATCTATCTGGACAATATTGCCTTGCTGGTCAGCGCGATGCTTTTCAATTAAGATCGCAGGCATACCCGCAGAACCGCCAAGATACTTGCTGATATCGCCCGGCATTCTGACGGGTTTGAAAATCAATTTTTTTACTACCGTCTCTTTTTGGTAGCACTTTTCCCAGACTGCAGAAAATGAGTGGTTTTCAAGTTGCTCAGTAAAACCTGGGGCAACTTCAGGATTAATATACGTTTCGTGATAGAAAACTTTATGTCCTTCCAGCGCCCCCCAACCGGTAATGCGGTAGAGTTCGGTTGACGGCGTCACTGCAATCAGTGGCATGAGCGTTTCAGGAATGTCGCGGGTACGTTTTTTCTCAGTAAATCCCCAGGAAGGTTCCCGCCCTTGTTCAATAGCGGCCCGCTGAAAGCTCGCCGACAGCTCCGGGCTGTAATTAAATCGCGGTTGAGTCACGAACCAACCTTTACGATCCTTACGGAAGATTTTGGATTCTGCCTCGAGGTTCAACAACGCCTGGCGCAGCGTCATACGTTTAATGCCCAGCAGCTCTCCCAGCTCTCTTTCTGAAGGGAGTTTTCCACCCGGCGTGGTGATGCCATCTTTCAACCACCGATCCAGTTTCTCTTTTGCATTTTCTACGGTGGATTGATTTCCCGCCATTGTTTAATCCTTTTGGTTTAAACCAGATGAGGCATCTTACGCTTACGCCAAAAAAGAAAGCAATTAACGGCGTATGACTTTGCAGATAATTGTGACAAAGCTCTCTATTGACGTAACCACAGACTTATAAGGGAGATACTCGCATTGGTGAGCGCTCACGACAGGCAAAAAAAAACCTGCCATCGCTGGCAGGTTTTTTATGACTAAAAAACGAAATTAATCGTCTTTCGGTGCGCGGTTAGCGCGACGACGATCGTTTTCCGTCAGGTGACGTTTACGAATACGGATAGAGGTCGGAGTCACTTCTACCAGTTCGTCATCATCGATGAACTCCAGAGCTTGTTCCAGAGTCATGCGGATAGGCGGAACCAGAACAACGGCTTCGTCAGTACCGGAAGCACGCATGTTGGTCAGTTTCTTACCGGTCAGGCAGTTTACAGTCAGGTCGTTAGAGCGGCTGTGAATACCGATAATCTGACCTTCGTAAACTTCTGCACCGTGACCGAGGAACAGCTTACCGCGATCCTGCAGACCGAACAGCGCGAACGCAACCGCTTTACCCTGACCGTTAGAGATCAGTACGCCGTTCTGACGCTGACCTACTTCACCCGGACGAACGTCGTCGTAGTGGCTGAAGGTGGAGTACAGCAGACCTGTACCGGAAGTCATGGTCATGAACTCAGAACGGAAGCCGATCAGACCACGGCTTGGGATCACGTAGTCGAGACGTACGCGGCCTTTACCGTCTGGATTCATGTTTTTCAGGTCGCCTTTACGTTCGCCCAGCGCCTGCATCACAGAACCCTGATGCTGTTCTTCAACGTCCAGAGTCACGTTTTCATACGGCTCTTGTTTACGGCCGTCGATTTCACGGAAGATAACTTTCGGACGGGATACCGCCAGTTCGAAACCTTCACGACGCATGTTTTCGATCAGAACAGACAGGTGCAGTTCGCCACGACCAGAAACGCGGAACGCATCGGCGTCTTCGGTTTCTTCTACGCGCAGCGCAACGTTGTGTACCAGTTCTTTGTTCAGACGGTCCAGGATCTGACGAGACGTTACGAACTTACCTTCTTTACCGCAGAACGGCGAGGTGTTAACGCAGAAGAACATAGAAACGGTCGGCTCATCAACGGAGAGTGCCGGCAGCGCTTCAACATTTTGCGTGTCGCAAACGGTGTCAGAAATGTTCAGTTCGCCCAGGCCCGTGATCGCCACGATATCGCCAGCTTCCGCCAGATCGGTTTCGATACGTTCCAGACCGAGGTGGCCCAGCACTTTACCGACTTTCGCGTTGCGGGTTTTGCCTTCGCTATCGATGATAGTAACTTGCTGGTTCGGCTTCACTTTACCGCGCTTGATGCGGCCAATGCCGATAACACCAACATAGCTGTTGTAATCGAGCTGAGAAATCTGCATCTGGAACGGACCGTCAAGGTCTACGTCCGGCGCAGGAACGTGGTCAATAATCGCCTGATACAGCGGGGTCATGTCTTCCGCCATATCTTCATGGTCCAGACCCGCGATACCGTTCAGCGCAGAAGCGTAAACGATCGGGAAGTCCAGCTGCTCGTCGGTCGCATCGAGGTTTACGAACAGGTCGAATACCTGATCCACAACCCAGTCAGGACGCGCGCCAGGGCGGTCAACTTTGTTGATAACAACAATCGGCTTCAGGCCGTAAGCAAACGCTTTTTTGGTTACGAAGCGCGTTTGCGGCATCGGGCCGTCAAATGCGTCAACCACCAGCAGCACTGAGTCTACCATGGACATTACACGTTCAACTTCACCACCGAAGTCGGCGTGCCCCGGGGTATCAACGATATTGATACGGTAATCATTCCATTTGATAGCGGTGTTTTTCGCGAGGATGGTAATCCCACGCTCTTTCTCCAAATCGTTGGAGTCCATCACGCGCTCTTGGGTTTCGGCACGAGAGTCGAACGTACCGGATTGTTGGAGCAGCTTGTCTACCAGGGTGGTTTTACCATGGTCGACGTGCGCGATGATGGCGATATTACGCAATTTTTCGATCACAACTTTGCCTCAGGCATTAGAAATAGCGCGTTATTGTACACGGATTAATCGCACTACAAAACAGGATCACAAACATCCTCCGCAAACAAGTATTGCAGAGTCCCTTTGTGATCGCTTTCACGGAGCATAAAAAGGGTTATCCAAAGGTCATTGCACCAACATGGTGCTTAATGTTTCCATTGAAGCACTATATTGGTGCAACATTCACATCATGGTGCAGCCCTTTTGCACGATGTTAAGCATGATAACGCCTTTTAGGGGCAATTTAAAAGTTGGCACAGATTTCGCTTTATCTTTTTTACGGCGACACGGCCAAAATAATTGCAGATTTCGTTACCACGACGACAATGACCAATCCAGGAGAGTTAAAGTATGTCCGCTGAACACGTACTGACGATGCTGAACGAGCACGAAGTGAAGTTTGTTGATTTGCGCTTCACCGATACCAAAGGTAAAGAACAGCACGTCACTATCCCTGCTCATCAGGTGAATGCTGAATTCTTCGAAGAAGGCAAAATGTTTGACGGCTCCTCGATTGGCGGCTGGAAAGGCATTAACGAATCCGACATGGTGCTGATGCCAGACGCATCCACCGCAGTGATTGACCCGTTCTTCGCCGACTCTACCCTGATTATCCGTTGCGACATCCTTGAACCTGGCACCCTGCAAGGCTATGACCGTGACCCGCGCTCCATCGCGAAGCGCGCTGAAGATTACCTGCGTTCTACTGGCATTGCCGACACCGTACTGTTCGGGCCAGAACCTGAATTCTTCCTGTTCGATGACATCCGTTTCGGATCATCTATCTCCGGTTCTCACGTTGCTATCGACGATATCGAAGGCGCATGGAACTCCTCCACCCAATACGAAG
The DNA here is from genome assembly GCF_005781075.1 of Escherichia sp. E2562. Classification (NCBI taxonomy): domain Bacteria; kingdom Pseudomonadati; phylum Pseudomonadota; class Gammaproteobacteria; order Enterobacterales; family Enterobacteriaceae; genus Escherichia; species Escherichia sp. E2562. Next base: position 16,717 of record NZ_VATM01000017.1, on the reverse strand, counting down.
GTGGTAACAAAGGTCACCGTCCGGCAGTGAAAGGCGGTTACTTCCCGGTGCCACCAGTAGACTCTGCTCAGGATATCCGTTCTGAAATGTGTCTGGTGATGGAACAGATGGGTCTGGTGGTTGAAGCCCATCACCACGAAGTAGCGACTGCTGGTCAGAACGAAGTGGCTACCCGCTTCAATACCATGACCAAAAAAGCTGACGAAATTCAGATCTACAAATATGTTGTGCACAACGTAGCGCACCGCTTCGGTAAAACCGCGACCTTTATGCCAAAACCGATGTTCGGTGATAACGGCTCCGGTATGCACTGCCACATGTCGCTGTCTAAAAACGGCGTTAACCTGTTCGCGGGCGACAAATACGCAGGTCTGTCTGAACAGGCGCTGTACTACATTGGCGGCGTAATCAAACACGCTAAAGCGATTAACGCCCTGGCAAACCCGACCACCAACTCTTATAAGCGTCTGGTCCCGGGCTACGAAGCACCGGTCATGCTGGCTTACTCTGCGCGTAACCGTTCTGCGTCTATCCGTATTCCGGTGGTTTCTTCTCCGAAAGCACGTCGTATCGAAGTCCGTTTCCCGGACCCGGCGGCTAACCCGTACCTGTGCTTTGCTGCCCTGCTGATGGCCGGTCTTGATGGCATCAAAAACAAGATCCATCCGGGCGAAGCCATGGACAAAAACCTGTATGACCTGCCGCCAGAAGAAGCGAAAGAGATCCCACAGGTTGCAGGCTCTCTGGAAGAAGCACTGAACGAACTGGATCTGGACCGCGAGTTCCTGAAAGCCGGTGGCGTGTTCACTGATGAAGCGATCGATGCGTACATCGCTCTGCGTCGCGAAGAAGATGACCGCGTGCGTATGACTCCGCATCCGGTAGAGTTTGAGCTGTACTACAGCGTCTAAGTGTTTTAGTTGCCGTGGAAACTTTTCGCCTGTCTCTGGCAGGCTTGGGATCGATGGCAAGCACATCACGCCGGATGCGACGCAAATGCGTCTTATCCGGCCTACACGGTGATGATGTGGTAGGCCGGAGCAGGTGAAGTCGCTCTTCAACGTGAAGTTTGTCAGCTATCTGTAGCCCATCTCTGCATGGGCTTTTTTCTCCGTAACTTCTGTGATGCTTCGCGCTTTTTATCCGTAAAAAGCTATAATGCACTAAAATGGTGCAACCTGTTCAGGAGACTGCTTTATGGCAACAGGCACGCAGCCCGATGCTGGGCAGATCCTCAACTCGCTGATTAACAGTATTTTGTTAATTGATGACAATCTGGCGATCCATTACGCCAACCCCGCCGCGCAACAACTGCTCGCCCAAAGCTCCCGCAAATTGTTTGGTACGCCATTACCGGAACTGTTGAGCTACTTCTCATTAAATATCGAGCTGATGCAAGAAAGTCTGGAGGCGGGACAAGGTTTTACCGATAACGAAGTGACGCTGGTCATCGACGGTCGCTCGCATATCCTTTCTGTGACGGCTCAGCGCATGCCAGACGGCATGATCCTGCTGGAGATGGCACCGATGGATAACCAACGCCGCTTAAGTCAGGAACAGCTACAACACGCCCAGCAGGTTGCTGCCCGTGATTTAGTACGTGGCCTTGCGCATGAGATTAAAAATCCGCTTGGCGGTTTACGTGGCGCGGCGCAGCTGCTCAGCAAAGCATTACCTGACCCGTCACTGCTGGAATATACCAAAGTGATTATCGAACAAGCGGACCGGCTGCGAAATCTGGTCGACCGTCTGTTGGGGCCGCAGCTGCCCGGTACGCGCGTTACCGAAAGTATTCACAAAGTGGCTGAACGCGTGGTGACGCTGGTGTCGATGGAACTGCCTGACAACGTGCGGTTGATTCGTGATTACGACCCCAGCCTGCCGGAACTGGCGCACGACCCGGATCAAATTGAGCAAGTGCTGCTGAATATTGTGCGCAATGCGCTACAGGCGCTGGGGCCGGAGGGTGGTGAAATCATTCTGCGTACCCGCACCGCGTTTCAACTGACCTTACACGGCGAACGCTATCGGCTGGCGGCGCGGATTGATGTGGAAGATAACGGGCCGGGCATTCCGCCTCATTTGCAGGATACGCTATTTTACCCGATGGTCAGCGGCCGCGAAGGTGGCACCGGGCTTGGCTTATCCATCGCCCGTAATTTGATTGATCAGCATTCAGGCAAAATTGAATTTACCAGTTGGCCAGGTCATACCGAGTTCTCGGTTTACCTGCCTATCAGGAAATAAAGGTGACGTTTATGCAACGAGGGATAGTCTGGGTAGTCGATGACGATAGTTCCATCCGTTGGGTGCTTGAACGTGCGCTCGCTGGGGCGGGTTTAACCTGTACGACGTTTGAGAACGGCGCGGAGGTGCTGGAAGCACTGGCGAGCAAAACGCCGGATGTACTGCTGTCGGATATCCGTATGCCGGGAATGGACGGGCTGGCGCTGCTCAAGCAGATTAAACAGCGCCATCCGATGCTTCCGGTCATCATTATGACCGCACATTCAGATCTGGATGCCGCCGTTAGCGCCTATCAGCAAGGGGCGTTTGATTATCTGCCTAAACCGTTTGATATCGACGAAGCCGTGGCGCTGGTTGAGCGCGCCATCAGTCATTACCAGGAACAGCAGCAGCCGCGTAATGTTCAGCTTAACGGCCCAACGACCGATATCATCGGCGAAGCGCCAGCCATGCAGGACGTGTTCCGGATTATCGGTCGGCTTTCGCGTTCTTCGATTAGCGTGCTGATTAATGGCGAATCCGGCACCGGTAAAGAACTGGTCGCTCATGCCCTGCATCGCCACAGCCCGCGCGCCAAAGCGCCGTTTATCGCGCTCAATATGGCGGCTATCCCGAAGGATTTGATCGAATCAGAACTGTTCGGTCACGAAAAAGGCGCGTTTACCGGCGCGAATACCATTCGTCAGGGGCGTTTTGAACAGGCCGATGGCGGCACATTATTCCTCGATGAAATTGGCGATATGCCGCTGGATGTGCAGACGCGTTTGCTGCGCGTGCTGGCAGACGGTCAGTTTTATCGCGTTGGCGGCTATGCGCCGGTGAAAGTGGATGTGCGGATTATCGCTGCCACTCACCAGAATCTCGAACAGCGGGTGCAGGAAGGCAAGTTCCGTGAGGATTTGTTCCACCGCCTGAACGTTATCCGTGTTCATCTGCCGCCGCTGCGTGAGCGTCGGGAAGATATTCCCCGTCTGGCACGCCATTTTTTACAAGTTGCCGCTCGCGAGCTGGGCGTAGAAGCAAAGTTGCTGCATCCAGAAACTGAAGCCGCTCTGACGCGTCTGGCGTGGCCAGGCAACGTGCGCCAGCTGGAAAACACCTGCCGATGGCTAACGGTAATGGCTGCCGGACAGGAAGTGTTGATTCAGGATTTGCCTGGCGAACTGTTTGAATCAACCGTACCGGAAAGCACTTCACAAATGCAGCCGGACAGTTGGGCAACGCTGTTAGCACAGTGGGCAGATCGGGCGCTACGTTCCGGTCATCAAAACTTGCTGTCTGAAGCGCAACCAGAGTTGGAGCGGACGTTACTGACTACCGCGTTGCGACATACGCAGGGACATAAACAGGAAGCAGCGCGCTTACTTGGCTGGGGGCGTAACACCCTGACGCGTAAGTTAAAAGAGCTTGGAATGGAGTGATTCAGGCTCGCCATGTAAAGATTGATTATTGAGCGCAAATTGCTGTTATTTTGCGCTTTACTGTTCCGGTAAGTTCAGTATGATCATGCCCGAAAAACGGGGGGAGTGTCATTATGCTGGAATCAATAATTAATCTGCTATCAAGTGGCGCAGTTAACAGCCACACGCCGCAAACTGCCGTTGCTGCTGTGCTGTGTGCCGCAATGATTGGGCTGTTTAGCTGAGTTTCAGATTGCTGATGAAGTGCTCTTTGTTCATGCCGGGTGCGGCGTGAACGCCTTATTCGGCCTACAAAAGCAATAATTTCAACAGGTTTTGCAGGCCAGATAAGCGTAGCGCATCAGGCAATCTTGTTCTCAGCACATTGATGGCGCTTTCGTTTTCTACTTTGTCAACGAAGCGCCATTCACTATTTAAATCACCCGTGAGAACTGCTGCATTCGCGCTTTCTGGCGCAGATAAGTATCAAAGCACATGCAAATGTTGCGGATCAGCAAGCGACCTTTAGCCGTCACCTGAATCCCTTTCTCATCCACATCCACCAGCCCGTCTTCTGCTAATGGGGCGAGCAGCTTGAGATCTTCCGCAAAGTAATCAGCGAAGTGCAAATCCCACTGTTGCTCAATGGGGGCGTAATCCAGACGGAAGTTGCAGATGAGCGACTTAATCACATCGCGGCGAATACAGTCATCGCGCGTTAGTGCAATACCACGCCACAGCGCATTGCCTTGTTCATCCACTTGCTGATAGTACTGCTTCAACTCTTTCTGGTTCTGCGCGTAGCAGTCACCAATCATGCTGATGGCGGAAACGCCCATCCCAAGCAGATCGGTATCGCCCTGGGTGGTGTAGCCCTGGAAGTTACGATGCAGCACGCCTTCACGTTGGGCCACCGCCAGCTCGTCATCCGGGCGGGCAAAGTGATCCATACCGATAAACTGATAGCCCGATTGTGTCAGGAAGGCGATGGTTTCCTGCAGAATATCGAGTTTTTGTTGCGGACTCGGCAAGTCAGCATCTTTGATTTTGCGCTGGGCGGCAAAAATAGTTGGCAGATGCGCGTAGTTAAAGACGCTCAGACGGTCAGGGTTCAGTTCCGCCACGCGTTTCAGGGTAAAGGCGAAACTCTCCGGCGTCTGTTTCGGCAGGCCGTAAATCAGGTCAATGTTGGTGGAGGTAAAGCCAATCTCACGCGCATGGTTAAGCAGCGCAAAGATGAACTCTTCATCCTGCTCGCGGTTAACCAGACGCTGTACTTCTTTGTTGAAGTCCTGCACGCCCATGCTCAGGCGGTTAAAGCCTTCCGCGCGTAAATGATCGAGTACATCCAGTTCGATTTCGCGCGGATCGACTTCGATCGAGATTTCCGCATCGGCATTGAACTGGAAGTTTTCGCGCAACAGCTTCATCAGGCGGCTGATTTGCGCTTTATTCAGGTATGTTGGCGTTCCACCGCCCCAGTGCAGCTGGCTCACCTTGCGCCCGGCAAAAAGCGGTGCACGATGGACGATTTCTTGCTCAAGCACGTCCAGATACTGGTCGGCCTTGTGCTGCTGACGAGTCACAATCTTGTTGCAACCGCAGAAGTAGCAAAGTTTATGGCAGAACGGAATATGTACGTAGAGAGATAAGGGACGCTCAGGGTAGCGCGCCACGGCTTGTAAAAACGCCTGTTCGCCGAAGTCTTCTGAAAACTCCAGCGCGGTCGGGTACGAGGTGTATCGTGGCCCGGAATAGTTATATTTCTGGATCAGGGCCAGGTCCCAGTCGATTTGCTGTACAGACATGCTCACTCCTTCCGATGGCGTCTCTGGCGGCTACGGCGTACCGGCGGATGCCCGTTTCGGGTCATCAGCCGGTTGCGCAGCCACTTTTGTCGCCGCGACAACCGCTGTAGTTTAACGAATAACCACACCAGATAACATATAACCGGAAGGGTTATCAGCAGAACGGGAAGGCCCACGCAGGCAATCCGTTAGTTGCCCCGCAGCAGACGCATCATGTCTTCTTGCTTCTCGTCTTCTTCCTCTTCTTCGTCGTCGTCATAAGAGAGGCCAAGTTTCTGCATCAGCTCATCAATACGATCCAGCTTGGCATCTACCCAGGATTGCTCTTCGGCACTCAGGGTTTCGCCTGCTTCCAGACGTTCCAGCAGCGCATCCAGACGCTCATCTGTCTCCAGTAACTCCAACTCCGCCTGCGGTGAAAGCATAGGTTTCTCACTCTTCGGTTTGTGCTGTTTGGTGACTTTTTCAGTCACGCCCAATGGAATAGGGGTTTTACTGCCAATACGTGGATCTTTCGGTGCATTCTGGCCCTTGCTACCCGAAGTAGCGCTACCGCCCGCTGCGCGGCTGCCTGGTGCATGACCACGGCGTTTTTTCTGGCGCTTGCGATCACGAGCTTCCTGATTCAGCTCTTCGCGGGTTTTACGACGCGCTTTTGCATGACCTTTGCTGCGTGAGTTTGAAGATGATGGTTTCATATCAATTCGTCTTTTAGCCGTTTTATTTAGTATAGATTTGCGGCGGAATCTAACAGAAAGCAAGCAAAGAAAAAAGGCGACAGATTACTCTGTCGCCTTTTTTCCTGACTCACAACCCTTAACGGGTCTTACAATCCTTGCAGGCCGCCAACACACCCTGTTTTTCCATTAGCCGGAACATTCCGTGTTGATTCCATTTCCCTTTAGTGACGTCTCCGGACGTTTGTCTTCCTGACAATCCTCTGTCTTCGCCTCCTGGCGCTCCTGACCCTCATCCTGAGTCATTGTTCCTGTTAGCGTCCTCGCTCTATGGGTGCTACTTTACGCTTCTGTGTTAAACAAACAATAAACTATCATCAGTATTTACTCATTTTCAGATTATTGTATAAAACTAATCACATGATTTATTTAGCCTATTTGACATGTGTCGCAGAAATTTCTCTTCGATTTCGCATAAAAACAATCGGCAATGTCTCACAAAGTACATGGTATTTACTTACACCGTTCACGCCGAAAAATCCGTCTTTTATTGTGGTTCAGGTATAATCGCCACAAAGCTTTGACTGACGGAGACGACCGCTTTGACTAATTTGAATTATCAACAGACGCATTTTGTGATGAGTGCGCCTGATATTCGCCACTTACCTTCCGATACCGGGATCGAAGTGGCTTTTGCAGGCCGTTCCAACGCAGGTAAATCCAGCGCGCTGAACACGCTGACTAACCAGAAAAGCCTGGCGCGTACCTCGAAAACACCAGGACGTACCCAGCTTATCAACCTGTTTGAAGTGGCTGAGGGCAAACGTCTGGTCGACTTGCCTGGCTATGGCTACGCGGAAGTTCCTGAAGAGATGAAGCGCAAATGGCAGCGCGCGCTCGGTGAGTACCTCGAAAAACGTCAGAGTCTACAAGGCCTGGTCGTGCTGATGGATATTCGCCATCCGCTGAAAGATCTCGACCAGCAGATGATTGAGTGGGCGGTGGACAGCAATATCGCCGTACTGGTGTTGCTGACCAAAGCGGACAAACTGGCGAGCGGTGCACGTAAAGCGCAATTGAATATGGTGCGTGAAGCAGTGCTGGCGTTTAACGGTGATGTGCAGGTAGAGACATTCTCTTCTCTGAAGAAGCAAGGCGTGGATAAGCTTCGCCAGAAACTGGATACCTGGTTCAGCGAGATGCAGCCTGTAGAAGAAACGCAGGACGGCGAATAATTTTCTAGCCCTTATGCATGTGCCGGATATCGCGTATCTGGCACATAAAATCATGCAAATTCAATGAGCTATTTTCTACCGTAGGCCTGTTAAGCACAATGTATCCGGCAATACGGATCTTTTCTTTCGCACAATAAAAAACGCCCCAGTCATTACTGACTGGGGCGGCTAAAAAATTCAGCCAAATCCGATTACGTGAAGTAAAAGGTCTGAAAGATAGAACATCTTACCTCTGTACCCTACGCGACTAACTTTACTCTTTTTTGTTCAGTTCAGAAAGCACTTTTTGTAATTTTTTTTCAGTTGTTGCATAGGATTTTCTAATACCCATCACAAATCGTGGCTGGTTATGTTGCTTAGTTACGAAAAAAAGGCTTGTTAAGGCAAATCTTAGTGCGCCTGATCCCAGTTTTCGCCACTACCCACTTCCACCAGCAAAGGCACATCCAGGCGGGTACAGTTTTCCATCAACTGATGGATCTTCTTCGCTACCGCATCGACATCATCTTTATGAACTTCAAACACCAGTTCATCGTGTACCTGCATGATCATGCGCACGCGCGGTTGCTCTTCCTGTAGCCAGGCATCAACGGCAATCATCGCCCGTTTGATGATATCCGCAGCGGTTCCCTGCATTGGTGCGTTAATGGCTGCACGTTCAGCCGCGGCACGACGCGCACCGTTGCTGGATTTGATATCCGGCAGATAGAGGCGACGTCCGTCCAGGGTTTCAACGTATCCCTGCTCTTTCGCCTGAGCACGAGTGCGTTCCATATACTCCAGTACGCCTGGGTAACGTTCGAAGTAAAGGTCCATGTACTTCTGTGCTTCTTTACGTGGAATGTTCAATTGCCGTGCCAGACCAAAAGCACTCATGCCATAAATCAGACCAAAGTTGATCGCTTTCGCGCTACGGCGTTGTTCGCTGGTGACGGTTTCCAGTGGCAAACCAAACACTTCTGCCGCCGTTGCCCGGTGGATATCTTTTCCTTCTGCAAATGCGGTCAGCAAGCCTTTGTCTCGTGAAAGATGCGCCATGATGCGCAGTTCAATCTGCGAGTAGTCCGCCGAGACAATCACATAATCCTGCGGCGCAATAAACGCCTGGCGGATACGGCGGCCTTCTTCGTTACGCACCGGAATGTTTTGCAGGTTAGGATCGGTTGAGGATAAACGCCCCGTCGCAGTTACTGCCTGGTGATAGGATGTATGCACGCGCCCGGTTTTCGGGTTGATCATCAGCGGCAGCTTGTCGGTGTAGGTCGATTTCAGCTTCGCCAGGCCACGGTACTCCAGAATCACTTTTGGCAGCGGGTAGTCCAGCGCCAGCTCTTCCAGTACCTCTTCTGACGTTGAAGGCGCACCACCCGGCGTTTTCTTCAGCGGCTTAATACCCTGTTTTTCAAAAAGAATAGTTTGCAGTTGCTTGGTGGAAGAAAGGTTAAATTCTTCACCTGCAATTTCATGCGCTTTCTTTTCCAGCTCAGCCAGACGCAAGGTGAGCTCTTCAGAATGATTGTGCAGAACTTTCGGGTCGATCTTCACACCGTTGCGTTCGATGCGTGAAAGCACCGGCACCAGCGGCATTTCGATGTTTTCGAAGACGTTCAGTGGCCCTTTGTGTTTTTGCAGATCCGGCCACATTTTCAGATGCAGCTGCAAGGTGACATCTGCATCTTCAGCGGCGTAACGTCCGGCCTCTTCTAGGGCAATCTGGTTAAAGGTCAGTTGATTTTTGCCTTTACCAGCAATCTCTTCAAAAGTGATGGTTTTGTGCTTCAACCAACGTTCCGCGAGGCTGTCCATATCGTGACGACCGGCAACGCTGTTGAGAATGTAGGACTCGAGCATGGTATCAAACGCAATCCCCCGCAGCTCAATGCCGTAATTTGCCAGAATACCGCGATCGTATTTCAGGTTTTGCCCGACCTTCAGCGCCTTTTCATCTTCCAGCAGCGGTTTTAGCAGCTCGAGTGCGCGCTCGCGGGAGATCTGATCGGGCGCATCAAGATAATCATGAGCAACCGGAATATAGGCCGCTACGCCAGGTTCGATAGCAAAAGAAAGCCCTACCAGGTTGGCGGAGATGTTATCGAGGCTGTCGGTTTCGGTATCAAACGCAAATACAGGCGCTTTTTCCAGCTTCGTAATCCATGCTTTTAGAGTTTCTTCGTCCAGAATAGTGACGTAGTTATCGTAAGAAATCGCTGTTGCAGTCACTTCGGGTGTTTCGTCGACAACAATGGTTTCCTGCGGCTTCGCGGCTGGTTTTGCCCCTTTGGCCTGTAACCATTTGCCCGCTTCGACATCAGCAGTCCAACGCTTGAACTCATACTTTTTGAACAGCCCCAACAACTCTTCAGCCGCCGGTTGTTGTACTTCCAGTTGTTCGCAGGTCAGTTCCAGTTCAACGTCGGTTTTAATCGTCGCCAGCTGGTAAGAGAGATAGGCCACCTCTTTATTTTGCTCAAGCTTCGCCGCCATTGTTTTCGCGCCGCGGAAGCTCAATCCAGCAATTTTTTCCGGCTCGGCATACAGCGTATCCAGGCCGCCAAGACCTTGTAGCAGTGCCTGTGCGGTTTTTTCGCCGACGCCCGGTACGCCAGGAATGTTATCAGAGGAGTCGCCCATCAGCGCGAGGAAGTCGATGATCAGTTCTGGCGGTACGCCGTACTTATTCACCACCTCTTCCGGGCCGAGGATGGTATTCGTCATGGTATTGATAAGCGTAATATTTGGCGTCACCAGCTGCGCCATATCTTTATCACCGGTGCTGATCAATACCGGACGCCCAGCTTTTTCTGCTTCACGTGCCAGAGTACCAATAACGTCGTCTGCTTCTACGCCAGAAACGGCCAGCAGAGGCAGCCCCATCGCTTTTACCATTGTGTGCAGGGGTTCGATCTGCGCGCGCAAATCGTCCGGCATTGGCGGGCGATGTGATTTGTAATGTTCAAACAGTTCATCACGAAAGGTTTTTCCCTTGGCGTCAAAGACCACCGCTGCATGCGTCGGTTGGTATTGCATGATCAGACTACGCAGCATGTTGAGGACACCGTACATCGCACCGGTTGGCTCGCCTGCGCTGTTAGTCAGCGGCGGAAACGCGTGATATGCGCGATAAAGATAAGATGAACCATCTACAAGGATAAGTGGGTTTTGGGGGATCTGAACCATAATGTCCGTGCCTGTTTATCAGATTATGGGTAAAGGATGCCACAGACAGGATGAAAACATGAGTTTTTCACCGCTTTTCGTGAAAATCTTTTGTAGATCTTGTGGATCGCTCGCAAATCGTCATGTGGATAACTTTGTGTATAAATTATTTACATCACTTTTAATTTATTATCATGCTTGTTACAGCATTATGTTTGTTGTTGTTTTTCATAAAGTTAAAAATAAAAGCATTGCTGGTGATTGAGTAATAGGGATTTTTTCTAATGTGGATAGATATGAATTATTTTTCTATTTAAGGATCATCCGTTATTTGGGCCGTTTTCTGCTAAAATCTGCGCCTTGCGCTTCTTTAGCGCACTGTCTATGGCTAACCTTTTGAATAATTTAATTATGACGAGAATACTCGCTGCGATAACACTTTTGGTGAGTATCGTATTGACCATTTTGGTCACCATTTTTTGTTCTGTCCCGATCATCATTGCCGGGATCGTAAAACTATTGTTACCTGTGCCAGTGATTTGGCGAAAGGTATCGCTTTTTTGTGATTTTATGATGTATTGCTGGTGTGAAGGATTAGCGCTATTACTGCACCTTAACCCACACCTGCAATGGGAAGTTCGCGGACTGGAAGGGCTAAGTAAGAAGAACTGGTATCTGCTTATTTGTAACCACCGCAGTTGGGCTGATATTGTTGTACTGTGCGTGTTGTTTCGTAAGCATATTCCAATGAACAAATATTTTCTCAAGCAGCAACTGGCCTGGGTGCCTTTCCTGGGCCTGGCATGCTGGGCGCTGGATATGCCATTTATGAAGCGCTATTCCCGCGCTTATTTGATACGTCATCCGGAACGGCGCGGTAAAGATGTTGAAACCACTCGCCGATCTTGCGAAAAGTTTCGCCTGCATCCCACCACGATTGTGAATTTTGTTGAAGGCTCCCGTTTTACTGAACAGAAACACCAGCAAACCCACTCGACATTTAAAAATCTCCTGCCTCCCAAAGCCGCCGGTATCGCGATGACGCTGAATGTGCTGGGTAAACAATTCGATAAACTACTCAATGTTACGCTGTGTTATCCGGACAATAACCGCCAGCCATTCTTCGATATGTTAAGTGGCAAACTGACGCGGATTGTCGTGCATGTGGATTTACAACCTATTGCTGAAGAGTTGCATGGCGACTATATCAATGACAAAAGCTTCAAACGTCATTTTCAGCAGTGGCTGAACACACTGTGGCAGGAAAAAGACCGACTTCTGACTTCACTGATGTCATCACGGCATCAGGATAAGTAGTTATAACTCGCCTCCGTATTAGCAGAGGCGAGTTATCATTTTAATGCACTAAACGTCCGGCACGAGACATAAACTCTTCTTCGCTCATCTCCTGCCCGTTAAAAACAACTTTACCTGGCAAATAATGCAGTTGCAGCGAGGCGATATTGTTGTCAATTGTGATTAACTGAAACATCTTACCTAATGTTGCCATTCCGCCGATTTGTTTATCAGCCAGCTTTTGAGCTTTTTCAGCATCCATTCCTTCAGATAAATTAATCTGTTTAGCTATTTCAGTGACGACATTAATCGGTACATTCATATCCAGATTGAAAGATTTAATATCTTTGTTTGTGGATGATGACGATTGGGCTGGTTCGGCAATACTAATATCCAGATTAGCATTTAGTTCACCGACAGCGTTCTTCCAGCTTACAGGTAGTTTAATGATCGGCTCACTTTTTTGTAATAACGGTAAATACTCTTTGAACAATGCCGTATTCATTGCTTCCAGTGCATCTTCATCATTTGCTAACTCAGGGTGTGCTGCAAGTTGCTTCTGCGTCGCAATGTTGTACTGGATGATAAACTGGCGAACTGCTAAGGGATCAATAGATTCAGCAATCAATGACCATTGACCGCTACCGAGTTGCTGATTCCCTTTTGTTAACTTATCAATTTCGTAACTCAGATTGACATTGATATGATCTTTATCTTTTACGCGCTCTAGTGTGGTTTTCGCGACGAAAGCGTCGAGTTTGGCAACTTCGTTACCGTGATTGACAATGCTAATCTGATTAAATTTCGACTCGCTTTCACCAACCGGAAATTTCTTTTCTTCTAATCGCGTCAGAGAATTAATGGTAAAACTTTTCGCCGTGACTTTATTCATTGGCGATAATTCCAGAACAATATCTTCGACTTTGCCTTCAACATCGAGATTAGACAATGAACTGTCATCACCATTAAAAGTAAACTGACCTTCACCAAAGGAGAGTTTTCCATACTCTGCTGGGGCAACGTCCAGAGTTGTAGAGAAAGAACCGCCAAAGGCGAATCGCAATGTTGCTTCGACGGGCGCTCTATCTTTTGCGGCAATAAATAGCGGTTGTGTCAGTTCATTATTGACTAATTTAACTTTTGCTGCCGCCATAGCAGGTAAGATATTGCCACTTTTTAACATTGATAGCGGCAAGGGGCCATGATCGACATCCACATCAAATGCAATACCTTGTCCTGGCTTGATATTGAGATCTGGCGCACCTTTATCAAAGGTAATAAGCATTTGAAAATGAGAACTAAAAAAACCTTTGTCAAAGTTTTTATAGCTGGCAGTCATATCATAGGCATGCTCTCCCTTCTTTTTACTGTCGTTAAAATCTTTAATAAATTTTTCGACGCCAGACTGGATTTGAGTCCCTTCATACCATGTTCCACCGCCCCAGATAATGGCTAATGCAACAATAACACCTGTGGCTGACTTACGTATCATATCTATTATTCCCTGATAAAACAGCAAAACTTTTAATATCCGCGCTTGATATTAAAATGTCCAGAAACGAGGTGAATTATCAGAAAGTATTTATATTGATTAAACAATAAAAAAGCCCGTGAATATTCACGGGCTTTATGTAAGTTACAATAAATTATTTTTTCTCAGACAGATATTTTACTGTATCGGCATACTGCTGAACAAAAACATCCATATTGCTGGTATCCATACCCTGCGGATTCAGCTGATATTTACCGTTAACAAACATCGCTGGAACGCCACGCAATTGTACATCTGCAGCCGCTTTTTCTTGCTGTGCGACCAGAGATTTAACAACAAAGCTGTTCCATGCTGCATCATACTCTTCGCCTTTAATACCTGCGTTGATGAAGACATCACGAATGTCGGCCGTAGAGCGAATGGTCTGTGTTTTCTGTACGCCTTCAAACAGTGGTACAGTCACTTTATCTTCTACACCCAGCGCCATCGCCACAGCCCACGCTTGTGTCAGAGATTGCCCCAGCTCCCCGCCCATGAAGTTGACGTGGTATTTAGTCATCTTCACACCTTCCGGCAGTTTTTTCTTCACATTCTCAGAAATATGCAGAACTTCTTCAAACTGATAGCAGTGTGGGCAGAAGAAAGAGAAAAACTCCAGCACTTGCGGCGCGCCAGCAACCGGCTTTTCCAGCGTGGTGTATTGTTTACCATCTTCATACTGCGCCGCCGATGCGCTAAACGCTAAAACCAAACCAGCCAGCGCCAGCCAAATCTTTTTCATGATCTACTCTCTCCGATTAATACATAGGTGTTAATTGCAAAGGGGGTTCTTGTAGAACTTTTGCCTGTTCTATAAAAGTCGCCGTCTGTCGCAGCCAGTAATCTTCCCCGGTTAACCACGGGAAATTTTTCGGGAACGCGGGATCAGCCCAACGCCGCATTAGCCAGGCAAGATAATAAACCAAACGCATGGCGCGTAAAGGTTCAATCAGTCCGATTTCAGCGGTGTCGAACTCGCTAAATTCTTCATAAGCTTCAATAATAGTTTCTAACTGCATCCGCTGCTCAGCTTTATCGCCATTCAGCAACATCCACAGGTCCTGAATTGCAGGGCCATTACGCGCATCATCCAGATCGACAAACATTGGACCATCGCGCCAGAGAATATTTCCGGCATGGCAGTCACCATGTAATCGCAGAACGGTGAAGTCCTCCCGCCAGTGTGCTGTAACGGCGGTAATAAGCTCATCCGTTGCCTTAAGGAAGGCCGCTTTCAGCCCAGAAGGTATCAGCGTAGCATTTTCAAACAGCTTGCGTGGTTCAATGAGATATTCATTCAGACCGATGGTCGGGCGATGGATAAAAAGCTGTTTGCGCCCCGTCTGGTGCATGCGCCCTAAATAGCGCCCAACCGCTTCCATCTGATCAATATTATCGGCTTCGAACTGACGACCACCGACGCTTGGGAAAACGGCGAAATAAAATCCCTGATGAATCAATAAGTTCTGGCCGTTAAAAGCCAAAGGGGCCGCGACAGGAACTTCGTCGTTTACCAGTTGCAGCGCAAATTGATGCTCTTCGAGGATTTGATCTGCTGTCCAACGTTCAGGGCGATAAAATTTGACGACAAAACGCCGACGATCTTCGTCCTGAAATTGATAGACACGGTTTTCATAGCTGTTAAGCGGGGTAAGACCGGAATCCACCCGGATCCCATGCTCAAACAGAGCGTCCATGATGGTATCCGGGTGTAGTGTCTGGAAAGTAAAAGCGCTGTTGTTCATCCCATCATCCGGAAAACATTACGAATGATGAAGGATATCATTTCACAATGATTTTGTTGGTAGCGCTTACAAGCTTTTACTCTTTAATTACGCCACGCGCACGTAATAGCGCCGTTTTGAAATCTTCTTCATAATCTTTCTGCAGCCCTGGGATCACCGCATCTTTCGCGGAATCGCGCATTTTCAGGTGATAGATCAGAATGTCATCCGTCAAATCCGCCAGATCGCCGTCAAAACCTGACTCTTTCGCCAGTTTCTGCAAAAATTGCAGCAGGTTAAGGTCTGGCTCTTTTTGCCAGGCTGGCTGGAGGAGTTCAATAACTTCATTCAGACGTTTACATTTCATAGTAATGCTCCTTACTCTTGAGACAGACACGTTAGCAGGGTCAATCCCACAATAAAAGAGGCGATATCGGTGAATCTGATGACGACGATAACAGGCGTTATACTGGCGGGCGGTAAAGCCAGACGAATGGGCGGCGTAGATAAAGGATTGCTTGAATTAAACGGCAAACCATTATGGCAACATGTCGCTGACGCGCTTATGACGCAGCTGTCTCACGTCGTGGTTAATGCCAATCGTCATCAGGAAATCTATCAGGCAAGTGGTCTGAAAGTAATAGCGGATTCACTGGCGGATTATCCTGGCCCGCTGGCGGGAATGCTTTCGGTAATGCAGCAGGAAGCAGGTGAGTGGTTTCTGTTTTGTCCGTGCGATACGCCTTATATTCCCCAGGATTTAGTCTCCCGGCTTAATCATCAGCGCAAAGATGCACCTGTTGTGTGGGTCCATGACGGTGAACGCGATCATCCAACTATTGCTCTGGTAAATCGCGCTATTGAGCCGTTGTTGCAGGAATATCTGCAAGCAGGAGAACGCCGGGTAATGGCATTTATGAATCTTGCTGGCGGTCACGCGGTTGATTTTAGCGACCGTAAAGAAGCATTTGTGAACGTGAATACGCCAGAGGAGCTTGCCCGATGGCAGGAAAAACAATGATACCGCTACTCGCCTTTGCCGCGTGGAGCGGCACCGGAAAAACGACGCTGTTGAAAAAACTTATCCCGGTATTATGCGCCAGAGGGATCCGCCCGGGGCTGATTAAACATACGCATCATGATATGGATGTCGATAAACCGGGCAAAGATAGCTATGAGCTGCGCAAGGCTGGCGCGGCGCAAACCATCGTTGCCAGCCAGCAGCGTTGGGCGCTAATAACGGAGACGCCAGACGAAGAAGCGTTGGATCTGAATTTTCTTGCAAGTCGCATGGATACCTCAAAGCTGGATCTGATTCTGGTTGAAGGGTTCAAGCATGAAGAGATCGCGAAGATTGTGTTGTTTCGCGATGGTGCCGGACATCGACCAGAAGAATTAGTGATAGACAGACATGTTATTGCTGTAGCCAGTGATGTGCCTCTTAATCTTGATGTCGCGTTACTGGATATTAATGATATTGAGGGGCTGGCTGATTTTGTGGTGGAGTGGATGCAAAAGTAGGACGGATAAGCAAGAGTAGGTTGGATAAGACGCGCCAGCGTCGCATCCGGCATTTTTTTCTGCATCAACGCAAAAAGGCCCAGTCTTCCGACTGGGCCTTTCGTTTTATTTGATGCCTGGCA
>NZ_VATM01000016.1:0-8912 GCF_005781075.1 Escherichia sp. E2562 | reverse complement strand
ACAGAATCCTAAACAGGCTCAACGCCTGGTATCTTTAAGTCCTGTCGGGTTTCGCCACTTCTGATTTGAGCGTCGATTTTTGTGATGCTCGTCAGGGGGGCGGAGCCTATGGAAAAACGCCCCGGCGGGGCGTGGCCTTATCCTGGCTTTTGGGTTGCTTTCCCCTTACGTTTATCTTCTGTCTTACTTGCCACTTAGTACGTTCCGTCCGCTCGCCGCAGACAAGTGACCGAGCGTAGCGAGCGAACGGGCGAGGAAGCGGAAAAGAACCGGAGATAACATGGAGCACTGACGCTGTGATGACGAAACAACAGAAAACTGCGCTTAATATGGCGAAGTTTATCCAGGGGCAGACTCTGCTTCTGCTGGAAAAGCTTAATGAACTTGATCTCGATGCTGAGGCGGATCTTTGCGAAAAGCTGCATGAAGATGTGGAACAACTCTGTCGCTCTCTGACTATTCGTCTGGATGGTCTTCAGGGGGATTTATAATGGCCCGTGTATCAATTAGCGAAGCGGCTCGTCTTGCCAGTGTCAGTCGTCCTACTATTTACAAGCTACTTAAATCTGGTGAGTTAAGTTACACCTCTGTTGTAAAGCATGGTAAATCCGTAAAAATCATTGATACAACTGAACTTATGCGCGTTTTTGGCACCCTTAATCTTGACAGTGAACGTGACAGTAGTGCTGTAACATTTGACGATCGCTCTACAGGGATTAACAGTGAATTTTTACAGGATTTACAGCATCAGGTGGCGCTTCTGCAGGCGGAAAACGCCGGGCTAAAAGATGCGGTGAATGCCCGGGACGAGCATATCAGTTCACTTCGTCAGGCTATGCAGCTTCTGGAGCATAAGCAGCCCCAGTCTGAAATGCCGGAGCCGACGACAGCGCCCTGGTGGAAGTTCTGGCAAAAATGAGCGTCTTTAATGCAATTTAGTGAAATCTAATGCAATTACCGCATTAAACCAGAGGCACGTTACCGACTGTATACAGTCGCGTGCCAAAGGGTTCCCCTTTGAAACCCACCCGGGAATTTTGCGCATGCGCAAAACCGCACACCCGTGGCCCTAGTCAGGGCTCGCCGCCCCGACTCCCTGCCAGCTCCTCACGATCCCGCAATAAATTGCGGGTCCGTTCACCGCTTTATTTCGCCAGTTTGTGTCAGACTGTGATCTGAATGGCGCAGACTGGCGCGGAGGCTGAACGATGAAAGAATGGTTTACGACCCTTATCGATGATCTGAAATTCCTGGGGGCGGAGTTTAAAAGTGAGTTTTTTGATCCGGAGATTAAGCCAGTGACGGCGGAGGAGCATCAGCCGAGGATGGATGACATGCACCTTTCTACCGTAGCCGGGAAGTTATCCCGGGGCGTTTTGCAAATCAGGGACGGGAAACTGACCGTTTATGGCATGAAACAGAACCGGTAGTTCATCCCTAACCCGGATTTTAGGGCTGGAAAACCGGGAAAAATCCCGGTTTCAACTGCTGTTCTGCGCCAGACCGGATGTCATGCACTGCGCTGCATAACCATTCACAGGCCGTAAACTCTCTCAGTGCCTTTCTGGCGGGGTTTCGCCGGGTAAGCTGTGGTTTTCATCGGTTTCGCGCTGAAATCGCTCTGAGCGCGTTCTGGTGGTGCCGACAACGGATGTTATGGTAAATCAGAGTCATCTGCAGGTACAAAAAAAACCCCGCAGGACTTTTGGTGACTGACTTATTTCCCCTGAGGATTTACTGGATTTCAGTTTATCTGTGTTCCCCGTTTTTTTTTATTGTCGCGCTGGCGTTTATCAGGTTCCCCTATTGATTCGGCAATTCGTTTAGGACCAGGCTTAAGACCCATGACAGTTATCCTTTGTAAATTCAGGAGGAAATCCCTCCGTCTGAATATGTCTCTGTAATAAAAAACAATCAATGTTATCCATTCCCTTTATTGTGATTCTCACATAACGGATGTTAAATGTTTCCACCCCCACCCCATCATTCCTTACCGACGCTCAGCGTCACCTCTGCCTAGTAACATATTGCTACATATGGAGAAATCAGGGCTGAGTTCCTGCAGGTGTATGATCAATGTCTATTAACCATACAAAATTAAAGGACTTGATATGGCACAGTCGAAAACCGGCTCACAGATACCCGCTATCTGCTGGCCGGTGCCAAAAAACAACCGTGGCCGGGAATTCCGTAACCTGGAGGATATACAGGCGCATCTTGAGGGGGAAGCCACCGGGCACTGGCTTATCGGACGTAGCGGCATGTGGCACGGCGGTATTCACATCACGGACACCACGACCCCGTGGTGTGCGCTCAGCGGTCAGGCGATGAATGAGGCGGTGGATTTCCCCGTGCCGTTTAAGGGGGAGCAGGCCGTGCGCTGCATGGCGGACGGTGAAGTGGTGGCGTACCGGATTAACCGGGATTACCTCAGCGTGCCGTGGTACTGGGGGGATTTACGCTACTCCGGGTCTTTTGTGCTGGTCAGGCACTGTGTTCAGCCCGGGGAAACGGCAGAAAGCGGACTGACCTTTTACACGCTGTATATGCATCTCGCGCCGTGGCTGGCCTACCCGGAGCAGGACAGCACGGCGTTTAAGGTCGCAGACGGACAGCATCTGAATGCGTATATGGACGTATCCCGGCAGGTGGTGGTGGCAGAGTTGCCACCCGGTACACGTGTGATATGGGATAAAGCGGTAAGTGCTGACACCATGGCAGGGAGCAACGGGCGGCAGTATGCGTACGTCACGCTGGCGGAGCCGGTTACGGGCAGGATGAGCCTTAAAGCCGGGGACCGGGTATGGACAGTATGTGACAAAGGGAATCTGGTTCCGGCGCCCGACAGCGCCGCCCGCCCGGCGTGGTGGTCGCCGTTTCTGCCGCCGTCACGCGAAACTGTGCAGTTTGATACGGTGGTGTGTCCTGACCCCTATCCGGTTAAGGCCGGGGACCCGGTGGGGCATCTGGGGTATTTTCAGGTTCCCACAGAGGACGGGCATGAAAAGCGCTATCAGGTGCATATCGAATGTCTGACCCCGGACGACCTGCCGCGCTTCCTGAGCAACCTGGAAGGTGTGGGGCGCGACACGCCCGCCTTTGCCCGCTGCCCGAAGGGCATACCGGTGTACCTGAAAGTCACCGGCGGGGAAATCCAGAAGGGCCGGATAACCACGCAGAGCGAAACGGTGATGGCGCTGTCAGGTCAGGCGGTGACGGACAAAGAGGGTAAACGCTACTGGCCGGGCGGGGCGTCGCGCGGGCTGCTGGCGGAATCGGATGTGCAGCTGTTGTCCCGGTATGATCTGGCTGGTCGGGGTTTTGAGGCCACGGAGGACAGCCCGGTGAGCTTTGACCATCTCGACGGAGAGAGACAGCCGAAGGGGCTGGTGAGGACGATTTTTGAGCGTTTTTTCAGCGTGGCGGATGATGACGATAAGCTTTACAGCCCACTGGAAGCATTCAACTACCGGCAACTGCTGAACCAGATTGATGATGCAAAATCTCCCCGGTATAACCCGGAACAGTACCGGCGTGCGGTGCAGAACCCGTCAATGCGTGCGCATCTGTATCGTCTGTGCGTGAAACACCCCAGTGAGTGGTATTACTCGTCGGAGTCTCCGGTGTGGAAAGCATTTTTTACGCCACAACTGAAAAGAGACGCCCCGGAGTGGCACGCCTACAGTATGAAATTTTTGACAGATCTCCGTTGGATGTACCGTGTGGCCGGAATGGTGGAGAATCCGTGGCATATGCATCCGCTGGTTTTTCTCGATGCGATTAAATGCCGGGGATACGATTTTTCTACGAGAGCGGGAACGATCAGAGCAATTATCGAGGAGAGCAGAAAGCAAGGATTTAGCCTCAACTCACAGATTGCTTATATTCTCGCTACGGTTAAGAGAGAGACTGGCGATACGTTTCAACCAGTGAGAGAGGGCGATTGGGGCGGTCATATTTCGACGGATGAGTACCGGAAAAAGCATTACCGGTATTATCCATATTATGGGAGAGGCTATGTCCAAATTACTTGGGACTATAACTATAAAGCATATTCAGAAAAGCTTGGTGTTGATTTGGTTTCGGATCCTGATAGGGCTTTAGAGCCTAATAACTCCTTGTTTATTCTTATTGATGGATTCAAAAATGGAGTTTTTACAGGAAAGAAACTGACCGATTATGTAAGCAAGGATAGTGTGGATTTTCTTAATGCAAGACGGTGTATTAACGGCTTAGATCACGCAGAACAAATTAAAGGATTTGCAGAGGTTTTTTTAAGTAAACTGGATGCTAGGGAGTTAATTTGAGGATGAAACCACTATTTATAACTGTATTTTTATTCGTTCTTAGCTTCTTTTGTTTGGGGAGTGAATTAAGGTGTGGATGGTTACAAAATCCTAGCCCATCCAATCAATGGATTAGTGATAAAGACGGGACGTGGGATATATCAATTCAAGGACGCTTTACTTCAAGTGGCATTGAAAAACTGAAGGGTTTTCCAGACAAAGAGTTTGTAAAAACAAACGAAAATTATGGATATGGGTGTGCCTGTATCAGTGCTGATGTAGATCATGATGAGAAAAAGGTAATCAAAATATACAGTTCCAAAATATTACCTCTTTCCCGTTGTCAGGGGGATCGGACGCTTAGCGAACCTTGAGTTGGATCTTTTAAATAGAGGTAAGTTAATATACTCAGCTGCTGGCGCGTATCAAATCATGGGTTATTTATGGGATAACCGTCAAATAGTTAGAGCCAGAGCTAAGTATGGTGTGAGTGATTTCACTCCGTTGTCGCAAGATAAATGTTGTGTTCTGATTCTGATTCTTAAGGTTAAGAGGAAAGGTTCGCTTGAGATGATAGCGAAAGGTGATATAAATGGCGCTTTAGATATATTGAGCTATGAGTGGGCTAGCCTGCCTCCTGGACGCTTCGGGCAACCAGCAAAAACAAGAGGTGAGGCGGATTATTTGTTTGAGAAATACTTAAAAGAAGAGCTTAAAGGTAATACTGTTCTTTATCTCCCTGTTGGATATATATCTAAATTTTTAAAGGTGGAATAAATGCGCCATCTGTTTTCATTGTTGCTGTCTTTTTCATTTTTATCTTATTCTAACGATAATTTAGGTGTGTGGGGGACGACATGTGATGATGGTGGCTTTTATTTTGCATTAGAGCAAAAGACATCACCATTAGTTGTTAATGACAATCAAATAGTTGTATCTATTCATTCCTTGGTCATCAATGATGGTGTTGTTGGTGTCTATCTAGATGGACCATTAGATCTTGGTAGAGGAGGGATGAATATAAAATGGGATAATATAGATAAGACAAAAAAAATTGCCGAATTCAATTATAAGGATGATGCCGGATATTTAAGATGGTTCGGTTTTTTTGACAAAAAGAAAAGCAAATATTTTTGGAGCAAAGATCCTGACTTTGTTCAGTCATACTCGCATGATGGCGTTGTAAGAATGAAAAAATGCGAATGATTTATTAATTGATCAGTTGAGATCCTTTTGTTCTGAGCGTAATCTTCTGCCCAGAAACGAAAAAACCACCTGGGGAGGTGGTTTGATCGAAGGTTAAGTCAGTTGGGGTACTGCTTAACCAGGTAACAGTCTTGTGCGAGACATGTCACCAAATCTGTCCTTCCAGTGTAGCCGGACTCAGGCCACCACTTCAAGAACTCTCGAACATCTCTCGCACATTTCAGTTACCAATGGCTGCTGCCAGTGGCGTTTTTGCGTGTCCGTCCGGGTTGGACTCAAGGGTTAGTTACCGGAAGGGGCGCAGCAGTCGGGCTGAATGGGGGGGTCTTGCACACAGCCCAGCTTGGAGCGAACTGCCTAAACGGAACCGAGTGTCAGGCGTGGTATGAGAATACGCGGCCTTTAACAGCGGAGAGACACCGGAAAACCGCAGGGCGGGAACAGGAGAGCGCAAGAGGGAGCGACCCACCGGAAACGGTGGGGATCTTTAAGTCCTGTCGGGTTTCGCCACCCCCTGACTTGAGCGTCGATTTTTGTGATGCTCGTCAGGGGGGGCGGAGCCTATGGAAAAACGCCCCGTGGGGCGTGGCCTTATCCTGGCTTTTGGGCTGCTGTTTCCTTACGGTTATCTTCTGTCTTACTTGTCCTTTAGTACGATCCGTCCGCTCGCCGCAGACAAGTGACCGAGCGGAGCGAGCGAACGGTCGAGGAAGCGGAAAAGAACCGGAGATAACGTGGAGCACTTACGCAGTGATGACGAAACAACAGAAAACTGCGCTTAATATGGCGAAGTTTATCCAGGGGCAGACCCTGCTTCTGCTGGAAAAGCTTAATGAACTTGATCTCGATGCTGAGGCGGATCTTTGCGAAAAGCTGCATGAAGATGCGGAACAGCTTTTCAGCACACTGGCTGCTCGTTTAGGCAATGCTCCGGAGGCAGTTTGATGGCGAAAGTTTCTATCAGTGAGGCAGCCCGCCTTACCGGTAAAAGTCGTACCACATTGCACCGGTTGATCAAGACAGGTGAACTGTCCACCTGTCTTGGTGAACGTAATGCCAGAATGCTCGATACTTCAGAGCTTTTGCGTGTATTTGGTTCTCTTGATGGTTCTAAAGCTGTACATGTCGCTGAACAGGTTGGTGAACAGCGTGTTACAGCTTCAGAGGCTGAAAATGAACAGGTGATCAGGTCGCTGAAACAGGAAATTGAACACCTCAGAACTCTTGTTTCTGCGCAGGGGTCACACATCGATAGCCTGAAACAGGCAATGCAGCTTCTGGAGCATAAGCAGCCCTCGTCTGAAATACCGGAGCCGACGACAGCGCCCTGGTGGAAGTTCTGGCAAAAATGAGCGTCTTTAATGCAATTTAGTGCAACTTAATGCAGCTTAGTGCAATTCAGTGAAATCTAATGCAATTACCGCATTAAACCAGAGGCACGTTACCGACTGTATACAGTCGCGTGCCAAAGGGTTCCCCTTTGAAACCCACCCGGGAATTTTGCGCGTGCGCAAAACCGGACACCCGTGGCCCTCGTCAGGGCTCGCCGCCCCGACACCCTGCCAGCGCCTCACGATCCCGCAATAAATTGCGTGTCCGTTCACCGCTTTCCTGATGGCATGAGCCAGGGCAGGCTGACTTCATCGTTCCCGCAAAGCCGGAGGAGAAAACCGGGAAAAATCTCCGTTTCACCGGCTGTTTTGTGCCAGACAGGAGCCCATGCACTGTACTGCATAGTCATTCATGGACCATAAACGCGCTCAGCACGTTTATGGCGCGTTTTCGCCGGGTAAACTGTGATTTTCACCGGTTTCGCGCTGAAATCGCCCTGAGCGCGTTTCTGCGGTGCGCGTAATGCGACGTTATGGTAAATCCGTTTTAATGCGGCAGCTTCAACTACAACCCGACCACAGTGGCGTTACACTCTGGATTGGCCGTAAAAGGCTACTGCCTGAACCCGGGCACCACAGTCAGCGTTTTGTGTGAATCCACTGTCAACCAGTAAATTAAAGAAATTCAGTTCGTTATTAAAAGTGAAAATTGAACACGAACTATAGTTGGGGTTAGCTAAAACCCATCCGCTATTTTTCATATTGCCCCATTCCTGAAAAAGCCCTCCGTTAACTTCTCGAGTGATAGTAATCCATTCAGACCCAGCAATATATTGACTGTTAACATCAAGCGTCTCCGGAAATATTCCGTTCACGCTTTCAATCCACTGTGAGATTTTATTGGTTGTAACGAATGTATCTTTGCTGTATTTAAAAAAACGCTTCACGACAAATAAATATGATGAGATGATTCGCCCGGATGTGTCTGTGGCATTAATATAAAATAATGTGTCGCAACACCGTTCATCCGCGTCAGGAAACGTCACTGTACCATCCCCGCTGACCGCCACCAGATTGTTGCCTTTGCTGGAGCCGCACTGCCATGTCACCTTACCATTATTGGCCGGATCATTATCTATGACCATTTTAAAGGTCGCTCCAGGGAACAGGGTGTTAGGGAAATAATACCCCTCAACCATGTCTTTTTTCATATCAAAAATATGACCATCAACTAAAACACCTGTAATTGCACTCACAAATAAACCTTCGCTAATAAGATAAATAATTTCATTCCAGTGTGAAATGACGTTGAGGATGTTAATGGAATTAAGGATTGTGAAGGAGTTATTTATATATCATATAGTAGTGTGTTCATTGTTATATATTAAATACTTCCGCTGGCCTTATCGGTATAGTGACTATCAAAGATAACTATCGTAGCCCCTGGAAGACCGTTTTTACCGGTCAACGGCGGCGCTGAGGCTGCCAGGTGAAGGTATTTTCTCCTGCTTCAAATTCCTGTCTGCGGGCAGACTGTGCCGCCTGTGCTTTCCGTTCGTTTTCAATGTCGATGAGTACCTGCGCCCGTACCCGTCGTTTGATTTCCTGGGGCAATTTTTGGTTGTCTTTCAGACCCATCGCAATGGCTGTTGCTACAAATGCATCGGCAAGACGCTTTTCTTCTGTCGGAGTCAGTTTTCTGCGTTTCATGGAATCCTCCTGTCTGTGCAGTCTAACGTAACATTATGTGCCATATGAGGAAATGCTGGTGAAGTCTCATCAGGTGTATGATGGCGGTTATTTAACCCTGTAAAACACAAGGATTTGTTATGTCAGAGCCGGAAAACGGCCCGCAGCTCCCGGCCATCTGCTGGCCGGTGCCGAAGAATAACCGGGGCGGGGAGTTCAGTAACCTGGAAGAGATGCTGGCGCATCTTGAGGGGGAAGCCACCGGGCACTGGCTGATTGGCCGTAATGGTATGTGGCACGGGGGAATTCACATCACGGACACCACGACCCCGTGGTGTGCGCTCAGCGGTCAGGCGATGAATGAGGCGGTGGATTTCCCCGTGCCGTTTAAGGGGGAGCA
>NZ_VATM01000015.1:0-128797 GCF_005781075.1 Escherichia sp. E2562 | reverse complement strand
GTTGAAGCCGCTATCGCCCGTGCTAAAGCGCGCGAGCTGGAACAGCAGCCTGCTAATGAAGAACCGCAGGAACAGGTTGATCCGCGTAAAGCTGCCGTTGAAGCTGCTATCGCCCGCGCTAAAGCGCGCAAGCTGGAACAGCAGCAGGCCAACGGAGAGCAGGAAGAACAGGTTGATCCGCGCAAGGCTGCAGTTGCCGCGGCTATCGCCCGGGTTCAGGCAAAAAAAGCCGCTCAGCAAAAGGTTGTAAACGAGGACTAAATGGTATTCAGAATAGCTAGCTCCCCTTATACCCATAACCAGCGCCAGACATCGCGCATAATGCTGCTGGTGCTGGTCGCAACCGTCCCAGGAACCGCTGCGCAACTGTGGTTTTTTGGCTGGGGTACTCTCGTTCAACTCCTGTTGGCCTCGGTCAGTGCACTCTTAGCCGAAGCCCTCGTACTCAAACTGCGCAAGCAATCTGTAACGGCAACCTTAAAAGATAACTCAGCATTGCTAACGGGCTTATTACTGGCGGTAAGTATTCCGCCTCTTGCGCCGTGGTGGATGGTGGTACTCGGCACGGTGTTTGCCGTAATCATCGCTAAACAGCTGTATGGCGGTCTGGGGCAAAATCCGTTTAACCCGGCAATGATTGGTTATGTGGTATTACTGATCTCCTTCCCGGTACAGATGACCAGCTGGTTGCCGCCGCATGAGATTGCGGTCAATATCCCTGGATTCATTGACGCTGTACAGATTATCTTCAGCGGTCATACCGCCAGTGGTGGTGATATGAACACACTTCGCTTAGGTATCGATGGCATTAGCCAGGCGACACCGCTGGATACATTCAAAACATCTGTACGCGCCGGTCATTCGGTTGAACAGATTATGCAGTATCCAATTTACAGCGGTGTTCTCGCGGGCGCTGGCTGGCAATGGGTAAACCTCGCATGGCTGGTTGGTGGCGTGTGGCTGCTATGGCAGAAAGCGATTCGTTGGCATATCCCCGTCAGTTTCTTAGTGACACTGGCCCTGTGCGCAACGCTGGGTTGGTTGTTCTCTCCGGAAACACTAGCTTCACCGCAGATTCATCTGCTGTCTGGCGCGACCATGCTCGGTGCATTCTTTATTCTGACCGATCCAGTCACCGCGTCTACCACCAATCGTGGTCGTCTGATTTTCGGTGCGCTGGCGGGATTATTAGTCTGGCTGATCCGCAGTTTCGGCGGCTATCCTGACGGCGTTGCCTTTGCTGTCCTGCTGGCGAACATCACGGTTCCTCTGATCGATTACTACACGCGTCCACGCGTATACGGCCATCGCAAAGGATAAACCATGCTGAAGACTATCCGAAAACACGGTATTACGCTGGCGCTGTTCGCCGCTGGTTCAACAGGTTTAACGGCTGCCATCAACCAGATGACCAAAGCCACGATTGCTGAACAGGCTAGCCTGCAACAAAAAGCGTTATTTGATCAGGTGTTACCAGCCGATCGCTATAACAACGAGCTGGCCCAAAGTTGCTATATAGTGACTGCGTCTGAGTTAGGAAAAGGCGAGCATCGGATTTACATCGCGAAAAAGGATGATAAACCAGTAGCTGCCGTTCTGGAGGCAACCGCACCAGATGGTTATTCTGGTGCGATTCAGTTGTTGGTTGGGGCCGATTTTAACGGCACGGTACTTGGCACCCGCGTGACAGAACATCACGAAACGCCGGGACTTGGCGACAAAATCGAACTGCGCCTTTCTGACTGGATCACCCATTTCGCGGGTAAAAATATCAGCGGCGCGGATGACGCTCACTGGGCAGTGAAGAAAGATGGTGGTGATTTCGACCAGTTCACCGGAGCGACCATTACGCCTCGCGCGGTGGTGAATGCGGTAAAACGCGCCGGATTGTTTGCCCAAACGTTGCCAGCACAACTTTCTCAGCTTCCTGCCTGTGGAGAATAAACCGTGAGCGAAATTAAAGACGTTATTGTTCAGGGGTTATGGAAGAACAACTCCGCACTGGTCCAGTTACTTGGCCTCTGTCCGCTGCTGGCGGTCACTTCCACTGCCACCAACGCACTGGGTTTAGGGCTTGCGACAACGCTGGTGTTGACTCTCACCAACCTGACCATCTCGACGCTGCGTCACTGGACGCCAGCCGAAATCCGAATCCCGATTTACGTGATGATCATCGCCTCGGTGGTCAGCGCCGTACAAATGCTGATTAACGCATACGCCTTTGGCCTGTATCAATCGTTAGGGATTTTTATTCCTCTGATTGTCACTAACTGTATCGTTGTTGGCCGTGCGGAAGCTTTCGCCGCAAAAAAAGGTCCGGCGCTCTCCGCACTTGATGGTTTTTCGATAGGCATGGGCGCAACCTGCGCCATGTTCGTACTGGGTTCACTACGCGAAATCATCGGCAACGGAACATTGTTTGACGGTGCCGATGCGCTGTTAGGTAGCTGGGCCAAAGTACTGCGGGTAGAGATCTTCCATACCGATTCTCCCTTCCTGTTAGCAATGTTACCGCCAGGCGCATTCATTGGTCTGGGGCTGATGCTGGCGGGAAAATATCTGATTGATGAAAGAATGAAAAAGCGCCGTGCTGAAGCAGCTGCTACACGCGAGTTGCCAAACGGTGAAACAGGGAATGTCTGATGAACAAAGCAAAACGACTGGAGATCCTCACTCGCCTGCGTGAGAACAACCCTCATCCTACAACCGAACTTAATTTCAGTTCGCCTTTTGAATTGCTGATTGCTGTACTGCTTTCCGCTCAGGCGACCGATGTCAGCGTCAATAAGGCGACGGCAAAGCTTTACCCGGTGGCCAATACACCTGCCGCAATGCTCGAACTGGGCGTTGATGGGGTTAAAACGTATATCAAAACCATTGGGCTATATAACAGCAAAGCAGAAAATATCATCAAAACCTGCCGTATTTTGCTCGAACAGCATAATGGCGAAGTTCCGGAAGATCGCGCTGCGCTGGAAGCCCTGCCCGGTGTAGGGCGTAAAACAGCAAACGTGGTATTGAATACTGCTTTCGGTTGGCCGACCATTGCTGTAGATACGCACATTTTCCGCGTCTGTAATCGCACCCAATTTGCACCGGGGAAAAATGTCGAACAGGTTGAAGAAAAACTACTCAAAGTGGTTCCGGCAGAATTCAAAGTCGATTGCCACCACTGGTTAATCCTCCACGGGCGTTACACCTGTATTGCCCGCAAGCCTCGCTGTGGCTCCTGCATTATTGAAGATCTTTGTGAATACAAAGAGAAAGTTGACATCTGACGAAAAGGGGTAACATCGTTATCCCATTGATAACTATTTCTCATCCTCTTATAAAACATCTTGTTAACGTCAATGATGCCGCCTCGCGGCATCATTGTCAGGCAATCCGTTTGTGAATAACCAAAAATGCAGGTTAATTGTTTTTTTAATAGCGAAATTTTCTATCTATTCGTGATCAAGATCACATTGATGTCATGATGTAAAAATTTTGCTCTATTTAAGTTAAATTTGACAAGGCATTGATTCAACCAGGGCATAAACCTACAAAACATTACACTGTCTATTTTTCAGATAATGGACTATCTCACTACATAAAACACCTTACAGTAGAACATATCGCCAAATATCAGTATTCCCCCTCTTCTGGTAGTGAAAAAATCTGCCGTTGCGTTTTTTGAAAAATTTAACGCTGGATAACATTTCAATGGGCCGATGATTTCTCCATGCCAGTTATATGTAACAGATTATTACAAAGGACTTGTCTGAAAGTGCAAGATAGTGAACATTACCTGCCGTTTCCCCTCCCACTATAACAATTGCGCGTATGTTTATTAGACATCACGCGAGAAAGCACCCCCGTTAATATGGGATGTAAAAAAAGAGGTAAAAGTGTCCACTGCAAACCAAAAACCAACAGAAAGCGTTAGTTTGAACGCTTTCAAACAACCGAAGGCGTTCTATCTCATCTTCTCGATCGAGTTATGGGAACGCTTTGGTTATTACGGCCTACAAGGAATTATGGCTGTTTACCTGGTTAAACAACTGGGTATGTCCGAAGCGGATTCAATCACACTTTTCTCTTCCTTTAGCGCCCTGGTTTATGGTCTTGTCGCTATTGGTGGTTGGTTAGGCGATAAAGTACTGGGTACAAAACGCGTCATTATGCTTGGTGCTATTGTGCTGGCTATTGGCTATGCGCTGGTTGCCTGGTCTGGTCACGATGCCGGTATCGTCTATATGGGTATGGCGGCAATTGCGGTCGGTAACGGCCTGTTTAAAGCCAACCCGTCTTCACTGCTGTCAACTTGCTACGAGAAAAACGATCCACGTCTGGACGGTGCATTCACCATGTACTACATGTCCGTCAACATCGGTTCATTCTTCTCTATGATTGCAACGCCGTGGTTAGCAGCCAAGTATGGCTGGAGCGTCGCATTCGCCCTTAGCGTAGTTGGTCTGTTGATCACCATCGTTAACTTCGCCTTTTGCCAACGCTGGGTTAAGCAGTACGGTTCAAAACCTGACTTCGAGCCGATCAACTACCGCAATCTGCTGTTAACCATTATTGGTGTTGTCGCGCTGATTGCTATTGCCACCTGGCTGCTGCACAACCAGGACGTTGCGCGTATGGCGCTGGGCGTTGTTGCCTTCGGTATCGTGGTTATCTTCGGTAAAGAAGCCTTTGCAATGAAAGGTGCTGCACGTCGTAAAATGATCGTTGCTTTCATCCTGATGCTTGAAGCAATCATCTTCTTCGTGCTGTACAGCCAGATGCCGACGTCTCTGAACTTCTTTGCAATCCGTAACGTTGAGCACACCATTCTGGGCCTGGCAGTAGAACCTGAACAGTATCAGGCACTGAACCCGTTCTGGATCATCATTGGTAGCCCGATTCTCGCCGCTATCTATAACAAGATGGGCGATACCCTGCCGATGCCGACTAAGTTTGCTATCGGTATGGTGATGTGTTCTGGCGCGTTCCTGATCCTGCCACTGGGCGCGAAATTCGCCTCTGACGCCGGTATCGTGTCTGTAAGCTGGCTGGTCGCAAGCTATGGCCTGCAGAGTATCGGTGAACTGATGATCTCCGGTCTGGGTCTGGCAATGGTTGCGCAGCTCGTTCCACAGCGTCTGATGGGCTTTATTATGGGTAGCTGGTTCCTGACCACTGCCGGTGCAAACCTGATTGGTGGTTATGTTGCGGGTATGATGGCTGTACCGGATAACGTAACCGATCCGCTGATGTCGCTGGAAGTATATGGCCGCGTATTCTTACAGATTGGTGTTGCTACTGCTGTTATTGCAGTGCTGATGCTGCTGACCGCGCCGAAACTGCATCGTATGACTCAGGACGATGCTGCTGATAAAGCGGCGAAAGCTGCCGTAGCGTAAATTTCAGGGAAACTCTTTTACAAGCCGCTAACTTTTCGTTAGCGGCTTTTTTTTTGTTCAGCAACGCACTACCATACTTTAAACCACAGCCAAAAGGAGTTACCGATGAAACTGTTCTACAAACCGGGCGCCTGCTCTCTTGCTTCCCATATCATCCTGCGTGAGAGCGGAAAGGACTTTACGCTCACCAGTGTGGATTTAATGAAAAAACGTCTGGAAAACGGCGATGATTACTTTGCGATTAATCCTAAAGGGCAGGTTCCTGCTCTGCTGCTGGACGATGGCACTCTGCTCACGGAAGGCGTGGCCATTATGCAGTATCTTGCCGACAGCGTCCCCGACCGCCAGTTACTGGCTCCGGTAAACAGTATTTCTCGCTATAAAACCATCGAATGGCTGAACTATATCGCCACTGAGTTGCATAAAGGCTTTACTCCGCTGTTTCACCCGGCTACACCGGAAGAGTTCAAACCGACTGCACGCGCACAGCTGGAGAAAAAACTGCAGTACGTTAACGATGCGCTGAAAGAGGATCACTGGATTTGCGGGCAACGTTTTACTATTGCTGACGCCTATCTGTTTACTGTACTGCGCTGGGCATATGGGGTGAAATTGAATCTGGAAGGTTTAGATCATATTGCCGCCTATATGCAGCGTATGGCTGAACGTCCGACGGTAAAAGCCGCGCTAACTGCGGAAGGGTTGCAGTAATGGTTATCGGCCCGCAGGATACTGTGGGCCGACAAGACACTTTTCAGAGCTTCGTCGCACTGAAGTAGTGTTCTGGTTTAGCAATACGATCCTGGGCTGCTACAACTTGCAGCTCATATTCCTGCATTGCTTTGGTGGTTACCATAATTTCGTATACCGCCGCGGTCACATGCTCCAGCGCCTGCTGCAACGTTGCGCCCTGTAGTAGTTTCACTAGCAGTAACCCGCTCGTCACATCACCGACGCCTACTGGCTGACGCGAGCCAAAGTCTACCAGAGGACGGTCGATATGCCATGCTTCATCGGCAGTGACCAGCAGCATTTCAAAACGTTCTGTGCTGTAACCGGCACGCGCCAGATGTTTCACCAGTACGATTTCAGGCCCCTGAGCAATAAGTTCGCGCGCAGCTTTAACCGCATCTTCGACGTTATGTACCGGATGCTCGCAGAGGATTTCCAGCTCAACCAGATTTGGCGCGATGATATCGCTGGCAGGAAGACCGTGACGCACGTGGAACTCCGCCACACCTGGCGCAACGATACAGCCTTTTTCGGGGTGTCCCATTACCGGATCGCAAAAATATTTCGCCTGCGGGTTCGCCGCTTTCACCTGACGGACAATACCGAGGATATGCTCGCCCTGCTCCGCCGACCCCAGATAGCCGCTTAATACGGCATCACAAGTGTGCAACTTATCGATGGCAGCAATGCCTTGCACAATTTCGGTTAAATGGCTGGGCGGCATAACACAGCCGGTCCATTTGCCGTATTGGGTGTGATTAGAAAATTGAACGGTGTTGAGTGGCCAGACATTCGCGCCCAGGCGGCGCATTGGAAACTCTGCCGCGCTGTTACCCGCATGACCATAGACAACGTGAGACTGGATAGCGAGAATATTTTTCATCGTGTTCCCTGTATAAAAATCAGGGGGAGTGATTTCTCACCCCCCCTTTCCACTTAATGCATTATTTCCAGCAAATCAGACAGTAATTCTTTTTGCCGCGACGAAGTAAGGTATAACGACCAAACAGACGATCTTCTTCTTTAAAGAAGTATTCTGGATCGGACTGTTTTTCACCATTAATGGTGATGGCATTAGAGGCGATAGTTTTACGCGCCTGACCACGGGAAGGTTGCAGTTCAGAATCAACCAACGCCTGCATCAGATCAGCGCCTTTTTCCATCTCTACCATCGGTACGCCGTCCTGCGCCAGTTGTTCGAAGTCCGCTTCACTCAGCGCACTCAGAGAACCGCTGAACAGGCACTCAGTAATACGTTTCGCAGCTTGCAAACCTTCTTCACCGTGAACCAGACGCGTCACCTGCTCCGCAAGCACATACTGAGCGCGTGGCGCTTTACCGCTGTTTTTGTCTTCTTCTTCGAGGGCATTGATCTCTTCAATGCTCATAAAGGTAAAGAACTTCAGGAAGCGGTAAACGTCAGCATCAGCAGTATTGATCCAGAACTGGTAGAACTTGTACGGACTGGTTTTCTTCGGATCCAGCCATACTGCACCACCTTCAGTTTTACCGAACTTAGTGCCGTCTGCTTTGGTGATAAGAGGAACGGTCAGGCCAAACACCTGGTTCTGATGCAGACGACGGGTCAGATCGATACCAGAGGTGATGTTACCCCACTGGTCAGAACCGCCGATTTGCAGCACCACACCGTACTGTTTGTTCAGGCAGGCAAAGTCATAGCCCTGCAACAGGTTGTAGGAAAACTCGGTAAACGAAATCCCCTGATCTTCACGGTTGAGACGCTGTTTAACCGCTTCTTTGTTGATCATCTGGTTAACGGAGAAGTGTTTGCCGATATCGCGCAGGAAGGTCAGCACATTCATATTGCCGAACCAGTCATAGTTGTTCGCTGCGATAGCAGAGTTTTCTCCGCAGTCGAAATCGAGGAACGGGGCAACCTGCTTGCGGATTTTGTCCACCCACTCCTGAACAGTTTCTTCAGTGTTCAGCTTACGCTCGGCAGCTTTGAAGCTCGGGTCGCCAATCAGACCCGTGGCGCCGCCTACCAGCGCAACCGGCTTGTGGCCCGCCTGCTGGAAGCGTTTCAGGCATAACAATGGAACAAGATGCCCCAAATGCAAGCTGTCAGCGGTAGGATCGAAGCCGCAATAGAGCGCGATCGGGCCTTGCGCCAGTCGCTCTGCTAACGCTTCTTCGTCCGTCACCTGGGCCACCAGCCCCCGCTCTTGCAATTGTTTAATCAAGTTACTGCTTGCCATCAAAATCTCCATGTATATAACGACTGCACCTTTGCCGGTACACGACTTTTCGCCAGATGCGAAAGAGACATAGAATAAAGTGCCGGAATCAGGAGTACCAGCGATTAAAGCAAGATTTTTGCATCTTTTCAGGGTGCGAGGCGATCGATTTTCCACGCCTCGTTTTCACGCTGATACAAAAAGCGGTCATGCAGCCGATGCTCACCGCCCTGCCAGAACTCAATCTGTTCAAGGCTGACGCGAAAACCGCCCCAAAAACTCGGCAACGGCACTTCGCCCTGCTGAAACTTCTGCTTCAATTCCAGAAACTTGCTTTCAAGGATCCCACGCGCAGAAATACGGCTGGACTGCTTCGATACCCACGCGCCAATCTGGCTATCACGCGGGCGGCTATGAAAATATTTCATCACTTCGAGAGTCGAAAGACGTTCCGCTTTACCAGTAACCATCACCTGGCGTTCCAGGGTATGCCATGGGAAAAGCAGGCTAACTCGCGGATTATTTTCGATTTGGTGTGCTTTACGGCTGCCGAGGTTGGTGTAAAACACCATCCCTTTTTCATCGTAATGTTTTAGTAAAACAATGCGCTGATAGGGTTGACCATGTTCATCAACGGTGGCGACGACCATCGCAGTAGGATCGGCCAGTTTGGCTTCACAGGCCTGAGAAAGCCAGCGTTCAAAAAGGGTTAAAGGATCGGCGGGAAGATCGCGGCGGCGTAAACCGCCTTTTGTGTATTCGCGGCGCAGATGCGCGATTTGCTGCAATTCGTCGTTATCAGCCATGGTTTTCTTTACAAATTGTCAGTGGGTGACGCTATTGTGCGCCGCCCCTGGAAAAATCTCAACGCTGCGGATTTTGTAACTGACAGTTATTCAAGACGATGCGGTCACGTTTATAGACCGTCGCCTCATCACCTTTTGACCAGAAAACGTAGATACCGTCGGTATAACGTGCGCCAGACGCTGAAATCCCCTGTTTAAGGTGCAGCAGTTGATTATCATAAACAAAACTAACTTCCTGACGCGGATTATTCAGTTTGACCGTCAACGGTTTTTCATCACACTGGTATTCCAGCGTATCAGTTTGCATGCGCTCAACCAGTTGATTAAACGCGCCACAGCCGGTAAGAAATAGCGGCAGACAAAGTAGTAACAGTTTTTTCATAAACATATCCCGAAGACTTTCCTGGTCCGGAGGGCAAAAACGCCCTCCTCAACTTCCAAGTGTAACGGCAGACGCAGTAAGAAAAATTCAGTTAACTCTGATATCGCGGGTTTGCAGGGAAAATAGCGCCCAATACCGTTTCCTCGCTTGCGCCGGTAACGGAAGGTAGATTGCCGGGCAGCCCAGCCAGCGTTCGCCAGGCAAGCCATGCGAAGGCTAACGCTTCCATGTCATCGCCACTAATGCCAACGGCATCGGTGGAGGTCACTTCAGTACCGGGCAGTAATGCAGCCAGCCTCGCCATGAGCAGCGGATTGCGACTTCCGCCACCACATACCATCAATCGATCGCAGCCACCGCTCAACAAGACTTGTTCAGAAATGGTCACGGCGGTAAGTTCCGCCAGTGTTGCCTGGACATCTCGCGCATCCAGGCCAGGGAAATCGCGTAGATGGCGCTCCAGCCAGGCATAGTTAAAGTATTCGCGCCCGGTGCTTTTGGGTGCTGGCTGGGAAAAATAGGGATCGCTAAGCATTTTTTGCAGCAGCGGCAGAATAACCTTACCCGCCCGCGCCCACTCAGCGTCTTTATCGTAAGGTTTACCGACCTGACGCCAGATCCATGCGTCCATTAGCATGTTGCCCGGTCCGGTATCGTAGCCACCTACCGGCATCCCTGGTATGAGTAGTGACAGATTGGCAATACCACCAATATTAAGCACCATTCGCCGCTCAGTTGGATGGGCCAGCAATGCGTGATGAAAAGCAGGTACCAGCGGTGCGCCCTGGCCACCTAAGGCGATATCGCGACGGCGAAAATCCCCGACGACGGTAATTCCAGTCCGCGCAACAATTTGATTGTTATCACCTATCTGTAGCGTATGTGGCGCGACGCCCGTGGGTTCGTGCCAGACGGTCTGGCCATGACAACCGATAGCTACGATATCTTTCGGCTGTAAATTTTCTGCTTTTAATAGTGCATTAACGGCATCCGCAAACAAGCAGCCAAGTCGGGTATCCAGTTGACCAAACTGGGAGAGCGTAAGCTGTTGCCCCTGGCAAATATCCAGCACCGCCTGTTTGAGTGATGGGGGAATCGGCCAGCTCAAACTTGCCAGCTGCGCCACCCGGTGTTCATCGATCGTCGCTAACACAACATCGACACCATCCAGGCTAGTACCTGACATAACACCAATAAAGCGGCCTGATTTCATAGTTCATCCTTTTTCAACCTGATGTTTGCGTTCCACTCAAACACAAACCTTTCGCGAATTCCATGCATAAGAGCCGATTTTTATCGTTGGTAGTAAAAGATTATATTCACATCAATAACTAATATGAATGTTTTGTTTATACTTGGTTAACCCTACTCTAATTATGATTTAATCATGTTTTAGTGGAACATGTAATCATGGTTATACTAATGCGGTTTACTTTGACCATTAGGGATGCTTGTGAGGCGTTTCATGGTAATCAGGAGATTTTTCAATGATTAAACGCGTACTGGTTGTATCAATGGTAGGTCTTTCTCTTGTTGGTTGTGTTAACAACGATACCCTATCTGGCGATGTTTATACTGCCTCTGAAGCGAAGCAAGTGCAGAATGTCAGCTACGGCACAATCGTGAACGTACGGCAGGTACAGATTCAGGGCGGTGATGATTCCAACGTCATCGGCGCAATTGGCGGTGCGGTTCTCGGTGGTTTTCTTGGTAATACCGTTGGTGGCGGTACTGGACGCTCTTTGGCTACCGCAGCAGGTGCCGTCGCGGGTGGTGTAGCCGGTCAGGGCGTACAGAGCGCAATGAACAAAACACAGGGTGTGGAGCTGGAAATTCGTAAAGATGATGGCAACACCATCATGGTGGTACAGAAACAGGGCAATACCCATTTCTCTCCGGGACAACGTGTCGTTCTGGCTAGCAACGGCAGCCAGGTGACGGTTTCCCCGCGCTAAACAAGTTGACGTGTGGTCAGCTACCTGGCCACACGCCCCCTTTATTTCACCCTTTGGCCTGTAACTCAGTAATATTATGCTCAAGTTTTGCAATGAGCCTAATCAGTTGTTCCAGTTCCTCTGCTGAAATCCCATCCAAAATTTCCGCCCGGGTCTTGTTAATAACAGCTTCCATTTCGCTAATCAGCGGCTCCGCCTTTTCCGTCAGTTTAATACGTTTGGCCCGCCGATCGCTGGGACAAGTTTGACGCGAAATTAACCCTTTTTCTTCCAGTTGGTCCAACGTACGAACCAGTGATGGCTGCTCAATGCCGATCGCTTTTGCCAGTTGAATTTGCGACTGGTCTGGAGGTAACTGATGTATATTATGCAACGTCACCCAATGGGTTTGCGTTAACTCCAGGGGTTTCAGGCGATGGTCTATCAGAGCACGCCATATGCGCACCAACCGTGCCAGATCAGAACCTAGTGGCGATTCCAATTTCATCTCCTTATAATTAGCTTGCTAAGATATTATACGGCTTTTAGAATAGTGTGCAGCAATTGTATTGCTAAAACAAATGGATTGCTGCATTTGCTTACCGTCAGACATGCTTTTCAGAAATAGCGAGTAATTTTCTCTCACATAAACAATATTTATTAATCTAAAGCAATAAACTCAGCCTCAAAGGAATCTATTTTGTGAAGTTTATGCATAGTGCAACAGGATTGCCCCTACAAGATCTGGTGTTCGGTGCATCCGTCTACTTTCCTCCGTTTTTCAAAGCCTTCGCGCTTGGATTCGTCGTCTGGCTTGTCCTGCACCGCCTGCTTCGCGACTGGATCTACGCGGGCGACATCTGGCATCCCTTGTTAATGGATTTGTCGCTGTTTGCGATCTGCGTATGCTCCGCCCTGGCAATATTGATTGCGTGGTAACTATGTCAATTAAAACCATTAAGTATTTCTCAACAATAATTGTAGCAGTAGTTGCCGTTCTCGCCGGATGGTGGCTCTGGAACTATTACATGCAGTCACCGTGGACGCGGGATGGCAAAATACGCGCGGAACAGGTCGCTATCACCCCACAAGTGTCCGGACGTATTGTTGCGATGAATATAAAAGACAACCAGTTGGTTAACGCTGGCGATATTCTGTTCACTATCGATAAAACACCCTTCCAGATTGCAGAACTGAATGCCCAGGCCCAACTGGTGAAAGCGCAATCTGATCTTGCCAGAGCCAATAATGAGGCCAACCGCCGCCGTCATCTCTCGCAAAATTTTATCTCTGCCGAAGAACTGGATACGGCAAACCTCAATGTTAAGGCGATGCAGGCCAGTGTAGATGCCGCACAAGCAACGCTGAAACAAGCACAATGGCAATTGGCACAAACGGAAATTCGCGCCCCGGTCAGCGGATGGGTCACCAACCTCACTACCCGCATCGGCGACTACGCTGACACAGGAAAACCGCTGTTTGCCCTCGTGGACAGTCACTCGTTTTACGTCATTGGTTATTTTGAAGAAACCAAATTGCGGCATATCCGCGACGGTGCGCCAGCACACATTACGCTCTATAGCGACAACAAAACGTTACAGGGTCACGTCTCCAGTATCGGTCGGGCAATTTATGATCAGAGTGTGGAAAACGATTCCAGCCTGATTCCAGACGTTAAACCTAACGTTCCCTGGGTTCGCCTCGCCCAGCGCGTCCCGGTTCGCTTTGCCCTTGATAATGTTCCCAGCGATGTCACGCTGGTATCCGGCACAACCTGTAGTATCGCAGTAGGTCAGTAATGAACGCCTGGTCATGGTCTCTGCGCAATCTGCCCTGGTTTAAGGCCACGCTGGCACAATGGCGCTATGCGTTGCGCAATACCCTTGCCATGTGTCTGGCTCTGACTGTTGCTTATTATTTAAATCTGGACGAGCCCTATTGGGCGATGACGTCAGCCGCGGTAGTGAGCTTTCCGACAGTTGGCGGTGTCATCAGCAAAAGCCTGGGGCGCATCGCTGGCAGTTTGCTGGGGGCTATCGCGGCGCTAATCCTTGCCGGGCATACTCTTAACGAACCGTGGTTCTTCCTGTTGAGCATGTCGGCATGGCTTGGTTTTTGTACCTGGGCCTGCGCGCATTTCACGAATAACGTGGCCTATGCGTTTCAACTGGCGGGTTACACAGCTGCGATTATCGCCTTCCCGATGGTCAATATCACTGAAGCAAGCCAGTTGTGGGACATCGCCCAGGCGCGCGTTTGCGAAGTGATCGTCGGTATTCTCTGCGGTGGGATGATGATGATGATTCTGCCGAGCACTTCCGATGCCACTGCCCTTTTAACCGCATTGAAAAACATGCACGCCCGTTTACTGGAACATGCCAGTTTACTCTGGCAGCCTGAAACAACCGATGCCATTCGTACCGCACATGAAGGGGTGATTGGGCAGATACTGACCATGAATTTGCTGCGTATCCAGGCTTTCTGGAGCCACTATCGCTTCCGCCAGCAAAACGCGCGCCTCAATGCGTTACTCCACCAGCAGTTACGCATGACCAGCGTCATTTCGAGCTTGCGGCGTATGTTGCTCAACTGGCCATCACCCCCTGGTGCTATACGGGAAATTCTTGAACAGTTGCTAACGGCCCTCGCCAGCGGGCAAACGGATTTTTACACCGTCGCACGCATTATTGCCCCGTTACGCCCGACGAACTCAGCTGACTACCGGCACGTCGCCTTCTGGCAGCGACTACGTTATTTTTGCCGCCTTTATCTGCAAAGTAGTCAGGAATTACATCGTCTGCAAAGCGGCGTAGATGATCAAACCAGACTCCCTCGCGCGTCCGGGCTGGCACGTCATACCGATAATGCAGAAGCCATGTGGAGCGGGCTGCGGACATTTTGTACGTTGATGTTGATTGGTGCGTGGAGTATTGCCTCGCAATGGGATGCCGGAGCCAATGCCTTAACCCTGGCTGCGATTAGCTGCGTCCTTTATTCCGCCGTTGCAGCGCCGTTTAAGTCATTGACGCTGCTGATGCGCACACTGGTATTGCTGTCGTTCTTTAGCTTTGTGGTTAAATTTGGCCTGATGGTTCAAATTAGCGAGCTGTGGCAATTTTTGCTGTTTCTTTTCCCCCTGCTGGCAACGATGCAGCTACTCAAGATACAAATACCAAAACATGCCGCATTATGGGGGCAACTGATTGTTTTTATGGGCTCGTTTATCGCCGTTACCAACCCGCCGGTGTATGATTTTGCCGATTTTCTCAATGATAATCTGGCGAAAATCGTTGGCGTGGCGTTGGCGTGGTTAGCGTTTGCCATTCTGCGACCTGGGTCGGATGCCCGCAAAAGCCGTCGCCATATTCGCGCCCTGCGCCGGGATTTTGTCGATCAACTCAGCCGTCGCCCGATACATAGCGAGAACGAATTTGAATCTCTCACATATCATCACGTCAGTCAGTTGAGCAACAGCCAGGATGCGCTGGCGCGCCGCTGGTTATTACGTTGGGGGGTGGTGCTACTGAACTGTTCGCATGTTGTCTGGCAATTACGCGAGTGGGAGTCACGTTCTGATCCGTTATCACAAGTGCGGGATAACTGTATTTCGCTGTTGCGGGGAGTGATGAGTGAGCGTGGCGTTCAGCAAAAATCGCTGGCAGCCACGCTTGAAGAATTACAGCGGATTTGTGACAGCCTTGCCCGGCATCATCAGCCTGCCGCCCGTGAGCTGGCAGCGATTGTCTGGCGACTATACTGCTCGCTTTCGCAACTTGAGCAAGCACCGCCGCAAGGTACGCTGGCCTCTTAACTACTTAATAACACCACAGGCATAGCGTTCACCGCCACCGCCCAGCGGTTTAGGTTGATCGGACATATTATCGCCGCCAACGTGGATCATCAGCGCCTTGTCTTTGATTTCATCGAGTGATTTCAGACGAGGCGCAATAACGGCATCGGTCGCCTTGCCGTCATTATTGACCACCAGCGCAGGCAGATCGCCTAAATGTCCCGCACCTTCCGGCCCTTCATGCTTGTTGGTTTTTTGTGGATCAAGATGCCCGCCTGCAGATTCTGCCGCAGCCGCTTTGCCATCTTTCGTTGCTGGTTGACAGCTTCCGTTGGCATGAATATGAAAGCCATGTTCACCGGGGGGTAATGCTTTCAGATCGGGTGAAAACTCCAGACCTTTATCGGTTTCAGTAATAGTTACGCTACCTATTGACTGCCCAACCCCTTGCGACGTAACGAGGTTCATCTCGACTTTTTCACTGGCGGCTTGTGCGCCGGTCGCAACAACCAGCGCCAGGATAGCCAGACTAAAACGCTTCATAGGACCTCCGTTCATTGTGCATACCCGTTAAGTGTAAACCAGTGACACATATTTGAACGGCGGCTAATCCTAAAAGTGCTTACGGTACGTCGTAACCTAATGCAGCTTTACGGATACGGAACCACTGCTGACGCGTCATTTTCAGGGCTTCTGCCTCTACAGCAGCCCGTACGCGCTCAATTTTACCAGAGCCAATGATCGGCAACGGTTGCGACGGCAGACGTAATATCCAGGCATAAACAACCTGCTCAATCGTGGCGGCGTTTAATTCCTGGGCTATCACAGCAAGTTCATCCCGCAGCGGCTGGAAATAATCATCATTGAACAGACGCCCACCACCAAGGCACGACCACGCCATTGGACGAATACGCAGTTGTTGTAGCTGATCGAGCGTACCATCCAGCAGCAACGGCTGATGCACCGGGGATATTTCCACCTGATTGGTCGCAAGAGTAAACGGCAGGCGTGATTGCAACAGGGCAAATTGCGCAGGCGTGAAGTTGGATACGCCAAAATGGCGCACTTTGCCGCTCTGATGCAGATGTTTAAACGCATCCGCCACTTCATCGGCATCCATCAACGGGTCGGGACGGTGGATTAACAGCAAATCCAGATGATCGGTCGCGAGATTAATCAGCGACTGTTCGGCGCTTTTAATAATATGGTCGCGGTCAGTGATGTAATGACCAATGACATTTTCTTCACGAGCAGTCGTCGCGATGCCACATTTACTGACGATTTCCATCCGTTCACGCAGATGCGGCGCCAGCTTCAGCGCCTCGCCAAACGCCGCTTCGCACTGATAGCCGCCATATATATCAGCATGGTCCACGGTGGTAATGCCGAGATCCAGATGCTCCTCAATAAAGCTAACCAACTGACGGGCAGACATATTCCAGTCCATTAGTCGCCAGTAGCCCATCACAAAACGGGAAAACTCCGGGCCTTGCGGCGCAATAGTAATACGCTGAACCATAATCGCTTCCTCTTATCAGATATGAGAGGAGTATACGCAAGATTATGCTCAAAAGAGTGATGGTTGCTCCGGTTCATCTGATGACGTTGGTTTATTCGCGCGTAATTTGCGCATCAGCCGCTGCCGACAAAGGCGCAGCACCTCTTGTTTTTCGCCATCGCTCATATTATTCCAGTTAAAACGTTCATCCCGGCTTCGAAAACAGCCGCGACAAAATCCGCGTTCGTCAGACTGGCAAATTCCCCGGCACGGGCTCTGGACGGGAAAGAACTCTAATTGCTCCGCCACGCTAGTCTCCTGTCATTTCACTTCTGTTCATTGAAGACGTTAATGATTCACATCGCAACCTTTGTCCCGAAACGGATCTCAGATAAAAAGCGATTGCATTAGACCGACTGGTCTATTAGATTAACTCGCCATGAGCAAACATACTGAACACAATACCCGCGAACATATTCTGGCAACCGGTGAGGCACTCTGCTTACAGCGCGGTTTTGTTGGGATGGGACTTAGCGAACTGTTAAAAACGGCGGAAGTTCCGAAAGGTTCCTTCTACCACTATTTTCGGTCCAAAGAAGCCTTTGGCGTTGCGATGCTTGAACGCTATTTTGCGAATCATCTTCAGCGTCTGGAACAACATTTTAGTGCTGCTGAG
This sequence comes from Escherichia sp. E2562, assembly GCF_005781075.1. Lineage (NCBI taxonomy): Bacteria > Pseudomonadati > Pseudomonadota > Gammaproteobacteria > Enterobacterales > Enterobacteriaceae > Escherichia > Escherichia sp. E2562. The sequence goes on along the minus strand of NZ_VATM01000015.1, from coordinate 111,391 downwards.
GGCAGTTGCCGCGACCATTTACTGGCTTATTACCAGCAAACTATTAACCAGTTTTCTTTGCAGGGTAAAATCAGTGATTGTTTGACTGTAAAGTTATCGGCTGAAGTGTGTGATTTATCGGAAGATATGCGTATCGCAATGGACAAAGGCACACGCCAGGTTGTCACACTGCTGGCGGACACACTGGAGAGCGGTCGCCGTCAGGGCTGTATGTCGTTTGAAGGTGACGCACAAACACTGGCGGAAGTTTTGCATTCTCTTTGGTTGGGTGCAAGGCTCCAGGCCAAGATTTCCCGAAGTTCATCACCGCTGGAAAGCGCGATGGCTCACGCAAAAATTATGATCACAACGCCCGGACAATAGGGCGTTATTTTTTACTCAAATGCTAGACGACCGGTCTACTCAGGAGTCACCATGTCGTATGACAAGCTGTATACCCCGCTTAAAGTGGGCGCAATCACGGTAGCAAACCGTATCTTTATGGCCCCACTGACGCGTTTGCGCAATATAGAACCGGGTGACATCCCTACTCCGTTGATGGCGGAATACTATCGCCAGCGCGCCAGTGCGGGTTTGATCATCAGTGAAGCAACGCAAATTTCCGCCCAGGCAAAAGGCTATGCGGGTGCGCCGGGGCTCTACAGTGCCGAACAAATTGCCGCATGGCAAAAAATCACCTCGGGTGTTCATGCACAAGGCGGTCATATGGCCGTGCAATTCTGGCATACCGGGCGTGTATCACACAGCAGTTTGCAGCCTGGTGGTCAGGCTCCGGTAGCTCCATCAGCCATTAGTGCAGGGACCCGGACATCACTGCGTGATGAAAATGGTCGAGCGATTCGTGTCGAAACCTCCATGCCTCGTGCGCTGACACTGGAAGAAATCCCTGGCATCGTTAACGATTTTCGTCAGGCCATCGCCAATGACCGCGAAGCAGGTTTTGATCTGGTCGAACTGCATGGCGCACATGGTTATCTGCTACATCAGTTCCTCTCCCCCTCCTCTAACCATCGTACCGATCAGTATGGCGGCAGCGTGGAAAATCGCGCGCGATTGGTGCTGGAAGTGGTCGATGCCGGGATCAAAGAATGGGGAGCCGATCGCATTGGTATCCGTCTCTCACCGATCGGTACTTTTGCCAATCTCGACAATGGTCCAGATGAAGAAGCCGATGCGCTGTATCTGATTGAACAACTGGGTAAACGTGGTATTGCTTATCTGCATTTGTCCGAACCGGACTGGGCTGGCGGTGAACCGTATACCGATGCCTTCCGCGAAAAAGTGCGTTCCCGTTTCCACGGTCCGATTGTCGGTGCCGGGGCTTATTCAGCAGAAAAAGCAGAGATGCTCATCGAAAAAGGGTTAATTGACGCTGTGGCATTTGGTCGTAACTGGATTGCGAATCCAGACCTGGTCACTCGCTTGCAACGTAAAGCCGAACTTAATCCACCACGTCCTGAAAGTTTCTACGGTGGCGGCGCGGAAGGCTATACCGATTACCCTACGCTATAATCCAACATTGCGAGCGGCGTAAAGCCGCCGCTATACTAAAACAACATTTTGAATCTGTTAGCCATTTTGAGGATATAAAGATGCGTCTTCTTCATACCATGCTGCGCGTTGGCGATCTGCAACGCTCCATCGATTTTTATACCAAAGTGCTGGGCATGAAACTGCTGCGCACCAGCGAAAACCCGGAATACAAATACTCACTGGCGTTTGTTGGCTACGGCCCGGAAACCGAAGAAGCGGTAATTGAACTGACCTACAACTGGGGCGTGGATAAATACGAACTCGGCACTGCTTATGGTCATATCGCGCTTAGCGTTGATAACGCCGCTGAAGCGTGCGAAAAAATCCGTCAAAACGGGGGTAACGTGACCCGTGAAGCGGGTCCGGTAAAAGGCGGTACTACGGTTATCGCGTTTGTGGAAGATCCGGACGGTTACAAAATTGAATTAATCGAAGAGAAAGACGCCGGTCGCGGTCTGGGCAACTAATCTCCTGCCGGGCGCGAACTCATCGCGCCCGCATCTTTACTGCATCGACAAGTAATATTTGTCATAATGCGCGCTGCAATTTATCCGTATTAAGAGAATCAGATGTCCGATAACGCTCAACTTACCGGTCTGTGCGACCGTTTTCGTGGTTTTTATCCTGTTGTGATCGATGTTGAAACAGCCGGATTTAACGCCAAAACCGATGCGCTGCTTGAGATTGCCGCCATCACACTGAAAATGGATGAACAAGGCTGGCTGATGCCGGACACCACATTACATTTCCACGTCGAACCATTTGTCGGCGCAAATTTGCAGCCAGAGGCCCTCGCCTTCAACGGCATTGACCCGAACGATCCCGATCGCGGCGCGGTCAGCGAATACGAGGCGCTGCACGAAATTTTTAAAGTTGTACGTAAAGGCATTAAAGCGAGCGGCTGTAACCGGGCCATTATGGTGGCGCACAACGCCAATTTTGATCACAGCTTTATGATGGCCGCCGCAGAACGCGCCTCACTGAAACGTAACCCATTCCACCCTTTCGCCACTTTTGACACCGCGGCACTGGCCGGGCTGGCACTCGGACAAACCGTATTATCAAAAGCCTGCCAGACCGCGGGTATGGACTTCGACAGCACCCAGGCGCACTCCGCGCTGTACGACACCGAACGCACTGCTGTGCTGTTTTGTGAAATCGTCAATCGCTGGAAACGTCTGGGAGGCTGGCCGCTGCCTGCCGCCGAAGAGGTGTAATCGAGTCGATGCCTGATGACATGCAATGATTCAGGCATCTATAGTGAGGCTATTCCACGCATCATGCATGATATTCACGGGGAATAGCGTTAATGGCAGATAACCCAAACTCTTCATCGCCCCTGCCGGACGTGTTTTCACCGGCGACCCGCGACTGGTTTCTTCGCGCCTTTAAACAGCCGACCGCTGTCCAGTCGCAAACCTGGCATGTGGCGGCACGAGGCGAACATGCGCTGGTGATTGCACCGACTGGCTCAGGGAAAACGCTGGCAGCATTTCTCTACGCACTGGATCAGCTCATCCGCGAAGGTGGCGAGCATGCCAGCGAGGCGCATAAACGCAAAACCTCACGCATCCTCTACATTTCACCAATTAAAGCCTTAGGCACCGACGTTCAGCACAATTTGCAGATCCCGTTACAAGGCATTGCAGAGGAACGGCGGCGGCGCGGCGAAACGGAAGTCAATCTTCGCGTGGGCATCCGTACTGGCGATACGCCCGCGCAGGAACGCAGCAAACTGACCCGCAATCCGCCGGATATTCTGATAACCACGCCCGAATCACTCTATCTGATGCTGACCTCCCGCGCGCGCGAAACGCTACGCGGCGTCGAGACGGTAATTATTGATGAAGTCCACGCGGTAGCGGGCAGCAAACGCGGTGCGCATCTGGCGTTAAGCCTGGAACGGCTCGATGCGCTGCTACACACCTCAGCACAGAGAATTGGACTTTCCGCGACTGTACGCTCAGCCAGCGATGTGGCCGCATTTCTTGGTGGCGATCGTCCGGTTACTGTAGTCAACCCGCCCGCAATGCGCCATCCGCAGATACGGATTGTCGTACCGGTCGCCAATATGGATGATATCTCGTCGGTCGCCAGCAGCACCGGGGAAGACAGCCATGCGGGCAGAGAAGGCTCAATCTGGCCGTATATTGAAAGCGGCATTCTTGATGAAGTGTTGCGCCATCGCTCAACCATCGTCTTCACCAATTCTCGCGGCCTGGCGGAAAAACTGACGGCACGGCTGAATGAGCTTTACGCCGCACGATTACAGCGCTCCCCGGCCATCGCCATAGACGCCGCTCATTTCGAGTCTACCTCCGGCGCAACCTCTAACCGCGTACAAAGTAGCGACGTTTTCATTGCCCGCTCGCACCACGGTTCCGTCTCTAAAGAACAACGGGCGATAACCGAACAAGCACTGAAATCAGGCGAATTGCGCTGTGTGGTCGCGACTTCCAGTCTCGAACTGGGGATTGACATGGGCGCGGTGGATCTGGTGATTCAGGTGGCGACGCCGCTTTCTGTCGCCAGCGGACTACAGCGCATTGGTCGCGCCGGACATCAGGTTGGCGGTGTATCTAAAGGGCTGTTTTTCCCCCGTACCCGGCGTGATTTAGTCGATTCCGCCGTCATTGTCGAGTGTATGTTTGCAGGCAGGCTGGAAAACCTGACGCCACCACATAATCCACTCGACGTCCTTGCGCAGCAAACCGTTGCCGCCGCGGCGATGGATGCATTACAGGTAGACGAATGGTACTCCCGCGTACGCCGTGCCGCACCGTGGAAAGATCTGCCAAGACGCGTTTTTGACGCCACGCTGGATATGCTTTCCGGGCGCTATCCCTCAGGCGATTTTTCTGCTTTTCGACCAAAACTGGTCTGGAACAGGGAGACGGGGATATTGACCGCCCGACCTGGCGCTCAGCTGTTGGCTGTTACCAGCGGTGGCACCATTCCGGATCGTGGCATGTACAGTGTGTTATTACCCGAAGGTGAAGAACAGACAGGCTCGCGGCGGGTGGGCGAACTGGATGAAGAGATGGTGTATGAATCGCGAGTGAATGACATCATCACTCTCGGCGCTACCTCATGGCGGATCCAACAAATCACCCGCGATCAGGTCATTGTGACACCTGCACCAGGTCGCTCTGCCCGACTTCCCTTCTGGCGTGGCGAAGGTAATGGACGCCCCGCTGAATTGGGGGAAATGATCGGCGATTTTCTCCATTTGCTGGCAGATGGCGCGTTCTTTTCCGGAAATATCCCGCCGTGGCTGGCAGAAGAAAATACTCTCGCCAATATTCAGGGGCTGATTGACGAACAGCGTAACGCTACGGGCGTTGTCCCTGGAAGCCGCCACCTGGTTCTCGAACGCTGCCGTGATGAAATTGGCGACTGGCGCATTATTTTACACTCTCCCTATGGAAGACGAGTGCATGAACCGTGGGCGCTGGCGATTGCCGGACGACTGCATGCGCTATGGGGCGCTGATGCCTCGGTAGTCGCCAGCGATGACGGTATTGTCGCCCGCATTCCAGATACCGACGGCAAATTGCCTGACGCCGCGATATTTTTGTTTGAACCGGAAAAGTTGCTGCAAATTGTCCGCGAGGCGGTGGGCAACTCAGCACTTTTCGCCGCCCGTTTTCGCGAATGCGCCGCGCGGGCATTATTAATGCCTGGCCGAACACTGGGCCATCGCACCCCGCTCTGGCAACAACGGCTGCGTGCCAGCCAGTTACTGGAAATCGCCCAGGGATATCCGGATTTTCCTGTCATTCTCGAAACTCTGCGTGAATGCCTGCAGGATGTGTATGACCTTCCCGCGCTGGAACGTTTGATGCGTCGCCTGAACGGTGGCGAAATTCAAATATCCGATGTAACGACCGCTACGCCCTCGCCTTTCGCCGCCAGTTTATTGTTCGGTTATGTGGCGGAATTTATGTATCAGAGCGACGCCCCGCTGGCAGAACGGCGAGCTTCAGTGCTGTCTCTGGACAGCGAATTGTTGCGCAATCTACTCGGTCAGGTTGATCCTGGTGAGTTACTCGACCCGCAGGTCATTCGTCAGGTGGAAGAAGAGTTACAGCGACTGGCCCCTGGCAGAAAAGCGAAAGGTGAAGAAGGTCTTTTCGACCTGTTGCGCGAACTGGGGCCAATGACCGTTGAGGATCTGGCGCAACGGCATACAGGCCGCCGTGAAGAGATTGAGACATATGTAGAAAATCTTCTGGCGGAAAAAAGAATCTTTCCGGTGATCATGGCAGCTCAGGAGCGTCTGGCCTGTATGGACGACGCTGCTAAATTACGCGATGCTCTCGGAGTGCAACTGCCGGACTCGCTGCCTGATATTTACTTGCACCGTGTCAATTACCCGCTTCGCGATCTCTTTCTGCGCTATCTCCGGGCTCATGCTCTGGTCACGGCTGAACAACTGGCTCATGAGTTTAGCCTCGGTATTGCCATTGTCGAAGAGCAACTTCATCAATTGCGCGAACAGGGGCTGGTGATGAATTTGCAACAAGACATCTGGGTGAGCGATGAAGTTTTTCGTCGTTTGCGTTTACGTTCCCTGCAGGCTGCCAGAGAAGCTACGCGTCCGGTACCCGCCATTGCCTATGCACGATTGCTGCTGGAACATCAGGGCGTGCTCCCCGCCACCGATGGTAGCCCGGCGCTCTTTGCCTCAACATCGCCAGGCGTTTATGAAGGCGTGGATGGCGTCATGCGAGTTATCGAACAGCTTGCTGGTGTCGGTTTACCCGCCTCACTGTGGGAAAGCCAGATCCTGCCCGCCCGCGTACGCGATTACTCGCCAGAAATGCTCGATGAACTGCTGGCAACCGGTACGGTTATCTGGTCGGGGCAAAAAAAGCTCGGTGAGGATGACGGTCTGGTGGCACTGCATTTACGGGAATTTGCCGCCGAATCGTTCATTCCCGCAGAACAGGATCAGGCGAAACGTTCAGCGCTTCAGCTGGCAATTATCGCGGTTCTGACTGACGGGGGCGCCTGGTTTGCGCAACAAATCAGCCAACGAACAGGCGAGATAATCGGCGAGCCCGTAGAGCCTTCAGCCCTGCAAGAGGCGCTTTGGGAACTGGCCTGGCAAGGCGTCATCACCTGTGATATTTGGGCACCGTTGCGCGCCCTCACCCGAAGCAGTCCGACCACTCGCCGCAGTAGCCGGGCTCGTCGTGGACGTCCGGTTTATGCACCGTCAGCTATGCCGTCGGTATCTTACAACACACCAAAGCTGGCTGGACGCTGGTCGTTATTGCAGGTGGAGCCACTAAACGATACCGAAAGGATGCTGGCGCTGGCGGAAAATATGCTCGACCGCTACGGAATCATCAGCCGTCAGGCGGTGATTGCTGAACATATTCCTGGCGGATTTCCGTCGATGCAAACGCTTTGCCGCAGTATGGAAGATTCCGGGCGAATTATGCGGGGTCGATTTGTTGAAGGTTTGGGTGGTGCACAATTTGCTGATCGCCAGACCATTGACCGTCTGCGCGACCTGGCGCCCCATGCCACGCAGACGCGACAATATATGCCCGTGGCCCTTAGTGCCAACGATCCGGCCAATTTGTGGGGGAATCTACTATCCTGGCCTGCACATCCGGCGACGCTGGTTCCGACTCGTCGGGCAGGCGCGCTGGTGGTCATTTCTGGCGGCAAATTATTGATTTATCTGGTGCAAGGTGGCAAAAAAATGCTGGTCTGGCAGGAAAAAGATGAATTATTACCACCGGAGGTTTTCCTGGCACTAACCACCGCGTTGCGGCGAGAACCACGGCTACGGTTTACGTTGACAGAAGTGAATGACCAACCGGTCCGGCAAACGCCGATGTTTACGCTGCTGCGTGAGGCGGGATTTTCAAGTTCGCCACAAGGGCTGGATTGGGGATAAAAAGCACTGACGGATGCCTGTTAGCATCCGTCAGTATTGCGAAACGGATTATTCAGCATCCGGCTCTTCAGACTTGTATTTAGCAGCAGTTTCTTTGATCAGCTGCTGCAGTTCGCCACGCTGATACATTTCAATCACGATATCACAACCGCCTACCAGCTCGCCGTCAACCCACAGTTGCGGGAAAGTCGGCCAGTTCGCATATTTCGGCAGTTCCGCACGAATGTCCGGGTTCTGCAGGATATCAACGTAGGCAAAACGTTCGCCACAAGCGGCAAGCGCCTGGACTGCCTGGGCAGAGAAACCGCAGCTCGGCAGTTTCGGTGAACCTTTCATGTATAGCAGGATCGGGTTTTCAGCAATCTGGCGTTGGATTTTTTCGATAGTGGTGCTCATTGTCTTGCTTCCTCAAACTTCTTTACGGCAGTAATCTGACATTGTAGCGGGTCAGTGCGGCATCGGAAAATAACATTTTCATCATGCTTTTGCTATTTTATCCCTTTGCTCTATTTGTTGCATTTCAAATATTTGTTTCTACTCTGCCACGCTGCAAGCTGGCGTATTTGTGACCATTTTTAGCTTTCACTGCTGCTTTTTTTTGCGCTCGCCGACGAAACGTATTTTTTAACAATAAAAGCTATTAACTTTCCCTTCTTCTATGCATTAGAATCATCAAGTTTTGTAAATCAGACGCAGGCATGATAGACCTGCCTTAACAGAGGGACGCTCAGTGGCGCGGATAAACCGTATTTCGATCACGCTCTGTGCTTTACTTTTTACCACCCTGCCTTTAATGCCTATGGCCTATGCTTCCAAGCAAGCCAGGGAGAGTTCTGCTACCACTCATATCACCAAAAAAGCAGATAAAAAGAAAAGCACGGCAACCACCAAAAAGACCAATAATAAAGCCAGTCAGAAAACCGCCAAAAAAGTCGCCAGTAAAAGTACGACCAAAAGCAAAACCGCTTCTTCCGTTAAAAAATCCTCCATTACCGCTTCTAAAAACGCTAAAACTCGCAGCAAAAATGTTGTCACTAAAACGGCGTCTGCCAGCTTTACGGAAAAGTGCACCAAACGTAAGGGCAATAAGTCACATTGCGTGAAAGTCAAAAATGCCGCCCCTGGCACTATTGCCGATGCGCACAAAGCCAAAGTTCAGAAAGCCACTAAAGTGGCGATGAATAAACTGATGCAGCAAATTGGCAAGCCATATCGTTGGGGCGGGAGTTCACCGCGTACCGGTTTTGATTGCAGTGGACTGGTTTATTACGCTTATAAAGACCTGGTTAAGATCCGTATTCCGCGCACGGCCAACGAAATGTATCACCTGCGCGATGCGGCACCTATCGATCGCAGTGAACTGAAAAACGGCGACCTGGTCTTCTTCCGCACGCAAGGGCGTGGGACTGCCGATCACGTAGGCGTGTACGTTGGCAATGGTAAATTTATTCAGTCACCGCGCAGTGGTCAGGAAATTCAAATCACGTCGTTAAGTGAAGATTACTGGCAACGTCACTATGTTGGCGCTCGTCGGGTAATGACCCCAAAAACACTTCGCTAAAACTTTACCCTGTTGTTACGACAACAGGGTAAGTTCATCTTTTGTATCACCTTTTAATTTGCTACCCTATCCGTACTCACAATAAGGCTATTGTGCGTATACCAATGAATAATAAAGGAGAGTAGCAATGTCATTCGAATTACCTGCACTACCATATGCTAAAGACGCTCTGGTTCCGCACATTTCTGCGGAAACCATTGAGTATCACTACGGCAAACATCATCAGACTTATGTCACTAACCTGAACAACCTGATTAAAGGCACCGAGTTTGAAGGTAAATCACTGGAAGAGATTATTCGCAGCTCTGAAGGTGGCGTATTCAACAACGCAGCTCAGGTCTGGAACCACACTTTCTACTGGAACTGCCTGGCACCGAACGCCGGTGGCGAACCGACTGGCAAAGTCGCTGAAGCTATCGCCGCATCTTTCGGTAGCTTTGCCGATTTCAAAGCACAGTTTACTGACGCTGCGATCAAAAACTTTGGTTCTGGCTGGACCTGGCTGGTGAAAAACAGCGATGGCAAACTGGCTATCGTTTCTACCTCTAATGCTGGTACTCCGCTGACCACCGATGCGACCCCGCTGCTGACCGTTGATGTCTGGGAACACGCTTATTACATCGACTATCGCAATGCGCGTCCTGGCTATCTGGAGCACTTCTGGGCGCTGGTGAACTGGGAATTCGTAGCGAAAAATCTCGCTGCATAATAACTGATGGCAAATGCAACATTGCCTGATGCGCTACGCTTATCGGGTCTATCCGGATGAGGCGTTAACACCGCATCCGGCAAGATAAATCGCACTTTGCCTGCAAACTGTAACGCAGAAGGTATCCCCTTCTGCGTTTCGTTTATTAACTGTTGGCAACGCAAACTGCTTCAGGTTGTTTTCTGGCTGACATAAACACCAGCAACAATGCCAGTCCTGCGACAATTGCCCCCATCACCGGCACAAAACTGTACCCCAGACCACCCGAAATCACTGCGCCACCTGCCGCGGCACCCAGAGCATTGCCCAGGTTAAAGGCACCGATATTCACTGAGGAAGACAGCCCTGGCGCTTCGCTGGCAACTCGCATCACACGCATCTGTAACGGCGGTACCACCGCAAAGGTTGCTGCGCCCCACACCACCATGCTGATAGCCGCACCAAACTCATTACGCGCCAGGAACGGGATCGCCAGCATAATCACCATCAGCAGCAACAAAAAGCCTTTCAGCGTGCCGTTGACCGAACGATCTGCTAGTTTACCGCCTAAATAGTTACCGATAGAAAACCCAACGCCAATCAGCACCAGCATGGCTGTTACGAACACCGGCGTTGCGTGGGTGATACTTTGCAGTACTGGTGAAATATAGGTGTAGAGGGTAAACATTGCGCCAGCCCCTAGTACCGTCGTCAGCAAGGCTGATAACACCTGCGGACGCATCAATACCGCCAGCTCTTTTTTCACTTCCGGTCGCGCACCTGCGCCGCCTTTCGGTAACGAGAAGAACAGGCTAACCATTGAAATCACGCCCAGCCCCGCCGTTGCCAGAAACGACATCCGCCAGCCAATAGTTTCGCCAAGCCAGGTCGCCGCAGGAACACCGCCAATATTTGCCAGAGTTAAGCCCATAAACATAGTGGCGACGGCGCTGGCCTGTTTGTGTTTAGGCACAACGCTTGCGGCCACGACTGAACCCAAACCAAAGAATGCCCCGTGATTCAGACTGGTCAAAATGCGTGAAAGCATCAGCGTCATATAATCCGGCGCGATGGCGGAAAGCACGTTGCCAAGAGTGAAAATGGCCATCAGGAAAATAAGCGCACTGCGCCTGGCGCGATGAGACAGCAGTAATGTCATCAGCGGCGCGCCAACCATCACGCCAACCGCATAGGCGCTGATTAACATGCCCGCAGCAGGAATCGAGACATCCACACCGCGCGCAATGACGGGTAACAGGCCCATTGGCGAGAACTCCGTTGTCCCGATACCAAACGCGCCAACGGCCAGCGCCAACAACGGATAGTTAATTTTCATGCCTAATCTCCACCTCTTCGCGTCATTACACGATATTCATCAAAGTGGCGAAAGCATGACAGCAATCACAAAAAATTGAAAATAACAAAAAGAGAAAACACTTTTGCCATTTTGCTAACAAAAGGGAAGAGAGAGCGAGGGAGGATGCGCTCCCTCGAAGGGAAATCAGTGCAGCGCGGCAGTCAAACCTACGGCCACGATCAAACCGAGGACAATAATGGTTGTTACCAGTGAAAATTTAAGATCGGTACTCATCAAGTTTTCTCCTTTTTTATTACCCTACAAAAAGTGATATTACGCATTTTTACACACTGTGAAGAAAAAATCTCCCGCCATTTATAATGATAAGTGTTTTTACCACTTCCCCTTTTCATCAAGATCGGCCAAAATTCCACGCTTACACTATTTGCGTACTGGCCATTGACCCCTTCCTGACGCTCTGTGTCGTTTTTCCGGCGTACCGCAACACTTTTGTTGCGCGTAAGGTGTGTAAAGGCAAACGTTTACCTTGCGATTTTGCAGGAGCTGAAGTTAGGGTCTGGAGTGAAATGGAATGGCAACAATAAAAGATGTAGCGAAGCGAGCAAACGTTTCCACTACAACTGTGTCACACGTTATAAACAAAACTCGTTTCGTCGCTGAAGAAACGCGCAACGCCGTGTGGGCAGCGATTAAAGAATTACACTACTCCCCTAGCGCGGTAGCGCGTAGCCTGAAGGTTAACCATACCAAGTCTATCGGCTTGCTGGCGACCAGCAGCGAAGCAGCCTATTTCGCGGAGATCATCGAAGCGGTTGAAAAAAATTGCTTCCAGAAAGGTTACACGCTGATCCTCGGAAACGCGTGGAACAATCTTGAGAAACAGAGAGCCTATCTGTCGATGATGGCGCAAAAACGCGTCGATGGCCTGCTGGTCATGTGTTCTGAGTATCCAGAACCGTTGCTGGCGATGCTGGAAGAGTATCGCCATATCCCGATGGTGGTAATGGACTGGGGCGAAGCAAAAGCCGACTTTACCGATGCGGTCATCGATAACGCGTTTGAAGGCGGCTACATGGCCGGACGCTATCTGATTGAACGCGGTCATCGCGAAATCGGCGTTATCCCTGGTCCTCTGGAACGTAATACCGGCGCGGGTCGTCTGGCAGGGTTTATGAAGGCGATGGAAGAAGCGATGATCAAGGTGCCGGAAAACTGGATTGTGCAGGGTGACTTTGAACCTGAATCGGGTTATCGCGCCATGCAACAAATCCTGTCGCAGCCACACCGCCCTACTGCGGTCTTCTGTGGCGGCGATATCATGGCAATGGGTGCACTTTGCGCTGCTGATGAAATGGGTCTGCGCGTACCGCAGGATGTTTCGCTGATCGGTTATGATAATGTGCGCAACGCCCGCTACTTTACCCCGGCGCTGACCACTATCCATCAGCCAAAAGATTCGCTGGGCGAAACGGCGTTCAACATGCTGTTGGACCGTATCGTCAACAAACGCGAAGAACCGCAGTCTATCGAAGTTCATCCGCGGCTTATTGAACGCCGCTCCGTAGCTGACGGTCCGTTCCGCGACTATCGTCGTTAATTATCCGTTGCGGGAGTCTCTTCCGGCTCCCGCAGCCACTCCTTATTCAGCGTCTCACTATCGCCAAGATACTCCAGCAACCAGGTTAACGCTGGCGACATATCATTCTGCTGCCATGTCAGACAACATGCCGAATCAGGGAATGGATTTTCCAGTTCTAACGCCACCCATTTTCCCTCATTAAGCCACGGTTTGGCGAAATGCGTCGGCACCATGCCAATGCATAAACCGGCCGAGATACAGGTTGCCGATGATTCCCAGTCAGGTACGACAAGCCTTTTTTGGTTATCCAGCAGCCAGGTAATTCGTTTGGGTAACGTCCGCGACGTGTCTTCGCGCACCAGCGACGGCCAGTTGCGCAACGTGTCATCGCTGAGCGGCCCATTCATCGACGCAAGCGGATGGTGGCGGGCAACAACACAACTCCAGCTCAACATCCCCATATCACGGAAGGCGTAACGGCCCCCAACCGGAATCGCTCGTGTCGCGCCAATCGCCAGTTCCACGCGCCCATCGGAAAGCGCATCCCAGACGCCGTTGAACACTTCCTGAAAAACCAGAAGTTCGACGTCATCAAAATGGCGATAGAAATCAACAATCATCTGCCGCGTGCGTTCTGGCCTGACAATATTATCTACCGCGATAGCTAATTGACCGCGCCAGCCGTTCGCTATCTGCTGACATTGTTGGCGAGTGATCTGCATTTTTTTGACAACAGAGCGCCCTTCTTTGAGAAACCACGCCCCGGCAGCGGTCAGTTCCACGTCACGATGACGCCGTTCAAAAAGCGGCACCGCCAGCCACTCTTCCAGCTGACGCACGGTATAGCTGACCGCAGAAGGAACGCGATGCAACTCCTGGGCTGCAGCGCTGAAGCTGCCATTTCGCGCCACTGCATCAACCACTTCGAGAGAATACTCAGACCACATAGTTTGCCTGCAAAATTTTTGAAACCAGTCATCAAATATTACCGTTTCACAACAGGAATTTCACTCCCTACACTTTGCGACGGTGTTTAATTGAGGAATTTAGAGAATATACATGCAACCTGGGAAAAGATTTTTAGTCTGGCTGGCGGGTTTGAGCGTACTCGGTTTTCTGGCAACCGATATGTATCTGCCCGCTTTCGCCGCCATTCAGGCCGACCTGCAAACGCCTGCGTCTGCTGTCAGTGCCAGCCTTAGTCTGTTCCTTGCCGGTTTTGCCGCTGCCCAGCTCCTGTGGGGGCCGCTCTCCGATCGTTATGGTCGTAAACCTGTGTTATTGATCGGCCTGACAATTTTTGCGCTGGGTAGTCTGGGAATGTTATGGGTGGAAAACGCTGCCACGCTGCTGGTATTGCGTTTTGTGCAAGCTGTTGGTGTCTGTGCCGCGGCCGTTATCTGGCAGGCATTGGTGACGGATTACTATCCTTCACAAAAAGTTAACCGTATTTTTGCGACCATTATGCCTTTAGTGGGGCTTTCTCCGGCGCTTGCTCCGCTGTTAGGTAGCTGGCTGCTGGTCCATTTTTCCTGGCAGGCGATTTTCGCCACTCTGTTTGCCATTGCCGTAGTGCTGATTCTGCCCATTTTCTGGCTTAAACCCACCACGAAAGCACGCAATGATAGTCAGGATGGACTGACCTTTACCGATCTGCTGCGTTCAAAAACCTATCGCGGGAATGTGCTGATTTATGCGGCCTGTTCAGCCAGTTTCTTTGCCTGGCTAACCGGTTCACCGTTTATCCTCAGCGAAATGGGCTACAGTCCGGCAGTAATCGGATTAAGTTATGTTCCGCAAACCATCGCGTTTCTTATTGGTGGTTACGGCTGTCGCGCCGCATTGCAGAAATGGCAGGGTAAGCAGTTGTTACCGTGGCTGCTGGCGCTGTTTGCCGTCAGCGTGGTAGCAACCTGGGCTGCGGGCTTCATTAGCCATGTGTCGCTGGCCGAAATTCTGATCCCATTCTGTGTAATGGCCATTGCCAACGGGGCAATCTACCCGATTGTGGTCGCCCAGGCGCTACGCCCCTTCCCGCATGCGACTGGCCGCGCTGCTGCATTGCAGAATACCCTGCAATTGGGTCTGTGCTTCCTCGCAAGCCTGGGGGTTTCCTGGCTCATCAGCGTAAGCACGCCACTGTTCACCACCACCAGCGTGATGTTATCTACCGTGGTGCTGGTTGCCATCGGCTATAAGATGCAACATCAACCTGAATCTCACTGCCAGAATCATGGCGAGACGGAAGTCGCACATAGTGAATCACATTGATCTATAGCGATATCGTTATACTTAGGCTGCTAACAAAATTTTGTTGTATGATTGAGATTAGCAGCCTATACTGAGTTCCAGTTGTTAATATTACGATAAATATTATGTTTTTACGGGGACAGGAGCGTTCCCGGGTCACTATGGATGGTCATTTCGGCAAGGGTTCCTCCTTTCCTCTGTTCTACGTCGGATTATAGACTCGCGGTTTTCCTGCGAGATTTCTCACAAAGCCCAAAAAGCGTCTACGCTGTTTTAAGGTTCTGATCACCGACCAGTGATGGAGAAACTATGAGTTCATCGTGTATAGAAGAAGTCAGCGTACCGGATGACAACTGGTACCGTATCGCCAACGAATTACTTAGCCGTGCAGGCATCGCCATTAATGGCTCTGCCCCGGCAGATATTCGAGTTAAAAACCCCGATTTTTTTAAACGCGTTCTACAGGAAGGATCGTTGGGGTTAGGCGAAAGTTATATGGATGGCTGGTGGGAATGTGACCGACTGGATATGTTTTTTAGCAAAGTCTTACGCGCTGGGCTTGAAAACCAACTCCCCCATCATTTCAAAGACACACTACGCATTGCTGGCGCACGGCTCTTCAATCTGCAAAGTAAAAAGCGTGCCTGGATAGTAGGTAAAGAGCATTACGACCTTGGTAATGACCTGTTCAGCCGTATGCTGGATCCCTTCATGCAGTATTCCTGCGCTTACTGGAAAGATGCCTATAATCTGGAATCTGCCCAACAAGCGAAGCTCAAAATGATTTGTGAAAAATTGCAGTTAAAACCGGGCATGCGGGTTCTGGATATCGGCTGCGGTTGGGGCGGGCTGGCGCATTACATGGCGTCTAATTATGACGTAAGTGTGGTTGGTGTCACGATTTCTGCCGAACAACAGAAAATGGCCCAGGAACGCTGCGCAGGTCTGGATGTCACCATTTTGCTACAGGATTACCGTGACCTGAACGACCAGTTTGACCGTATTGTTTCGGTTGGTATGTTCGAGCACGTCGGACCGAAAAATTACGATACCTATTTTGAGGTGGTGGATCGTAATCTGAAGCCAGAAGGGATTTTCCTGCTACATACTATCGGCTCGAAAAAAACCGATCTGAATGTTGACCCGTGGATTAACAAATATATTTTCCCGAATGGTTGCCTGCCTTCTGTACGCCAGATTGCGCAATCCAGTGAACCACACTTTGTGATGGAAGACTGGCATAACTTTGGCGCTGACTATGACACTACGTTGATGGCCTGGTATGAACGATTCCTCGCCGCCTGGCCGGAAATTGCCGATAACTACAGTGAACGCTTTAAACGGATGTTTACGTATTATCTGAATGCTTGCGCTGGTGCCTTCCGCGCCCGTGATATCCAGCTCTGGCAAGTGGTGTTCTCACGTGGGGTCGAAAGCGGCCTTCGCGTGGCGCGTTAAGTATTATTTCATCGCCCCCATTTTGGGGGCGATGTCATTTCAAACGCAGCTTTATTTCTTTTCCCGTGCCGCCAACACACGTTCAACAGTATCTACCACGGCCTGAGTTTGAGGATCGATTTCGATATTGACGCGTGCACCGAGTTTTTTCTTACCGAGAGTGGTACGTTCCAGCGTTTCCGGAATTAAATGCACACAAAAGCGGGTCGCTGTCACTTCACCAACCGTCAGACTGATGCCATCAATACCAATAAACCCTTTATACAGGATATATTTCATTAACTGCTCATCCTGTACTTTGAACCAGATCTGGTGGTTATTTTCTGATGTTATTATTTTCGATACTTCTGCGGTGGTCATAATATGACCTGACATTAAATGTCCGCCGATTTCATCGCTGAATTTAGCAGCTCGTTCTACGTTTACCCAATCCCCAACGTTTAAATCGCCAAGGTTTGTTATTCGTAACGTTTCTTTCATCAGATCAAAACTGATACGGTTGCCGTTAATTTCCGTTACAGTCAGGCAGCAACCGTTATGCGCGACAGAAGCGCCTGTCTCCAGACCATCCAACATGTAATCAGGTAATTCCACTACATGGGTTCGAAAATTTGCTTTCTCGTCAATCGACACCAACTTCGCGGTGCCCTGCACTATCCCCGTAAACATACTTACAACTCCTGAAATCAGTTAGGACATTCTGTTCAGCACAATAGCAGGTGGGAAACGTCCTTACCAGTAAAGGGGGTTGAGTGGTTATTTTTTCACTGGAGAATTAATAAATCCTCGCTACAATAGACTGAATTTCCCCTGCTTCTTCTTTTTGCTGCCCATTCAGGCGGTTTTTTAGTCTCTCATATAACAACAATATAAAAGGTGTTCACGTGCAGAAATACATTAGTGAAGCGCGTCTGTTATTAGCATTAGCAATCCCGGTGATTCTCGCGCAAATCGCCCAAACAGCGATGGGTTTTGTCGATACCGTCATGGCGGGCGGCTATAGCGCCACCGACATGGCGGCAGTCGCCATTGGTACTTCTATCTGGCTCCCGGCGATTCTTTTCGGTCACGGACTGCTGCTGGCAATGACGCCAGTCATCGCGCAATTGAATGGTTCCGGTCGCCGTGAACGTATTGCGCATCAGGTGCGACAAGGTTTCTGGCTGGCCGGTTTCGTCTCCGTGCTTATTATGCTGGTGCTGTGGAATGCGGGGTATATCATCCGCTCCATGCAAAATATCGATCCGGCCCTCGCCGATAAAGCAGTGGGTTATCTGCGTGCACTATTGTGGGGGGCTCCGGGCTATCTGTTCTTCCAGGTCGCTCGTAACCAGTGTGAAGGTTTGGCAAAAACCAAGCCGGGCATGGTAATGGGCTTTATTGGCCTGCTGGTGAACATTCCTGTTAACTATATCTTCATTTACGGTCACTTCGGTATGCCTGAACTCGGTGGCGTCGGCTGTGGTGTGGCGACTGCGGCGGTGTACTGGGTAATGTTCCTTGCTATGGTTTCCTATATTAAGCATGCCCGTTCTATGCGCGATATCCGCAACGAAAAAGGCACCGCTAAACCAGATCCGGCGGTAATGAAAAGACTTGTGCAACTGGGTTTACCTATCGCGCTGGCCCTGTTCTTTGAAGTAACACTGTTTGCGGTGGTTGCGCTGTTGGTATCTCCGCTCGGTATTGTCGATGTGGCAGGCCACCAGATTGCCCTGAACTTTAGTTCGCTGATGTTCGTTCTTCCGATGTCGCTGGCAGCGGCTGTGACTATCCGTGTGGGTTATCGTCTGGGTCAGGGTTCCACGCAGGATGCGCAAACTGCTGCACGAACCGGGCTTATGGTTGGCGTCTGTATGGCAACGATGACGGCAATTTTTACAATCTCGCTGCGGGAGCAGATCGCTCTTCTGTATAACGATAATCCAGAAGTTGTGACACTGGCTGCACACCTGATGTTGCTGGCGGCGGTGTATCAGATTTCTGACTCGATACAGGTAATCGGTAGCGGGATTTTGCGTGGTTATAAAGATACGCGATCTATTTTTTACATTACCTTTATCGCGTATTGGGTGTTGGGCTTACCAAGTGGCTATATTCTGGCATTGACCAATCTGGTAGTTGAGCCGATGGGGCCGGCAGGTTTCTGGATAGGCTTTATTATCGGTCTGACTTCTGCTGCCATTATGATGATGCTACGTATGCGTTTCTTGCAACGTCTACCATCGGCTATCATTTTGCAACGTGCATCTCGATAAAAAAATGAGGCGCAATCCGCAAAGATTGCGCCTTAATTTTAGGCTGGCTGGAGCGTTGCGCCAATGCCATCTTCGTCCGGCTGCAATTTAAGTGCGCTGCAAATAGGCTGCCGACTGGCATCCGTTATCTCAACGTGAATATCACCGCTGACTTCCCCTTTCACACTGATGAATTCTGGAGAAATTTCTTTCGCACTGGTTTGCAGGCAAATCGTTCCTTCTCCTCGCAGACGTTTCACCTTCAACTGCACAGACGTTGCGGTTGACGTTATCAGCCACACTTTTCCACCATCGAGATTCAGGTTGCCAACATAGAAAGTGACATTGTCACCTTTAACCGTGCTGCCATCGAGGATCAACATGCCTTCCTGCTGGACCGTAATCGTTGATTGTTTCAGATCAGCGCCATAGCCAACAATCATAGAAGCGCCGTCCTGTAATGCAACGCTCCCCGTAAGTTCAACCGGAGCACAGTCTTCTTCTACTACGAATTTTTCATCCGCACTGGTGGGAGACATCACAATCACTGTCCCACTTTGTACCACTGCATTTTCCAGCGTACCGGCATGCACTTCAGCCCGCCCACCGGTTTTAACTGTCAGGTTTTTAGTCTTACCAGAACTGTAGAGTTGCAGACCGTCTGTCCCCAGGCGATAAACGGCGCCATTCTCAACGATGGTATGAATGTCTTCGCCGCCGAGATTATTCATGGTGCCACCCGCAATCAGCGTATCACTGGCTTTACCTGCCAGCATAAAAACGCCACCGTGGTTTATCTCACCATTGATGGCTTCTCCACCAGGGTAAACCAACAGTTCACCACCTTCATCGACAACAACTGCTGATGCTGTTCCGTTGACCAACAAACCACCATCCTGATCCAGAATGATTTTTTCCGCGCGATGGCCCTCCAGTACCCGCAGATTACCGCCATTCTCCAGCAATAAACCGCAGGCATAGCCCTGATCAACGCTAAATTCACCCTCGGGATGGCGGCCATTAACAGTCGCGAGCGTTGAGAGGCTAATCGCTCCACCATCTGACTGAACAATGTCAGTGGCTATTGCGCCGTCACCGACTGATAACGTGCCATTGTTGCTGTACTGTGTACATTTGGCGATTCCACCAGTTTCAACTTTCAGCCAGCCAGCGTCTGTGACCACGGTATTTTCTGCTCTTCCGCCTGCCTCAACAATCAACTCGCCATCAGTAAGTTGAGTCGCGCCGATAACGTCTCCAGCATGAACAATTTGCACTTTCCCGTCGCTAATCAAGTTTTTTGCATCAGATCCCATGACTTATTCCTATGCTGCATCTGTGTGCCTTTATCGCTACCTAAGTGTAAAGGCTACGAAGGATTTATCCACGATAGAATTGATATGGTGGCAAAGTCTCTGTTTTACATTGTGAGTCGAGGGATAATCGGCTGTATCAAATCTAAATATGGTCTCTGGCCAAAAATCGCCCTTGCAAATCAACAAAATATCGCCAATTTGCTTAAAAGCTCTGCAAACGATAGAAATAGCGCAGAAAATTACGATTTGCCTCTTGCCACCTTCACGCTCTGCCGCTAATATTCGTCCCCGTTGTCACCTACAACGTTGCGTTCATAGCTCAGTTGGTTAGAGCACCACCTTGACATGGTGGGGGTCGTTGGTTCGAGTCCAATTGAACGCACCATCCTGCGTCCGTAGCTCAGTTGGTTAGAGCACCACCTTGACATGGTGGGGGTCGGTGGTTCGAGTCCACTCGGACGCACCAGATTTTCTTAATCTGGTCTTCTCTTCCCTTTTGTTTCTCCTGCTTCTTCTCTGTATCCAATACGTTAAAAGATTTACACTATCCTCGTATGCGTTATCAGAAGGAGAATAGCTATGGCAACTTTATTACAACTTCATTTTGCTTTTAATGGCCCCTTTGGCGACGAAATGGCTGAGCAACTTAAACCGCTTGCCGAGTCGATTAATCAGGAACCCGGTTTTCTGTGGAAGGTGTGGACAGAAAGTGAAAAGAACCATGAAGCCGGTGGGATCTACCTTTTTACCGATGAAAAAAGCGCCCTGGCTTATCTGGACAAACATACTGCCCGCCTGAAAAATCTTGGTGTCGCAGAAGTTATTGCCAAAGTTTTCGATGTCAATGAGTCACTGAGTCAAATCAATCAGGCCAAACTGGCCTGACAGAAATTAATGAAGGGCGATACGCGCCCTTTTCGTCCCCGTCTGAAATTTCTCCTTTTCTAAATATTTCCACCACACTTATCTGGTAACACCAAATTCAAAAAAATGCATACAGGTAAGTAACAATGAAAAAAATTGCCATTGTGGGTGCCGGACCAACAGGGATCTACACTTTCCTCTCGCTTTTGCAGCAACAAACGCCACTCTCCATTTCTCTCTTCGAGCAAGCCGACGAGGCGGGTGTCGGTATGCCGTACAATGATGAAGAAAACTCTAAAATGATGCTGGCAAATATTGCCAGCATTGAAATACCGCCGATTTATTGTACTTATCTGGAATGGTTGCAAGAGCAAGAGGCCAGCCATCTGCAACGTTATGGCGTTAAAAAGGAAAGCTTGCACGATCGCCAGTTTTTGCCGAGGATTTTGTTAGGAGAATATTTCCGTGATCGCTTTTTACGGTTGGTAGAACAAGCTCGGCAGCAGCAATTTGAAATCAACGTTTATGAATCTTGCCAGGTGACTGATCTGCAAGTCACAGACTCTGGCGTGCTTATCTTCACAGATCGGGATTTGCCAGTTGAGACGTTTGATTTAGCCGTAATAGCCACCGGTCACGTCTGGCCTGACGAAGAACTGGCAAGCCGAACATATTTCCCCAGCCCGTGGTCAGGGTTAATGGAAGCGAAAATTGAAGCCTGTCGCGTGGGCATTATGGGAACATCCTTGAGCGGACTGGATGCCGCAATGGCGGTTGCTATCCAGCATGGTTCCTTTATTGAAAAAGATAATCAACGCATTCTGTTTCAGCGCGATAGCGACAGTGAAAAACTCAGTATTACATTGATGTCACGCACAGGCATTTTGCCAGAAGCCGATTTCTATTGCCCTATTCCCTACGAACCTCTACGCATTGTCACTGAACATTCCCTGAACGCGGAAATTGAAAAAGGTACACAGGGTCTTCTGGACCGGGTATTTAAACTTATATTGAAAGAGATTACTGCGGCTGATCCTGACTGGAGCCAACATATTGCGATAGAGGACCTGAATGTCGATACCTTCGCGCAGGCCTGGTTTGCTGACCGTAAACAGCATGACCCATTTGCCTGGGCAGAAAAAAACTTAGCAGAAGTCGAGCGAAATAAACGTGAAAAACATACCGTTCCCTGGCGTTATGTCATTCTTCGCCTGCATGAAGCCGTACAGGAAATTGTTCCGCATCTGAATGAGCACGACCATAAACGGTTCAGTAAAGGCCTTGCCAGAGTATTTATCGACAATTATGCAGCTATCCCTTCTGAATCTATAAAGCGCTTACTGGCTTTGCGCGAGGCGGGAATTATCCATATTCTCGCTCTCGGTGAGGAATACGATATGGAAATCGACAAAACGCACACAATGCTGAAAACAGCGGACAACAGCTACTCGTTTGACGTTTTTATTGATGCTCGTGGGCAACGCTCGCTCAAAGTGAAAGACATTCCTTTCCCTGGACTACGTGCACAGCTACAGAAAACAGGCGATGAAATCCCTGATATCGGTGAAGATTATACGCTACAGCAACCGGAAGAAGTTCGTGGTCGCGTGGCGTTCGGCGCGTTGCCCTGGCTAATGCACGATCGGCCTTTCGTTCAGGGGCTTACGGCTTGTGCTGAAATTGGCGAGGCTATGGCGCAGGCCGTCGTGAAGCCAGCATCCCGCGCACGCCGACGTCTGTCGGTTGATTAAGGTAAAAGAGTCAGCATTCCACAAATTGATGCTGCTCATTCAGACGATAGCGAACTCCGGCGCGAATATTATTTTCACCTTCAACGGCTACGGCAAAGCGCACTCTTTCGCCGTCATGATAAGCCAGCGCGGCGCTGCCTCCTGGCCCGAGAATAATTGAATCCACCACGCCCGTACTCACTACCGTTGAATTTTCACCACTGGCGATGATATGAACGTTATCGCCGCTGTTTGCAATCCTGGCGTTTGTGCCAAAGCTGGCGATTTGCACCAGATCGCCATTACTGGCGACATGACACCGTTCACCCAATGTACAAACGCGTACTCGCATTCCGGTATTCGCAATACGACTGCTGTCTCCGGCGCTGCTTATCCGCGAGGAATTACCGGTTACAGCAACACGAGCACGTTCACCTGAGCTACCGATATGGCTGTTAAAGCCGACACTGCCAATCCGCACGCTATAACCCATGCTGGCAATTTGCGCAGCATACCCCACGGTAGCGATTCTGGCGTTATCCTCACAACAGCCGACGCGTGCGTGATCGTCGGCCCGGGCGAACTGACTGCAAAAGGGTATCTCTACGGGGCCTTTGGCCAGTTTTTGCATTGAGGAAACTTCCTGACGGGCGAAATTTTCGTCTGCCAGCCATTTTTTCCAGGCGTACTCAACCAGACTTTCCGCCCAGTCAGTAAATCCTTCGCCAATCAGGGCGTGGTGAATATCGGCATAAATTCCACCTTGCGGAAAACGGCGCAGAAACCAGCGGTACATAACCGCGCCTACACGCCACTCTCGCAGATCAGCTCGTGTAATGATCATTCGTTAATGCCGGTGATAGCCATCGACCATACATTTAAAAGTTTCGTGCGGAGTACGCCCCGTGGTGCAAAGATAGAGATGGCCGAAGATAAAAAAGAGGCTTATAACTGCCAGAGCAAAATGCGCCTGCAATAACCAGTATCTTACGCCAGGGAACACGTCCCCCACGGTTTGCGGGTAAAGGCATAGCAGCCCCGTCAACAATAACAGCGGCAGCAATCCATACATCACACCAACATAAGCTGCCTGCTGCAATGGATTGAATTTAGACTGTGTTGTTGCAGGAAATGGATGATCTTCCCCTTGCATAATTCCAAGCAGATAAAACCGCGTTTGTTTAGCCGCTCGCCCCAGCCAGCCCTGACGACGGATAATGTAGTGATGACCATTACCCCCAACGGCATTAATGAGAACAAAGCCAAGCCAGCATGCCAGTAGCAGGAATCCACAAACCTCATGTACGGCAACCAGACTTTTGACTGCAGCAACGCCCACCAGCGCAAAGTGATTGATTAGCCCACTAGCCAGCAACAAAACAAAGAGTAACGCATTCGACCAGTGCCATAATCTCACCGCCTTGCTGTAGAGATAAACCTTCTCGCCATGACCAGTGGTGGATTTCTTTATACCACGAGCGCGAAGCAAAGCGTGAAGCCCCAACACTAACCACATCCCGACCAGCAACAGCCCGGCAATGACCAACCACACAGGCCAAAATTCGGGAGAAAACTGCGGTACATAGTTCGCCAACTGGTTATGAAATTGTTCAGCATTTTGCGACGGGTTCATACATTTTCCTTTTTAATCAAATGTTGACCGAACCGGCGATACAGATGCGGTTTCCCGGCACCAGGCAGCTGATATTGATAGTATTTATTTTCCTGTAACCATGCCTGAATTTCTGGGCTATCTTCGCGACCAAAGATCAACGCATGTTCCGGACAGGCGCTAACGCAGATGGGCGGAAAACCTTTTGCCAGCCGTGACTCAGCACAGAAATCACATTTATCCGCCACTTTGGTCAGTGGATTAAGGTAACGAACCTGATACGGGCATGCGCCGATGCAGTAGCTACAGCCAATGCATTGTGATTTTTCTACCCGCACTATCCCCTGTTCATCACGCCACGATGCCCCTGTGGGGCAAACGTCGATGCAAGGAGCATCTTCACAGTGCTGGCATGACTGGCGAAAAAAGTGATACAGCGTTTCGTTATTGTTATCGGTGACCGGGATATGCGCGATAGACAAACGACTTCCCTGTGCCGGTACATGGTTAGTTTTACGGCATGCTCTGGCGCAAATATTACAGCCATTGCACCGTGATTCATCGTGAATCATGGCATATCGAACTTCCTTTCCTTGTCTGGTGTTCGCTAACAAAGAAGGTGCTGAACCGGTAAAAAAGATTACCGTTCCCATCCCCAGAACAAATTTGCGTCGAGTGAAGGACATCTTATTATCCTCTAATGCTGTGGCTGCGACTGTCCACCCTATCCATGATATCTCCCTGAAACTTCAGGGATTCTGAAACTGCTCAACCTCGAACCATTCACATAAGCCATAAGCTTTGCCATAGCTCATAAAACGCTCGCTAAACAGGTACAACACAGCCGTCGATGACGTCACCTGACGTATATCGGCATACTCAGGAGCGATATCCATCGCGGCGAGCGCGGCTTCAATCTGCGCTTCCTGGTAGTAATATGGCGCTTGCGTCAGCATGGCGACCTTATAAGGCCGGGGATACGTCTGGCATTCGAAGCGAACGGCATGTGCAATGGCCCGACAGATGTCCTGCTCAACAACCTGCAAAGACATAGCGGCATAGTTTTCGCTCATGGTTTGCGTTGAGTAGTAATAATCATCTTTACTGCCCGTCATACAGGCGATATCTGCGAAGTCTGAACTCTGCCGTATGCTTTCCAGCAATGCAGAAAGATCCTCTTCAGCAACCGTATATGGCGGCGACAGGAACACGGCGCGTGCAACCAGTTGACCCGCCGTCGAATGCTGGCGGATAAACTCCGCCAGAATTTCAGCCGGTTCAGGCCCTGTAACCGCATCGTTCGCAGTGTCATCGGGCTGACGCATACTGTGCAGCCATTGACGCTTAGTCACGTCAATATCAGGCGCTTCCAGTTGTGTCATTTCCTCCTGCTGGCTCATTACGCCGGTTCCTTATGCTGGTAGCAGGTTATGTGTCGCCAGATCGGCGGCAATATCTTCCAGCCCGAGTCGATGAAGCGTTTCTCGCGTTGGACAACCAAGCAGTGGGTCCCAGCCCATTTCCTTGTAGAACAGCGTGAGTGACTGGTGCATATCATCGCGGTCCATTTTGTCAGTACCTTCACTGAAGACCGGAATCTGCGGATCTTTATCAAATACCCAGGAGCAGATCAGGTCATGCTCATTACGCATATCTTTGGTTTGCATCAGTTTTACCGTGTAGGCACGGTGTAACGTAAAGATACGCTCAGCAGCTAAATCTAATTTTTCCTGCGTCATATCTTCGCCAGTGATTGCTTTAAAGAATTTGGCTTCTAGCGCAAGGTCGCCACGATAATTGCGGCTTTTCAGTGGCGAAACGGTCATTGGCCAGACCCAGTTGCACAGGGTGACGGCGTTATGCAAACAAACCCGCAACAGCGACCATTTGGCATATTTAATTTTTGCGTCATTGATCGGCGTGTAGTTTTTGGTTTCATCGTAAGCATCTTCAGAGCCAAAAAGCTCTTTTGCCACTTCACGCTGCAGTTTCAACGGCAAACCGGAGCCGATAAAGTTGATGTGCGTATGCGTCATACAGTCACGGTTGAACATGCAGTTAACAATAGAACCGACCTGCGCCGATGCTTCATTGGCATGGTGAACCGGATAACCAAACGGCGACCAGAGTTTATTTTTTGCGTAGCCCCAGTACTCTTCCCCCAAATTCCAGCGTTCAGCAATGGCATACGAGCCATCAGCCAGGTGACTCAACTCACCCACGCGGTGCGCCAGACGATAGTAAAAATCTTTAATGAAATTAACGTCGCCAGCTTCCAGTTGATCCCAACGAATTTCCGCATACTCTTCAGCAGGCAGAACGCGCTTAAACACGCCTTTGCTGTAACAATAGGTAAAGTCGCGATGCAACTGCCCGTAGTTACACCACAGCCCGTAGTCATCGAACAGATTCAGACCGACCAGATTACCAATCACCCTGCCATCATCTTTATCTTCAAAATCTTTCGGCCCGTTCGGGAAGATGGTGGTGTGGACAAAGTTAGCGACACAGGTGTTGCCACCTGTACTGGGTACGCCAAACTCTTTAACCCGAGGAATGTTCATCTGGGTCATACAACGAATTGGACATGAGTGGCAGCCACTCATTTTGACGGTGTATTTCTCTGCTGCCGGACCTAAATCAAAGACAGATTTATAGGTGCGGAAACCGACCGTGTTTTGATTGCCAGGCGGGATTTCTCCTGTTTCAATCGGGCCGCCTTCCGCTGCGCCCCAAAACAGCCCTTTACGAGCTGTCCAGCGCGACTTGGGGTCAGAGTACTCTGCCCACGATTGCGGCGTACTTGGCACGACATGATTGTTATTAGCGCCAATAAGTTCGGTCATCATATAGTCATTGAGCCGTTTCATCTCCTGGCGATCGGCAATGTTGACTCCTTTTGTCCCTTCAACCGCAATCGCTTTCAGGTTTTTGGAGCCCATTATTGCGCCAGTTCCCGCGCCGCCACTGTGGTTACGACTATTCAGCATGCCAGAGAGAGGCACAAGATTTTCACCCGCCTGACCAATAGCCGCTACACAGGTTTCAGGGCTGGTTAAACGGCAAATTTCTTCCGTGGTTGCACGCGTCCCTTTTCCCCACAAGAAATCGGCTTTCTCCAGGCTAACTTTGTCATCTTTTATATTTAGCCAGACCGGTGATTTCGCTTTACCCTCGATAATAATGACGTCGTATCCGGCGAATTTCATTTGTGCAGCAAAAAAACCGCCCATATGGGCGTCGACGACTAAATTTCCTTTGGTAAATGTGGAAAGTGATGTGATATTTACGCGAGAACTACAGGGTGCACCAGACCCTGTCAACGGCCCCGTAGCAAAAACTAATTTATTTGCTTCATCGAAAGGTTTGGTGCCTGGAGGTACTTCGTCATACATAATTTTGTAACCAAAGCCCATACCACCGACAAAATCTTTAAACTTACTGGAATCTTCGAGGGTAATATTTCCTGTCGTAAGATTGACTCTTAATATATTACCAGTCCAACCGTTAGCCATGATTTTTTCCTTTGCAAGATTCACACAGTAATATCTTTCCACTCGATAATTTTTAACGCCCCTGTCGGGCAGGCGTTTGCGCATTCACCGCACAACACACATTTCGAGGATTTTTTAGTTTCAGTATTTACGGTGGCCATCATCCACGGACACGCAGTGGTACAGGCGCTACAACCAATGCAACGTTTATGATCGACGGTTATACATCCCTCTTCCTGCTGCCAGGTAATCGCGCCAATCGGGCAGACCTTCAGGCATTGAGGATCTTTACACTGGCGGCAGGTGTCGGCGGTATAATTCAGATCGCCGTATAAGCCGCCACCGGAACCTACGCCCTTGTCGCCAAAGAAATAATTACGATGGATTTTGATGCGGGAAAAAAAAGTACCAACGGCGCCATCGTTATAGTTGGTACAGGAGATTTCACAGCGGTGGCAGCCGGTGCAACGCGCACGCTGGGTAACTAACACTCCTTTGGGCGTGTTTATCAGCCCCACCGTGCCGCTATCGACATCTTCCTGTTTACAGCCCAAAAGTGACAATAACGCAGGGGCTATTGTTAAACCAGCAAGACCTTTTCCTGATATACGCAAGAACTCTAATCGCGTTAAGCCAATATCTAATAGTGGACGTTCAACCGGGTTCATTTATTTCGCATCCTCTTCGCAAACACAGTGCTGACAATTCAGCAGCCTTCTATTAAGCATTCAACTAATACGCTGCTGACTATGCCTCCAACACCAGATATTTTTGTCCTAACCCGATAGCGTATGAGACATGATTTAACGCAAGCAAACTAATCCTTTATGGTTAGGAGAAAAAATAATGTGATTATTCCTAGCCCTTAACATTGATCGTTATCAATTAAAAATGGAAAGCAGAAGATTAAAAGTGGAGTGATATTTGTTATCATTTGAAATGAATTTCATTTACTCTACAATAATTTGTGATATACATTCCAGAATATAGAAATAGTTAATTCGCTATAAAATTAAATACATATCGCAATTAATATAGTTGGCTTACATCAATTTATAAAAATAAACTTACATGTGACAATATAATAAAACAGAGGGGATAAGGCGTTACGCGCTATCCCCGAACAATTATTTCACCAGTGCATTAATGACTGTTTCCATCGCCTGCTTTTCTAATTCGCTGCGTTGGATACGTTTATTTGCTAATGCTGTACGCAGCACACCAGCGATGACGATGTGTTTTGGCTCCTGGCCCAGGTCACGCATCTCCAACACCACTTTCCCTACCACTCTGCACATTTCGCGGTACAGCTCATCATCTTTTGTCCGGTTGCCCATTATTAACACCCATTTATCATGCCAGTTATCAGCATATATCAATCTCATTACTTAAACAAAAAACAAACAAAATCAAACAAATAACTCGATAAATTATTATATTTGCATCTGTTGTGTAACGCGGGTATGCACTCTGTTTTTACTCCAGTCATCCTTCACATTCCAGCCATCGCCTTCCCGTTGCGCAAGCAGCGATGATTTTGCGTAATCTGCTATCGAGGACGTTAAATCTTTGATAACAGTTTATTGTGTATATGCATGAATGTTTTTGAAACGGTGTTTTTGTTTTCCTTTTTGATTAAATTCAGCGTATAATCCGCGCCAATTGACTCTTGAATGGTTTCAGCACTTTGGACTGTAGAACTCAACGACTCAAAAACAGCACTCACGTTGGGCTGAGACACAAGCACACATTCCTCTGCACGCTTTTTCGATGTCACCTATCCTTAGAGCGAGGCACCATCACTTTCGTAATACCGGATTCGCTTTCCGGCAGTGCGCCCAGAAAGCAAGTTTCTCCTATCCTTCTCAACTTAAAGACTAAGACTGTCATGAAAAAGACCAAAATTGTTTGCACCATCGGCCCAAAAACCGAATCTGAAGAGATGTTAGCTAAAATGCTGGACGCGGGCATGAACGTCATGCGTCTGAACTTCTCTCATGGTGACTATGCAGAACACGGTCAGCGCATTCAGAACCTGCGCAACGTGATGAGCAAAACTGGTAAAACTGCCGCTATCCTGCTCGATACCAAAGGTCCGGAAATCCGCACCATGAAACTGGAAGGCGGTAACGACGTTTCTCTGAAAGCAGGCCAGACCTTTACTTTCACCACTGACAAATCTGTTATCGGCAACAGCGAAATGGTTGCGGTAACTTATGAAGGTTTCACTACCGACCTGGCCGTCGGCAACACCGTACTGGTTGACGATGGTCTGATCGGTATGGAAGTTACCGCTATCGAAGGTAACAAAGTTATCTGTAAAGTACTGAACAACGGTGACCTGGGCGAGAACAAAGGTGTGAACCTGCCAGGCGTTTCCATCGCCCTGCCGGCACTGGCAGAAAAAGACAAACAGGACCTGATCTTCGGTTGCGAACAAGGTGTAGACTTTGTTGCTGCTTCCTTTATCCGTAAACGTTCTGACGTTGTCGAAATCCGTGAGCACCTAAAAGCGCACGGCGGCGAAAACATCCAAATCATCTCCAAAATCGAAAACCAGGAAGGCCTCAATAACTTCGACGAAATCCTCGAGGCATCTGATGGCATCATGGTTGCACGTGGCGACCTGGGTGTAGAAATTCCGGTTGAAGAAGTTATCTTCGCCCAGAAGATGATGATCGAAAAATGTATCCGTGCACGTAAAGTCGTTATCACTGCGACCCAGATGCTGGATTCTATGATCAAAAACCCACGTCCGACTCGCGCAGAAGCTGGTGACGTAGCCAACGCCATCCTCGACGGCACCGACGCAGTAATGCTGTCTGGTGAATCCGCAAAAGGTAAATATCCGCTGGAAGCTGTTTCTATCATGGCGACCATCTGTGAACGTACCGACCGCGTGATGAACAGCCGTCTCGAGTTCAACAACGACAACCGTAAACTGCGTATCACCGAAGCGGTTTGCCGTGGCGCAGTTGAAACTGCTGAAAAACTGGATGCTCCGCTGATCGTCGTAGCGACCCAGGGCGGTAAATCTGCTCGTGCAGTACGTAAATACTTCCCGGATGCAACCATTCTGGCGCTGACCACCAACGAAAAAACAGCTCATCAGCTGGTACTGAGCAAAGGCGTTGTACCGCAGCTGGTTAAAGAAATTACCTCTACTGATGATTTCTATCGTCTGGGTAAAGAACTGGCGCTGCAGAGCGGTCTGGCGCACAAAGGCGACGTCGTAGTCATGGTTTCTGGCGCGCTGGTACCGAGCGGTACGACTAACACCGCATCTGTTCACGTCCTGTAATATTGCTTTTGTGAATTAATTTGTATATCGAAGCGCCCTGATGGGCGCTTTTTTTATTTAATCGATAACCAGAAGCAATAAAAAATCAAATCGGATTTCACTATATAATCTCACTTTATCTAAGATGAATCCGATGGAACCATCCTGTTTTCTCTCATTTTTTTTATCTAAAACCAAGCGTTCGATGTTTCTTTGAGCGAACGATCAAAAATAAGTGCCTTCCCATCAAAAAAATATTCTCAACATAAAAAACTTTGTGTAATACTTGTAACGCTACATGGAGATTAACTCAATCTAGAGGGTATTAATAATGAAAGCTACTAAACTGGTACTGGGCGCGGTAATCCTGGGTTCTACTCTGCTGGCAGGTTGCTCCAGCAACGCTAAAATCGATCAGCTGTCTTCTGACGTTCAGACTCTGAACGCTAAAGTTGACCAGCTGAGCAACGACGTGAACGCAATGCGTTCCGACGTTCAGGCTGCTAAAGATGACGCAGCTCGTGCTAACCAGCGTCTGGACAACATGGCTACTAAATACCGCAAGTAATAGTACCTGTGAAGTGAAAAATGGCGCACATTGTGCGCCATTTTTTTTGCCTGCTCATTACGCCTATTGCGTCGCGCGTAACATATTTCCTTGCTCTGGTTCACCATTCTGCGCTGACTCTACTGCAGACGCATTGCTGGCTACTGGAGTTGCTCCACGGCTTACCGCAACCGGATACCCTGCCCGACGATACAATGCTTTATCGACTAACTTCTGATCTACAGCCTTATTGTCTTTAAATTGCGTGAAGCCTGCAGGCAGTGCGTACGGCATTGTCTGAACGTTCTGCTGTTCTTCTGCCGATAGCGGTCGATGCACTTCAACATAACGCATCCCGTTCGGTTCTACGGAGTATTTTACCGGTTCGTTGATCACTCTTACCGGCGTTCCCGTTCTCACACTGGAGAACAGTGCTTTAATGTCCGGCGCGTTCATACGCATACAGCCTGAACTGACGCGCAAACCGACGCTGTCCGGCGCACTGGTGCCATGAATGAGGTATTCGCCGTTGCCGTGCGCCAGGCGCAGTGCATAGCGTCCCAGAGGGTTATTCGGCCCGGCTGGAACAACTGGCGGTAATTTGATGCCTCGCTCCAGTGAACGCTGACGAATACCTGCCGTGGGCGTCCAGGTAGGATTGGGGATTTTCTGCCCTACCCGTGTTTCCATCACTGGCGTTTCCAGCCCCTGCAAGCCAATACCTATCGGGTAGACCTGCACGATATTTTCTCCCGGCGGATAATAATAAAGACGCAGTTCCGCAAGGTTCACAATTATCCCCTGGCGCGGTGCATCAGGTAATAACAGTTGCGAAGGAATGGTTATTGTCGTGCCTGGTTTTGGCACCGGAGCAATTGTGTTATTGGCTTCAAGGATCAACATTGCCGCAGTATCAAAACGACGGGCAATAGCCTGAAGGTTTTTATCCCCCTCTTGCACCGTATAGGTTTGATTTTGCCCAACCAGTCGGCTTCCGGTTGGTGGGAGCGGGTAATCTACCGCCCAGGCTGCCTGAATGGCGCTGAAAGCGCCGATAAGAGTCAGTGTTAGTAAAGACGCGCGTTTCATTGTAAACCTCCTGTATTTGCCGGTGGCTCACGCTGAAACGACGGATGGCGCTTATGTTTACCTGAAACCGAAACACTCCTGTGCAGGCCAGTGTAAACATCGACCACCCGGCAAAGTGAGCCTACCGGATGAAAGCTGTTCCTTTAGTTTAGCTAAGTGCAGCGGCTTTGGCGCGAATTGCGCGAATCATCGCTTCCAGACCTTGTGAACGAGATGGGGTGAGATGTTGGGTGAGCGCCATTTTTTCAAACCACGGACGCACATCGAAATTGACAATATCCTGCGGCGTCATTTGATCGTAGAGAATAAAAACGACCGCAATAAGCCCTTTCACAATGGCCGCATCGCTGTCGCCCTGCAATTCAATAATTCCCTGCGCATTCTGACGCATCACAATCCACACCTGACTCTGACAGCCCTGAATGCTATTTTGCGGACTTCTTTCTTCATCGCCTAATTCCGGCAGACGCTGTCCCAGTTCAATAATGTAGAGATATTTCTCTTCCCAGTTGGTACAGCGTAAAAAGTTACGCAGCAATTTTTCTTTATCCGGCAATACAGCCATAGAGCCTCCCTTTTACCCCAGTAGACGATGAATACGTTGCAATCCAGTTACCAGACGATCCACTTCTTCATGGGTGTTGTACATTGCCAGCGACGCCCGACACATCGCGGGGACGTTGTAATAGGCCATTAATGGCATTGCGCAGTGATGTCCGGTACGCACAGCAATACCGTAGTTATCAAGAAAACTGCCGACGTCATAGGCGTGGTGTTTACCGAGATTAAAGGCAATAACGCCAAGTCTGTCCGGCGGACCATAGAGCGTAAGATCCGGCACCGCAGCCAACTGCGACAATGCGTAATGCATCAGATTTTGTTCATACTCGGCAATGTTGTTAAGCCCCAGCGCCGAAACATACTCCAGCGCCGCGCCAAGGCCAATAATACCTCCCGTATTGGGCGTACCGGCTTCAAACCGCCATGGCGCTTTAGTCCAGGTAGTGCCTTCACTCAGGCTGACGGTGGCGATCATTGAACCGCCGCCTTCCCACGGCGGCATCTCCTGCAACAAGGCTTCTTTGACATAAAGCACGCCAATGCCGGTGGGACCATACAGTTTATGCCCGGAGAAAACGTAGAAATCGCAATCCAGTGCCTGAACATCCACCGGATGATGCATCACTGCCTGAGCGCCATCCACCAGCACTTTTGCGCCATGCTGGTGCGCAAGCGTGATCATCTCCGCCAGCGGATTTTCTGTCCCAAGCACGTTGGAGACATGAGTAATTGCCAGCAAACGAGTTTTCTCATCAAACAGCGTAGGCAGCGTATCCAGTTGCAGCGTACCGTCGGGATTGAGAGGGATCACACGCAGCTCTGCGCCAACGCGCGCGCAAAGCATTTGCCAGGGAACAATATTGGCATGATGTTCCATTTGACTAATGATGATATTGTCGCCTGATCTCACGTTGCTGTTGCCCCAGCTATTGGCGACCAGATTGATTCCTTCCGTCGTGCCGCGGACGAACACCAGCTCTTCCGCCGAACGGGCGTTGATAAACAACGATGCCCGCTTGCGCACGTTCTCCATTTTCTCGGTCGCCTGGGCGCTTAACGTATGAATACCGCGATGCACCGCGGCGTAGCCGTGACGATAAAACTCGGCCTCAGCGTCAATCACCTGGCTCGGTTTCTGCGCACTGGCGGCGCTGTCGAGATAAGCCAGTGGCAGACCGTTCACTTCACGCGAAAGCACCGGAAAATCGGCCCGCACTTTGTCGACGGAAAAAGTCATCTTGCACCTCCCGGCAGTCGTTGACCGATTCGGGCCAGCACCTGCTGTTTAAGCCCTTCATCACGCAGTGCTTCCGTCAGTTCGGCGGCAAAGGCGTAAATGATCATCTGCTGGGCATCCTGTTGATTGATCCCGCGCGAACGCAGATAGAACATCTGTTCGTTATCAATACGCCCTACCGTCGCACCGTGGCTGCATTTCACATCATCAGCATAGATTTCCAGCTGTGGTTTGGTATCCACTTCCGCCAGTTTACCCATCAGCAGATTATTGTTGGTCATCTGGCCGTCAGTCTTGATGGCATGCTGCGCGACGTTGATCAAACCGTTAAACACCGCGCGACCTTTGTCGCTGACGATAGTTTTGTGCAACTGGCGGCTATTACAAAAACCTTTATTGTGTTCCAGCCAGGTACGGGTATCACACACCTCGTTTTTCACCGGCATCGCCAGGCTATTGATCCGTAGCGTACTGTTTTCGCCATTGAGTTGCGTACTGGTGTTGTGCCGTAACACAGCGCCACCCAGCAGGAAACTGTGGCTAAATGCGGTGGCATCGTCAGCCAGCAACAAATCGTTATGGGCAAAGTGGTGACTGACCGGGTTTTCAAACGCCAGCTTGATATGCTGCAAGTGGGCGTTCGCTGCAACGTTGATAGTGAACCGTGCGCCGGTAAAATGGCGAGCATCATTAAGGCTGACAAAATGTTCAATCACCGTTGCTTCGGCACCTTCAGCCAGATCCAGATGATGCCGGTAATGGGCAGTGTTCACCTCTTCACCTGTCACGCCCTGGGTAATATGCATTAACAGCAATGGCTTTGCAGGCCGTTGACCGCGCTTGACGGCAATATGCGTAACGCTTTGCGCCAGACTTTCCGTCAAATGTAAAAAGACTTCTGCCTGAATGGCATCGGGCAATCCCTGACGGTTGTCGTTAACGCTTACATCATACCCGCTGCCTTCAGTTGCATCGCTAAGCGCTGGCATGTAACGTCCATCGACAAACACCAGCCGCACGGCGTCTAACGTTAACGCTAAGGCATCGCGTTGTTGCGGGGATATCTCACCCGCAATGCTGACGAACTGGCTATTGGTCAGCCCTTCCAGCGGCGTATATTTCCAGTGCTCATGTTTACGTGTCGGCAGGCCGGTACGCAGCAATTGTTGTAAATGCTGCTGTGCTTCTGGAGAACGTTTCGCCCCTTCAGCTTCAAACAAGTGATGCCACTGTTGCAGCGCGTTACTGCTGTTCGGTAAGCCAGCCATAACCCTGCTCCTCCAGTTGTTTGACCAACGTGAAATCACCGGATTTCACAATTCGCCCCTGATACAGAACATGGACGTAATCAGGCTTGATGTAGTCAAGAATGCGTTGGTAGTGCGTAACAATGATGAATGAACGCTTGCCGTCACGCAGCGAGTTCACGCCATCGGCGACCACTTTTAATGCGTCAATATCCAGCCCGGAGTCCGACTCATCAAGAATGCATAACTCCGGTTCCAGCACCGCCATTTGCAAAATATCGTTGCGCTTTTTCTCACCACCAGAAAAACCAACGTTTACCGAACGGGTTAGTAAATCTTCCGGCATCTTCAGAAGAGCAATTTTTTCTTCCATCAAATCCTGAAAATCAAAGCGGTCGAGCGTTTCCTGGCCGCGATAGCTGCGCACCGCATTAAGTGCCGTTTGCAGGAAAAACTGGTTACTGACGCCGGGAATTTCCACCGGATACTGGAAGGCCATAAAAATGCCTTCGCCTGCACGATCTTCCGGCGACAGCGCAAGTAAATCTTTGCCTTTAAACTCAACCGTGCCGCCCGTCACTTCATAATCTTCGCGCCCGGCAAGCGTTGCCGATAAGGTACTTTTGCCAGAACCGTTTGGCCCCATAATGGCGTGAACTTCGCCAGGACGAACGTCGAGGCTTAATCCACGCAGGATAGCTTTATCTTCCACGCTGACGTGTAAATCTTTAATACTTAACATGTTTATTCCTTATCCGACGCTGTGTTCAAGGCTGATGGCGAGGAGTTTTTGTGCTTCAACGGCAAATTCCAGCGGCAGTTCTGAGAACACGTCTTTGCAGAAACCGTTAACAATCATCGAGATGGCGTCTTCTTCGCTGATCCCGCGTTGCAGGCAGTAAAACAGTTGATCTTCACCAATACGTGATGTCGTTGCCTCGTGCTCCAGTTGTGCGCTGTTATTGCGACATTCGACATACGGGAAGGTATGCGCCCCACAATTAGCGCCAATCAGCATTGAGTCGCACTGAGTGAAATTGCGCGCATTGGTTGCCGTCGGCATGATTTTCACTAAGCCGCGATAACTGTTCTGACTATGTCCGGCAGAGATCCCTTTCGAGATAATGGTTGATTTGGTGTTTTTACCGATGTGGATCATCTTCGTGCCGGTATCCGCTTGCTGACGACCGCTGGTCAGCGCCACTGAGTAAAACTCACCAATGGAGTTATCGCCGCGCAGAATGCAGCTGGGATATTTCCACGTAATGGCTGAACCGGTTTCTGATTGCGTCCATGACATTTTGCTGTTTTCGCCTTCGCACAAAGCACGCTTGGTGACGAAATTGAGAATACCGCCGGTGTTGTTATCGCCAGGGAACCAGTTTTGTACCGTGGAATATTTCACCTCGGCGTTCTTATGGATGATGACCTCCACCACCGCAGCGTGTAGCTGATAGCTGTCACGCACCGGAGCGGAACAGCCTTCAATGTAGCTGACGTAGCTGTCTTCGTCGGCCACCAGAATGGTGCGCTCAAACTGCCCGGTTTTTTCCGCGTTAATGCGGAAATAGGTGGAGAGTTCCATCGGGCAGCGCACGCCTTTAGGCACATAAATAAACGTACCGTCAGAGGCCACTGCCGCATTAAGCGCGGCAAAGAAGTTGTCATTCCCCGGCACCACGGTGCCGAGATATTTACGCACCAGTTCCGGGTGATCGTGAATCGCCTCGCCAAAGGAACAGAAGATAATTCCCTGCTCCGCCAGCTTTTCGCGATAAGTGGTGGCAACCGAAACAGAGTCGAAAATGGCATCCACCGCCACCTCTTTGCCTTCCCGCACGGGAACGCCCAACTGCTCAAACGCCGCCTCCACCTCTTTACTTAAAAAGGCGTTCGCGCCAGTTTGCTGCACCGCGCCGGGTTCAGACGCACAGGTATCGTCACAATTACCGCACGACGGTGCCGAATAATAGCTGTAATCCTGATAATTCAGCTTGTCGTAGTGCGCTTTCAGCCAGTGTGGTTCTTCCATCTCCAGCCATGCGCGATAGGCGTTAAGACGAAACTCCAGCATCCACTCCGGCTCATTACGCTTCGCCGAAATTGCGCGCACCACCTCTTCGTTTATCCCCTTTGCCAGCTCATCGGTGGCTAACTGGGTGAAGAATCCTTCTTTATAATTCAGCGGGCCGCCGGTCCATGTTTTGACATCGTCAGTTGCTTCAGTATTACGAGACATAGTACCGCCTATACCCCAAAGCTTTCGCCACAGCCACATTCATTCTGGGCTTTCGGGTTGTGAAATTTGAATATCTGATTGAGTCCTTCGCGAACGAAATCGACTTCCGTGCCATCAATAAACGGCATCGCTTGCAGCGGGACGAACAGCTTCGCGCCGTCGAGTTCAAACTGCAGATCATCTTTCTCTGGCTCGCTGACGCTGTCGAGCACATAGCCAAAGCCCGCGCAGCCTGTTTGTTTGACGCCTAAACGCACGCCAACCATGCCCGACTGCTTCGCGACTAACTCACGTATATGCGCCGCGGCTGCGGGTGTTAACGTTAAGCCTTGCCAGGCGAAATCCTGTGGATTAAACGTTCCTGAATGCATGTCCATCGATTTACCTCACTTCATCGCTTTCAGCGGATAACAGCATGTTAGTGATAATGATTATCAGTTCAACCCAGCAAACGCAGGGGCTTTAGCGTAAAACATGCTTTTTGCCTGTATTTAATAAGCATAGACCCTGATGAGAGGGTTAACAGGCATGCTAAGAATTAGGTATCTCATTGTTAGATAATGATTATTATCGAGTGGGTGTTAAGGCTGTGATGGAAAAGAAAAAGTTGTATCGAAAATGACTATTTAAGAGATAGGTAAAAAAGTGGCGAGTTCTGAAATAAGAAAACCCTTAAGTCTGTGCATTACAGGCTTAAGGGTTTCTACCCCATCCGGCGCTTATCTCCGGCACTCAAAGTGGCTTAGCTCTTGAAGGGGCGATAAGAATAATCTCATAAGACTGCATCGCCGTTTTAACACAAACTGCGATTTGTATTATTTTTGAGCATAATCAGGCAGGTAACAACAGGAGGACGGTCAGAAAATAATCGCCAGACCTGGACAGATGTTAATCCAGGTCGATGGGCGTTCAGACTATGTTCAGTAGAGATTAATGCACGCCCAGACGCCAGGCGAAGTAGATTTCTTCTTTCAGCTCCGTAGAAGAGAGGGTAAGCAGGTCAGCAAATTCAAGTTCGAGTTGTTTCAGACGCTTGAGATATTGAGCGGGTGAAAGATTGCTTTGGTCACGGCGTAAAAATTCGATGGCCAGCTGGGTGGGATTAAGTTGAGTAGACATAGCATCCTCGCTTTAGACAAGACCTGCACAGTATACCACCGTTTACTGTGCAGATAATAACCAAAAGCAATATGCATCACACTTTTCTGGTGACAACGTCACAAAATGGCGGTCGTCAATCGTGATGAACAACACAAACGCCCTTTCTCATCGAAGATTTCGATCTGCCAGACCTGATGCCGTGAACCGAGATGCAGCGGTTTACAAACGCCGCGTACCCGCCCTTCTCGTGCTGAGCGAACATGGTTAGCATTGACTTCCAGGCCAAC
Organism: Escherichia sp. E2562; assembly: GCF_005781075.1. Taxonomy (NCBI): domain Bacteria; kingdom Pseudomonadati; phylum Pseudomonadota; class Gammaproteobacteria; order Enterobacterales; family Enterobacteriaceae; genus Escherichia; species Escherichia sp. E2562. Next base: position 72,249 of record NZ_VATM01000015.1, on the reverse strand, counting down.
CACTTTTTGCCCGCCTTCGGTACATAAATAACCGGCAACGGAGCCGATACTCTCGGCCAATACTACGGACGCCCCGCCATGTAGCAGCCCAAAAGGCTGCTTTGTCCGCGAGTCTACCGGCATTGTTGCTTCCAGCGTTTCATCACCAATATGTTCAAAACGAATATCCAGCAGCCCCACCATGTTTCCTTCACCCATGGCATTCAGTGCTTCAAGGGTGATTTTACGTTTCCATATCATTTAATAATCTCCAGTAATGCCTGCACGGGATGGCGTACCCCCGTCCCTTCAACCCGTTTAACCTGGCTGCGGCAAGAATACCCGGTCGCCAGACAGCGATTACGCGGCAGACGCTGCATTGCCTGATGCCAGGATAACTCATAGATCCCGAGCGAGTGTTTATGGTTTTTCGCCTCATGTCCGTAAGTTCCTGCCATGCCGCAGCAACCCACGCTGACATTTTCCAGTTTCGCGCCAAAACGGGCAAATATCGCGGCCCATTGTGCTGGCGCGCCCGGCAGAGCAGTGACCTCAGTACAGTGACCAAAGAAATACCATGATTCACCGCTGACTGCTGTCACTGGCTGTGACTGAAGCGCGCTTGCCAGCCATTCATTCGCCAGTAAGACGTTAAACTCGCCACGCGCCTCGCCCAGAACCAGTTTATATTCATCGCGATAACAGAGCACCAGAGCCGGATCGACACCCACCATTGGCATCCCCAGTTTCGCCATGCGGTTAAGGAAATCCGCCGTCTTTTTCGCCGTCTTCGCAAACCGATTAAGAAAGCCTTTGATATGCTGCGCTTTACCATTCGGTGAGAATGGCAACAGCACCGGCTGGAAACCTAATTTTTCGACCAGACGAACAAAATCCGCCACCACGTGCGCATCGTAATAACTGGTGAAAGGATCCTGCACTACCAGCACCGTGCGTGCTTTCTGCTCTGAACTGAGCGCTTCAAGCTGTTCCAGCGTCATGTTTGCCGAGCGATGCCCCACCATTTGTTGTTGCAGCGACGGCACTGAAAGCAGCGGCAAATCGACCATACCGATGTGTTTTTCCGAGAGTTTTCGCACCAGCGGCTGGTTAATGAAGAAGTTAAAAGTCTTTGGCGCACGCGCCATCAGCGGTGCGTAACTTTCGACCGTTGCCACCAGATGATCGCGCAATGGGCGTAGATAACGCGTGTGATAGAGTTGCAAGAAACGAGAGCGAAACTCCGGTACGTCAATTTTGATCGGACACTGAGTCGAACACGCTTTACAGGCCAGGCAGCCCGACATTGCCTCTTTGACTTCGTGCGAGAAGTCATATTCGCCTTTATTTGCATGCCAGCTATTGCGCATACGGGCAATTAACGTGCGCAAGCTGACGCCAGACTCTGGTAGCTCTTGCTCCAGTTTTAGAGGATCAACGCCGCGATCCGCCAGCAAACGTAACCATTCACGCACCAGCGTTGCACGCCCTTTCGGTGAATGAATCCGGTTCTGAGTAATCTTCATTGACGGACACATCGGGCTGCGGGCATCAAAGTTGAAGCACAAACCGTTGCCATTACATTCCATAGCGCCGCGCCACTGCTGGCGTACCGCGATTGGGATTTGTCGGTCATACGTGCCACGCTTTACCGCGTCCACTTTCATCATTGGCGCGTCAATACCTTCTGGCGGGCAGATTTTCCCAGGGTTTAGTCGGTTATGCGGATCAAACGCCGCTTTAACCTTGCGTAACTCTGCGAAAAGCTCTTCACCGAAAAACGCCGGACTGTATTCGGCACGAAAACCTTTACCGTGCTCGCCCCACAACAAGCCACCGTATTTTGCAGTCAGCGCCACCACGTCATCAGAGATTTGCTTCATCAACATCTCTTGTTGCGGATCGCACATATCCAGTGCCGGACGGACGTGCAAAACACCAGCGTCGACGTGGCCAAACATGCCATAACTTAAACCGTGGCTGTCGAGCAGTGCGCGAAATTCAGCAATATAATCTGCCAGATGTTCCGGCGGCACGCAGGTATCTTCGGCAAATGGAATCGGTTTGGCTGCACCTTTGGCATTGCCGAGCAGGCCGACGGCTTTTTTGCGCATTGCATAAATACGTTCAACACCTGCCAGCTCACTGCACACCTGCCAGCCGATCACCCCTGCCTGCTGGCTGGCAATCAGTTCATCTAGCCGCGCACAGAGTGAATTTACCCGCTCGTCAATCAGCGCCTCATCATCTCCGGCAAATTCAACAATGTTCAGCCCGAGCATCTCTTTGTCAGGCACATTGGTAATCAGTTCGCTGACGGAATGCCAGACAATATCTTCCCGCGCCAGATTCAGCACTTTTGAGTCTACCGTCTCTACCGAAAGCGCACGCGCCTCAACCATAAACGGCGCATTACGCAGCGCGGAGTCAAAAGAATCATATTTGACGTTCACCAGACGGCGTACTTTAGGCAAGCGCGTAATATCCAGCCGCGCTTCGGTAATAAAGGCCAGCGTCCCTTCTGATCCGGTCAGAATGCGCGTCAGGTCAAACTCGGTCATTTCATCGTTAAAGACATGGCGCAGATCGTAACCGGTAAGAAAACGGTTAAGTTTGGGGAATTTGTCGATGATTAACTGGCGTTGCTGGCGGCAACGTTGATAGACAGTATTGTAGATCCGCCCGATAGCGGTATTGGTTTTACCCAATGTTTCAGCAAGTTCGACGGGTAAAGGTTGGGTATCGAGAATATAGCCCCCCAACAACACCGCCCGCACGCCCAACACGTGATCTGACGTTTTGCCATAGACCAGCGATCCCTGGCCGGAAGCATCAGTATTAATCATCCCGCCGAGCGTTGCCCGGTTACTGGTCGAAAGTTCTGGCGCAAAAAAGTAGCCAAATGGTTTCAGGTACTGATTCAGTTGATCTTTAATCACCCCAGCTTCAACGCGCACCCAGCCCTCTTCAGGGTTAATTTCGATGATGCGGTTCATATGGCGGGACATATCAACAATAATCCCCTGGTTGAGCGCCTGACCGTTAGTGCCAGTACCGCCGCCGCGGGGGGTAAAGATCAGCGATGAATAGCGTTCCTGCGCGGCCAGACGGGCAATTAACGCCACATCTGCGGTTGAACGCGGAAATACCACCGCATCGGGGAGAAGTTGGTAAATACTGTTGTCGGTCGACATTGTCAGACGATCGGCATAACTTGTCGCCGTATCGCCAGTAAAACCCTGTTGCTCCAGCTCTTGCAAAAAATTAAGCACCAGTTGAACGACGCCGGGTGCCTGGGAAATCTGTGGAATCATTATATTGACCCTTTCCTGCGGTCTGTGATGTAGGTCGATACACTGTTCTTTCAGGCTGCTGCAATAGCGCACTGAAAGGTGATGTTTGTTTACTCTATGGATTTCGAGTTGCAGGAAGGCAGCAAGCGAGTGAACTCCAGGAGCTTACAAAAGTAAGTGACTGGGGTGAACGAACGTAGCCGCAGCACATGCAACTTGAAATACGACGAGTAAATCGTTTGCGTGTTGCCTGAGTTGTTGTACCACATTTTTTTCTAACACGCCCATTAGAATTAAGGGCAGAATCGGCCTGTTAAAAACCGCTGAAATTGCTCATCATTATGCAGGTGAGTTTCGCGTGTTCACGTCGCGTCGACGATTTGACGCAAAAAAAAGGTGAAAAGTAGTTATGGTAAATGTTCGTCAGCCCAGGGATGTCGCACAAATTCTGCTTTCGGTGCTGTTTTTAGCCATCATGATTGTGGCATGTCTGTGGATCGTTCAACCCTTTATTCTCGGCTTCGCATGGGCCGGTACGGTGGTTATCGCCACCTGGCCGGTATTGTTACGTTTGCAAAAGATCATGTTTGGCCGCCGCTCTCTCGCCGTTCTGGTAATGACGTTGCTCCTGGTGATGGTGTTTATCATCCCTATCGCCTTACTGGTTAACAGTATCGTCGACGGCAGTGGCCCGTTAATTAAGGCCATCTCCAGTGGCGATATGACATTACCGGATTTAGCGTGGCTTAATACCATTCCAGTGATTGGCGCGAAGCTGTACGCAGGCTGGCACAATTTGCTGGATATGGGCGGCACGGCAATTATGGCGAAAGTCCGTCCTTATATTGGCACCACTACCACCTGGTTCGTCGGGCAAGCCGCGCATATCGGGCGCTTTATGGTGCATTGTGCCTTGATGCTGCTCTTCAGTGCCCTGTTGTACTGGCGCGGTGAACAGGTGGCGCAAGGCATCCGCCATTTTGCGACCCGTCTGGCGGGCGTTCGCGGTGATGCTGCTGTACTGCTGGCGGCACAAGCTATCCGCGCAGTGGCGCTGGGCGTTGTGGTGACTGCGTTAGTGCAGGCAGTGCTTGGCGGTATCGGTCTGGCCGTTTCTGGTGTGCCTTACGCAACGCTGCTAACGGTATTAATGATCCTCTCCTGCCTTGTTCAGCTAGGCCCGCTGCCAGTGTTGATTCCGGCGATTATCTGGCTCTACTGGACCGGCGATACCACCTGGGGAACGGTATTGTTAGTGTGGAGTGGTGTGGTTGGCACTCTGGATAACGTCATCCGCCCAATGCTAATTCGCATGGGCGCAGATTTACCGCTGATTCTGATCCTCTCCGGGGTTATTGGTGGTTTGATTGCTTTCGGTATGATCGGTCTGTTTATTGGTCCGGTACTACTGGCTGTTTCCTGGCGTCTGTTTGCCGCGTGGGTTGAAGAAGTCCCGCCGCCGACTGACCAGCCGGAGGAAATTCTCGAAGAGCTTGGCGAAATCGAGAAACCGAATAAGTAAATCACTTATCAGGCGGCTTTGCCGCCTGATTGTTAATCACAGCTAATTGATATTTCATTCCTCCAGTCCGTATTTTCCTGCTTACCGCCATTCAGCTGGTAGTTCCTGTCGCAAATCCTTTACAGTTTTTAAACTAATGAGACGAATCTGATCGACGCAAAAAGTCCGTATGCCTACTATTAGCACACGGTTATAAATCAACATATTGATTTATAAGCATGGAAATCCCCTGAGTGAAACAACGAATTGCTGTGTGTAGTCTTTGCCCATCTCCCACGATGGGCTTTTTTTTAACATTTTTTGCTTCATTACCCCGCCTCTCGTTCTTTCCAATAATGTTGCACAAGATACTGTGACTCTCTTCAAGCCGTAAGCAGGCTGATAATGTTATTTATATTTTATTCTTTTTTTCATGCAGCCATTACACGATGAACGCTTATGAACTCCAGGCACTACGCCATATTTTTGCTATGACCATTGATGAATGCGCGACCTGGATTGCCCTGACGGGCGACAGTGAAAGCTGGCAACAATGGGAGAAAGGCAAAACGGATATTCCTGACGAGATAGTTGAAAAACTTCTGGCAATGCGCCAGCAAAGAAAAAGGCATCTTCACGCCATCATAGAAAAAATAAACAACCGCATCGGCAACAACACCATGCGTTTTTTCCCCAATTTAATCGCATTTCAACATATCTACCCTGAAGGTAATTTTATTGACTGGAAGATTTACCAGTCTGTCGCAGCTGAATTATATGCGCACGATCTGGAACGCCTGTGTTGATATTTTAACGGGATACAACGGACGTCATGACAAAAATAATAAACGGATGCTGACATAACAACAGCAACTTTTTAAGCAATATTGCTAAGTAGATCTTATGAAAAATCCCTACCTCCCTACCGCGCTTGGGTTGTATCTCAATTACCTGGTGCATGGTATGGGTGTCATTTTGATGACTTTAAATATGGCCTCGCTGGAGACGCTCTGGCAGACCAATGCTGCGGGCGTCTCAATTGTCATCTCATCATTAGGCATTGGTCGATTAAGTGTCTTATTTTTTGCAGGATTACTATCCGATCGTTTTGGCCGACGTCCTTTTATCATCATGGGGATATGCTGCTATCTGATGTTCTTTTTCGGCATTCTGCATGCAAATAACATTATCATCGCGTATGTATTTGGTTTTCTCGCCGGTATGGCAAATAGTTTTCTTGATGCAGGCACCTACCCCAGCCTGATGGAAGCTTTTCCTCGCTCGCCTGGCACAGCCAATATTTTAATTAAAGCCTTTGTCTCCAGCGGACAATTTTTATTGCCGCTAATTATCAGCCTGTTAGTGTGGGCTGAACTGTGGTTCGGTTGGTCTTTTATGATTGCCGCAGCAATTATGATCGTTAACGGTCTGTTTTTATATCGCTGTACCTTTCCACCACATCCGGGACGTCGCTTACCTGAAGTAAAGAAACCCACCACCGCCGCGAAGCATCGTTGCTCAATTATCGATTTAGCCAGCTATACCTTATATGGCTATATCTCAATGGCAACCTTTTATCTGGTAAGTCAGTGGCTGGCACAATACGGACAATTTGTCGCAGGTATGTCTTACACCATGTCGATCAAATTACTCAGTATCTACACTGTAGGGTCGCTACTTTGTGTATTTATCACCGCGCCACTCATTAGCAAAGCGGTTCGTTCAACAACATTGTTGATGCTGTACACTTTTATCTCATTTATCGCCCTGCTCACCGTCTGCCTGCATCCCATATTTTATGTGGTGATAATATTTGCTTTCGTCATCGGTTTTACCTCCGCAGGTGGTGTTGTACAAATTGGCCTGACGTTAATGGCGGAACGTTTTCCCCATGCCAAAGGAAAAGCAACGGGGATCTATTACAGTGCGGGCAGCATTGCAACATTTACCATTCCGTTGATTACGGCTCATCTTTCGCAAAGAAGTATTGCCGATATTATGTGGTTCGATACCGCCATCGCTGCTATCGGCTTTTTACTGGCGCTGTTTATTGGCGTACGCAGTCGAAAAGAAGCACAACATCCATCATTAACGGAAAATGTCGCTACTGGTGCGTAATGCAATATTCTTATAAGGTCATGCAAGATATTACGGATAAATTATTCTTCCTGCGCTAATTAAGGAAAATCGCGATCAAAAACAAACTATCACATGCAACATTCCTGGAAACATAAACTTTATGCCATGTACCCAGAGAAAATCATCTTCAGTATAGTGATTATGAAAACCGTCGAAATACAACACTGACGGTAACAAAATTATCTTTCAGCAAGGAGCTGTGAAAATGTCTCAAAATAAGGCTTTCAGCACGCCATTTATCCTGGCTGTCCTTTGTGTATACTTCAGCTATTTCCTACATGGCATTAGTGTTATTACGCTTGCACAAAACATGTCATCTCTGGCAGAAAAGTTTTCTACCGATAACGCCGGTATCGCCTATTTAATTTCTGGTATCGGTCTGGGCCGTCTGATAAGTATTTTATTCTTCGGTGTAATCTCCGATAAATTTGGTCGACGAGCAGTAATATTCATGGCCGTTGCCATGTATATGCTGTTTTTCTTTGGTATTCCGGCCTGCCCAAGTTTAGCTCTCGCTTACGGTCTGGCAGTGTGCGTTGGTATCGCCAACTCAGCCCTGGATACCGGTGGATATCCGGCGTTGATGGAATGCTTCCCGAAAGCCTCGGGTTCAGCCGTAATATTGGTTAAGGCGATGATATCGTTCGGGCAAATGCTCTATCCGATGCTGGTGAGTTATATGCTGTTGAATAACATCTGGTACGGTTATGGGCTGATTATCCCAGGCATCGTATTTGTGCTGATCACGCTGATGCTATTGAAAAGTAAATTCCCAGGCCAGTTGGTGGATGCCAGCGTAGCTGGTGAACTACCGCAAATGAACAGTAAGCCGTTAGTCTGGCTGGAAGGTGTTTCATCGGTGTTGTTCGGTGTTGCCGCATTCTCGACCTTTTATGTAATTGTCGTGTGGATGCCCAAATATGCGATGGCGTTTGCCGGTATGTCGGAAGCTGAGGCATTAAAAACCATCTCTTATTACAGTATGGGTTCGCTGGTCTGTGTCTTTATTTTTGCCGCACTATTGAAAAAAATGGTGCGTCCCATCTGGGCTAACGTGTTTAACTCAGCACTGGCAACGGTAACCGCCGCTATCATTTATCTGTACCCTTCTCCACTGGTGTGTAATGCAGGGGCTTTTGTCATCGGTTTCTCTGCTGCTGGCGGTATTTTACAGCTTGGCGTTTCAGTCATGTCTGAGTTTTTCCCCAAAAGCAAAGCCAAAGTCACCAGTATTTATATGATGATGGGTGGTCTGGCCAACTTTGTTATTCCGTTGATTACCGGTTATCTGTCGAATATCGGCCTGCAATACATCATCGTTCTCGATTTTACTTTCGCGCTTCTGGCCCTGATTACCGCAATTATTGTTTTCATCCGCTATTACCGCGTTTTCATTATTCCTGAAAATGATGTCCGGTTTGGCGAACGCAATCTTAGCACCCCGGTTAAACACAATTAAGCAAAGAAATTAGAGGAGTTAATTATGGATGTTACCGCTAAATACGAATTGATTGGCCTGATGGCCTATCCTATCCGCCACAGTTTATCGCCTGAAATGCAAAACAAAGCCTTAGAAAAAGCGGGATTGCCATTTACCTATATGGCCTTTGAAGTGGATAACGATAGCTTTGCCGGAGCAATTGAAGGCTTAAAAGCCTTAAAAATGCGCGGAACCGGTGTGTCGATGCCTAACAAACAACTGGCGTGTGAATATGTTGATGAATTAACACCAGCGGCCAAACTGGTTGGCGCTATCAATACCATCGTCAATGATGACGGCTACCTGCGCGGCTATAACACCGACGGCACGGGCCATATTCGCGCCATTAAAGAGAGCGGTTTTGATATCAAAGGCAAAACGATGGTGCTGCTAGGTGCCGGTGGTGCCTCAACGGCGATTGGCGCGCAAGGCGCGATTGAAGGTTTAAAAGAGATTAAAATCTTCAACCGTCGGGATGAATTCTTCGACAAAGCCCTCGCCTTCGCACAACGGGTCAACGAAAACACCGATTGTGTCGTCACCGTGACCGATCTCGCCGATCAGCAAGCCTTTGCTGAAGCCCTGGCTTCCGCCGACATTTTAACCAACGGCACAAAAGTGGGTATGAAGCCTCTTGAAAATGAATCATTAGTTAACGATATCAGTTTGTTACATCCAGGACTGCTGGTCACTGAATGCGTGTATAACCCGCATATGACGAAGTTATTGCAGCAGGCGCAACAAGCAGGTTGCAAAACGATTGATGGATACGGCATGTTGTTGTGGCAAGGGGCTGAACAGTTCACGTTATGGACTGGCAAAGATTTCCCTCTGGAATACGTTAAACAGGTCATGGGGTTCGGCGCCTGACAGGCTGACCGCGTGCAGAAAGGGTAAAAAATGAAAACCGTAACTGTAAAAGATCTCGTCATTGGTACGGGCGCACCAAAAATCATCGTCTCGCTGATGGCGAAAGATATCGCCAGCGTGAAATCCGAAGCTCTCGCCTATCGTGAAGCGGACTTTGATATTCTGGAGTGGCGTGTGGACCACTTTGCCGACCTCTCCAGCGTGGAGTCTGTCATAGCCGCGGCAAAAATCCTCCGTGAGGTAATGCCAGAAAAACCGCTGCTGTTTACCTTCCGTAGCGCTAAAGAAGGCGGCGAACAGGCGATTTCTACCGAGGCTTATATTGCACTCAATCGTGCAGCCATCGACAGCGGTCTGGTCGATATGATCGATCTGGAGTTATTTACCGGCGACGATCAGGTTAAAGAAACCGTCGCCTATGCACATGCGCATGATGTGAAGGTTGTCATGTCCAACCATGACTTCCACAAAACGCCGGAAGCCGAAGAGATTATTGCCCGTTTGCGTAAAATGCAGTCCTTCGACGCTGATATTCCTAAAATTGCGTTGATGCCGCAAAGCACCAGTGATGTCCTGACGTTGCTTGCCGCTACCCTGGAGATGCAGGAGCAGTATGCCGATCGTCCAATCATCACGATGTCGATGGCAAAAACTGGCGTAATTTCCCGTTTGGCTGGTGAAGTATTTGGTTCAGCCGCAACGTTTGGTGCAGTAAAAAAAGCCTCTGCGCCTGGGCAAATATCGGTGAATGATTTGCGCACAGTATTAACTATTTTGCACCAGGCGTAATAAATAACGTACCGGCGGGAGTAACCTTCCCCGCCGTATTAAAAAAATATTTTTAAAGAGTATTTGATAAAAATATTCTGTGGGTATCTGTGCGCTATTTTTAATGCTTGCGCGGAGAAATCCACACCTGAATCAGGAAAAAATAATGAAACCTGTAAAACCACCTCGTATTAATGGACGAGTGCCGGTCCTGTCAGCACAGGAAGCGGTAAGTTATATTCCCGACGAAGCAACACTTTGTGTATTAGGTGCGGGTGGCGGTATTCTGGAAGCCACCACATTAATTACCGCTCTTGCTGACAAATATAAACAAACCCAGACACCGCGTAATTTAGCGATTATTAGTCCAACAGGGCTTGGCGATCGCGCCGATCGTGGTATTAGTCCGCTGGCGCAAGAAGGTCTGGTGAAATGGGCATTATGCGGCCATTGGGGACAATCACCGCGTATTTCTGAACTCGCAGAACAAAATAAAATTGTTGCCTATAACTATCCACAAGGTGTGCTCACTCAAACATTGCGCGCTGCTGCTGCCCACCAGCCAGGAATTATTAGCGATATTGGTATCGGAACGTTTGTCGACCCTCGCCAACAAGGCGGCAAACTGAATGAAGTGACTACAGAAGACCTGATTAAACTGGTCGAGTTTGATAATAAAGAATATCTCTATTACAAAGCGATCGCGCCAGATATTGCTTTTATTCGCGCTACAACCTGCGACAGCGAAGGCTACGCAACCTTTGAAGATGAAGTGATGTATCTCGACGCATTGGTTATTGCCCAGGCGGTGCACAATAACGGCGGTATCGTGATGATGCAGGTGCAGAAGATGGTTAAGAAAGCCACGCTGCATCCTAAAGCTGTCCGTATTCCAGGTTATCTTATCGATATTGTGGTGGTCGATCCGGACCAAACCCAACTGTATGGCGGTGCGCCAGTTAATCGTTTTATTTCTGGTGACTTCACACTGGATGACAGTACCCAACTTAGCTTGCCTCTTAATCAGCGTAAATTAGTCGCGCGGCGCGCATTGTTTGAAATGCGCAAAGGTGCCGTGGGTAATGTCGGTGTCGGTATTGCCGACGGTATTGGTCTGGTCGCCCGGGAAGAAGGTTGTGCTGATGACTTTATTCTGACGGTGGAAACAGGCCCAATTGGCGGTATTACTTCGCAAGGTATCGCCTTTGGCGCGAACGTGAATACCCGCGCCATTCTGGATATGACTTCCCAGTTCGATTTTTACCACGGCGGTGGTCTGGATGTCTGTTATTTGAGTTTTGCCGAAGTCGACCAGCACGGTAACGTCGGGGTGCATAAGTTCAATGGCAAAATCATGGGTACAGGTGGATTTATTGATATCAGTGCCACCTCGAAGAAAATCATTTTCTGCGGCACGTTAACTGCGGGCAGTTTAAAAACAGAAATTGCCGATGGTAAATTAAATATCGTCCAGGAAGGACGGGTAAATAAATTTATCCGTGAACTACCGGAAATTACTTTTAGCGGAAAAATCGCGCTCGAACGGGGACTGGATGTTCGTTACATCACCGAACGCGCTGTATTCACCCTGAAAGAAGACGGTTTGCATTTAATCGAAATTGCCCCTGGCGTCGATTTGCAAAAAGATATTCTCGACAAAATGGATTTCACCCCAGTTATTTCACCAGAACTGAGAATGATGGACGAAAGATTATTTATCGATGCGGCGATGGGTTTTGTCCTGCCTGAAGCGGCTCATTAACAGGAGTATCACGATGGATTTTTCTTTAACTGAAGAACAAGAACTGCTGCTGGCCAGTATTCGCGAACTGATTACGACTAACTTTCCGGAAGAGTATTTCCGCACCTGCGATCAAAACGGTACATATCCGCGTGAGTTTATGCGGGCGCTGGCAGATAACGGCATTTCTATGCTTGGCGTGCCGGAAGAGTTCGGCGGCATCCCTGCGGATTACGTCACCCAGATGCTGGCGCTGATGGAAGTGTCAAAATGCGGTGCTCCGGCGTTTTTGATTACCAACGGTCAGTGTATTCACAGCATGCGCCGTTTTGGTTCTGAGGAGCAGCTACGTAAAACGGCAGAAAGTACCCTGGAAACCGGCGACCCTGCCTATGCCCTGGCGTTGACGGAACCCGGTGCTGGCTCAGATAACAACAGCGCCACCACCACTTACACGCGTAAAAATGGCAAGGTTTACATCAACGGACAGAAAACCTTCATCACCGGTGCGAAAGAGTACCCGTATATGCTGGTGTTGGCGCGCGATCCAGAACCGAAAGATCCGAAAAAAGCCTTCACCCTGTGGTGGGTTGAGTCCAGTAAGCCCGGCATTAAGATCAATCCGCTGCATAAAATCGGCTGGCATATGCTTAGCACCTGCGAAGTTTATCTCGACAACGTGGAAGTTGAAGAGAGCGACATGGTAGGCGAAGAAGGAATGGGTTTCCTCAATGTGATGTACAACTTTGAGATGGAGCGCCTGATCAACGCCGCGCGCAGCACTGGCTTTGCCGAATGCGCATTCGAAGATGCCGCCCGCTATGCCAACCAGCGTATCGCTTTTGGTAAGCCAATTGGTCATAACCAGATGATCCAGGAAAAACTGGCGCTGATGGCGATTAAGATCGACAACATGCGCAACATGGTGTTGAAAGTGGCATGGCAAGCCGATCAGCATCAGTCACTGCGCACCAGCGCGGCGCTGGCAAAACTGTACTGCGCACGCACTGCAATGGAAGTCATTGATGATGCAATTCAAATCATGGGCGGGTTGGGCTACACCGATGAGGCACGCGTCTCCCGCTTCTGGCGTGATGTCCGCTGTGAACGGATTGGCGGTGGTACTGACGAGATTATGATTTACGTTGCAGGTCGGCAGATCCTGAAAGATTACCAGAATAAATAATCTTCAGGCGGCGCAGCTTCTGACAAAAACTGCGCCGTCAGATTTATCCGGCAAGACTTACAGGTTCAGAAAATTCAGATAAGATTTCTTGTTCAGCAAAACAATTTTTAAATTGTTTGCGGTAATCACTGGGAGAACAGCCAACATGGCGCAAAAACAGTTTGGCAAAATGATCGACATTTTCATAACCCACGCGCCAGGAGATTTCTGCCTGCGACAAATCGGTATTGGTCAGCAACCATTTCGCTTCCGTCATACGCCGTTGAATGACGTAGTTAATGGGAGAAATTCGATACTCTTTAGTAAATTCATGACAAATATAACTGACGCTGGCACGAAATTTTTTCGATAACTGTTCTAAAGTGATTTTTTCGCGGTAATTATTATTAAGATAAAAGAGAATATCTTTTATCAGGACATCTTTTTTAATATACCCCTGCTCCGAACGATAGGCATTTTTAAAGTTTTCGTAATAGAGAATCGCTAACGTATAGGAAAATGCATCCCACACTGAAGATGTGTTGCCATTTTTACTTTGCGGTAAAATCACACTTAATTCATTAAAAAGTGTTTTGATGACCTCTTTTCCCTGCCCTGCGGCAATTACCGGACAAGAATGCGGTTGCAGTAACTGATTTTCTTCTGCGCCCTGAAACTGAAAACCGTAAAGCGCACAGGTACAAGTCGTTGCCGGGTCGTTAGCATCTGAGGCCACCGCGTGCAGTCTGCCACGCTCTATCACCACAATGTCATCGGCATGTGCCACATAGAGCGAAGAATCAATGGTAAACCTTGCCACCCCTTTCTTAACATAAATCAGCTCGGTTTCATTATCATGAACGTGATGTCCCGACTCCCATTTAGGATCGTCACTAAACGCAAAGCGCGAAAGTCGTGGCGTTTTACCGGCGACAAACAGCGTTTCGCTGGCATTATCAAAACAGCGTTGATACATGACAACCTCCCTATTCCATGAGCAAGTAAAAACAATATATGCCGGATAAAATACGGCGTGTATTGCGGTTATACAACCGCATTTAGCGAGAGCTAAACAAGATTATTTACATTGAATGCAAGATAGTACGTAAACGATGGCATAATATTGCCACTTATTGTGCTTTTGTTTTAACGATCTCATTTTTTTTGCAAGATTGTTTGCAAGGAAAACAGATTGCTCCGTCGAAAACCCCGCCCTGCTATCGCACACTATTTTCAGACCATTTTTACCTTCCATCGGAGATGGTTCCGTATGCGACCCACAGGAGAAATCATGAAAATAATAACCTGCTTTAAGCTGGTGCCTGAAGAACAGGACATTGTTGTCACTCCCGAGTACACCCTCAATTTCGACAATGCCGATGCCAAAATTAGCCAGTTCGATCTCAATGCCATTGAAGCCGCAAGCCAGCTTGCAACGGATGATGATGAGATAGCCGCGCTGACCGTTGGCGGTTCATTGTTGCAGAACTCAAAAGTGCGTAAAGACGTGTTATCCCGCGGACCGCACTGTCTGTACATGGTGCAGGATGCCCAGCTTGAGCATGCACTGCCTCTCGATACCGCAAAGGCGCTGGCGGCAGCAGTTGAAAAAATCGGCTTCGATTTACTGATCTTTGGTGAAGGTTCCGGCGATCTTTATGCCCAGCAGGTTGGCTTGCTGGTCGGAGAAATTCTGCAACTTCCGGTGATTAATGCTGTGAGTGCTATTCAGCGTCAGGGCAATACACTGGTGATTGAACGCACGCTTGAAGATGAAGTTGAAGTGATCGAACTCTCTGTTCCAGCCGTGCTGTGCGTCACGTCAGATATTAACGTGCCACGCATTCCATCGATGAAAGCCATTCTCGGCGCGGGCAAAAAAACGGTACATCCGTGGCAGGCGAGTGATATCGGCTGGAGCCAGGCCACGCCGCTTGCTGAACTGATCGGCGTTCGCGTACCGCCGCAAACAGAACGCAAACACATCATTCTCGATAACGATTCGCCGGAAGCCATTGCCGAGCTGGCGGAACATCTGAAGAAAGCCCTGAACTAAAGCCTACGGAGAAGAAACGATGAGTCAATTAAACAACGTCTGGGTCTTTAGCGATAATCCTGAACGTTATGCCGAACTGTTTGGCGGCGCGCAGCAATGGGGCCAACAGGTGTATGCCATTGTACAAAATACCGACCAGGCACAGGCCGTTATGCCTTATGGTCCAAAATGTATTTATGTTCTTGAGCAAAACGATGCTCTGCAACGCACTGAAAATTACGCTGAAAGCATTGCTGCCCTGCTGAAAGATAACCCCCCCTCTATGTTGCTGTTGGCCGCAACGAAACGCGGTAAAGCGCTGGCAGCACGGTTAAGTGTGCAACTGAATGCGGCGCTGGTGAACGATGCCACGGCGGTGGATATTGTCGATGGTCACATTTGCGCCGAACACCGCATGTATGGTGGATTAGCGTTCGCCCAGGAAAAGATCAACAGCCCGCTGGCGATCATTACCCTTGCGCCCGGTGTTCAGGAACCTTGCACCAGTGACGCCTCGCATCAGTGTCCGATTGAGACTGTGCCTTACGTTGCTCCGCGTCATGAAATTCTTAGTCGCGAACGCCGTGCGAAAGCGGCAAGCAGCGTGGACCTGAGCAAAGCAAAACGCGTGGTCGGCGTCGGTCGTGGTCTGGCAGCACAGGATGACCTGAAAATGGTCCACGAACTGGCAGCGGCACTCAATGCTGAAGTCGGTTGTTCACGCCCGATTGCCGAAGGCGAGAACTGGATGGAGCGTGAACGTTATATCGGTGTCTCCGGCGTGTTGCTGAAATCCGACCTCTACCTGACGCTGGGGATCTCCGGGCAGATCCAACATATGGTTGGCGGCAATGGCGCAAAAGTGATTGTCGCCATCAATAAAGATAAAAATGCGCCAATCTTCAACTATGCCGACTACGGTCTGGTGGGCGATATCTACAAAGTCGTCCCTGCCCTGATTAGCCAGTTGAGTCGCTAATTCCCTTTCAACTACATCTCCCGCTGTAAACGCAGCGGGAAGGGAGCATAACGCATGTCGGATGACAAATTTGATGCCATTGTGGTCGGTGCGGGCGTTGCCGGTAGCGTTGCCGCATTGGTCATGGCGCGAGCCGGACTGGATGTCCTGGTGATAGAACGCGGCGACAGTGCCGGATGTAAAAATATGACCGGCGGGCGTCTTTATGCCCACACGCTTGAAGCGATCATTCCAGGCTTTGCTGCATCAGCGCCGGTAGAACGCAAAGTCACACGCGAGAAAATCTCCTTCTTAACCGAAGAGAGCGCCGTTACCCTCGATTTTCACCACGAGCAGCCAGATGTTCCTCAACACGCTTCTTATACCGTATTGCGCAATCGTCTCGACCCGTGGTTGATGGAACAAGCCGAACAGACGGGCGCGCAGTTTATCCCGGGCGTTCGCGTCGATGCGCTGGTTCGTGAAGGTAACAAGGTCACTGGCGTCCAGGCCGGGGATGATATTCTCGAAGCCAATGTGGTGATTCTGGCTGATGGCGTTAATTCAATGCTTGGCCGTTCGCTGGGAATGGTTCCCGCCTCCGATCCGCATCATTACGCTGTTGGCGTTAAAGAAGTCATTGGCCTCACGCCGGAGCAAATCAACGATCGCTTTAACGTCACTGACGATGAAGGTGCCGCCTGGCTGTTTGCCGGTTCCCCTTCTGACGGTCTGATGGGCGGCGGATTCATCTACACCAATCACGATTCCGTATCGTTGGGTCTGGTTTGTGGATTGGGTGATATCGCCCATGCGCAAAAAAGCGTGCCGCAAATGCTGGAGGATTTTAAACAGCACCCCGCCATTCGCCCACTGATTAGCGGTGGCAAACTGCTTGAATATTCCGCGCATATGGTGCCGGAAGGCGGTCTGGCAATGGTGCCGCAACTGGTTAACGATGGTGTGATGATCGTCGGTGACGCCGCAGGCTTCTGCCTCAATCTGGGCTTTACGGTTCGCGGAATGGATTTAGCCATCGCATCGGCCCAGGCGGCTGCCACAACGGTGATTGCCGCCAAAGAACGCGCGGATTTTTCTGCCACTAGTCTGGCGCAATACAAACGCGAGCTGGAACAAAGCTGTGTTATGCGCGATATGCAGCATTTTCGCAAGATCCCAGCGCTGATGGAAAACCCGCGCCTGTTTAGTCAGTATCCGCGCATGGTCGCCGATATCATGAACGATATGTTCACTATTGACGGCAAACCAAACCAGCCGGTACGAAAAATGATTCTCGGACATGCGAAGAAAATCGGGCTGATTAATCTGCTGAAAGATGGCATTAAGGGAGCAACCGCGCTATGAGCCAGAACGCTACGGTCAACGTTGACGTCAAATTAGGCGTCAACAAATTCCATGTTGATGAGGGCCACCCACATATCATTCTGGCGGCAAATCCCGACATCAATGAATTTCAAAAATTAATGAAAGCCTGCCCTGCCGGACTGTATAAGCAGGATGACGCGGGAAACATTCATTTTGATTCCGCCGGTTGTCTGGAGTGCGGCACCTGCCGGGTGCTGTGTGGCAACACTATTCTCGAACAATGGCAATACCCCGCAGGCACCTTCGGTATTGATTTCCGTTACGGCTAATTACGCTTCCCACAGGCCCGCACATCGGGCCTGACGTTCTGTTTCGAGAGTTCAAAATGAAAGTGACATTAACGTTTAACGCGCAGCGTCGTGCAGCCTATCGACAACAAGGATTGTGGGGCGATGCTTCGCTGGCCGACTACTGGCGGCAGACTGCATGCGCGATGCCAGACAAAATAGCCGTTGTCGATAATCATGGCGAATCGTACACCTATAGCGCACTCGATCACGCTGCGAACTGTCTGGCAAGCTGGTTACTGGCTAACGGTATTGAATCGGGCGATCGTATCGCTTTTCAATTGCCTGGCTGGTGTGAATTTACCGTTATCTATCTTGCCTGCCTGAAAACCGGTGCAGTTTCCGTGCCGTTGTTGCCTTCCTGGCGAGAAGCTGAACTGGTGTGGGTGCTCAATAAGTGTCAGGCAAAAATGTTTTTTGCACCGACATTGTTTAAACAAACGCGTCCGGTAGATTTAATCCTGCCACTGCAAAATCAGCTTCCACAACTACAACAGATCGTCGGCGTGGATAAGCTGGCCCCCGCCACCTCGTCTCTCTCGTTAAGTCAGATTATTGCGGACAATCCCCCGCTGGTCGCCGCAACATCGGTCCACGGCGATGAATTAGCGGCGGTGCTATTTACCTCCGGAACTGAGGGTATGCCAAAGGGCGTGATGCTAACGCATAATAATATTCTCGCCAGCGAGCGGGCTTATTGCGCGCGGCTGAATCTGACCTGGCTGGATGTCTTTATGATGCCTGCACCACTCGGTCACGCGACGGGGTTTCTGCATGGTGTAACAGCGCCGTTTTTGATTGGCGCCCGCAGCGTGTTGTTAGATATTTTTACCCCGGAAGCCTGTCTCTCGCTGCTTGAGCAACAACGTTGTACCTGTATGCTCGGCGCAACGCCGTTTGTTTATGACCTTTTAAATCTACTTGAGAAACAGCCTGCCGACCTTTCTGCGCTGCATTTCTTTCTTTGCGGCGGCACCACGATCCCCAAAAAAGTGGCGCGTGAATGCCAGCAACGCGGCATTAAATTATTAAGCGTTTATGGTTCCACGGAAAGCTCGCCACATGCAGTGGTGAATCTCGACGATCCTTTGTCGCGCTTTATGCACACCGATGGTTACGCTGCCGCTGGGGTGGAAATTAAAGTGGTCGATGATGCACGCAAGACCTTACCGCCAGGTTGCGAAGGTGAAGAGGCTTCGCGTGGCCCTAATGTGTTTATGGGTTATTTTGATGAACCTGAATTAACCGCTCGTGCGCTGGATGAAGAAGGCTGGTATTACAGTGGCGATCTCTGCCGCATGGATGAAGCTGGCTATATAAAAATTACCGGACGCAAGAAAGATATTATTGTTCGCGGCGGCGAAAATATTAGCAGCCGTGAGGTGGAAGATATTCTATTGCAGCATCCTAAAATTCACGATGCCTGTGTGGTTGCGATGCCCGATGAACGTTTAGGTGAACGTTCATGCGCTTATGTCGTGCTGAAAGCGCCGCATCATTCATTATCGCTGGAAGATGTAGTGGCATTTTTTAGCCGTAAACGGGTCGCGAAATATAAATACCCTGAACATATCGTGGTGATCGAAAAACTGCCGCGCACGGCCTCCGGTAAAATACAAAAATTTTTGTTACGCAAAGATATTCTTCAACGGCTGGAACAAACATGCGTTGAGGCATAATTCATAAATAATAAAGCACCTTATACGCAAGGTGCTTTATTCAATCCCGATTAACCACGTCCGACATATGGCATATTATTTGCCATAATCGTTATTTCCAGCACATTCGTGGTTACTGGCAACTGGGCCATCATCTGAATGGCTGCTGCAACATCAGCAACATTCATCATATCTTCCGCTTTAATAGCGCCATCTGCCTGATAAACGCCCTTACGCATCCGATTCGATAATGTCGTTTCCGCATTGCCGATATTAATTTGCCCGCAAGCGATATTAAATTTGCGACAATCAAGGGAAATGGCCTTGGTCAACCCGGTAACAGCATGTTTCGACGCCGTGTATGCCGCAGTATAAAGGCGCGGTGTCAGTGCGGAAATCGACGCATTGTTAATAATGCGTCCTCCCATTGGCTGCTGCGCTTTCATGATTTTAATCGCTTCTTTCGAACACAAAAATGTCGAGTGAATATTGGCGTTAAACACGCGTGTCCACTCAGTAAACTCAACCTCTTCAATACTTTTTGCCGGACTATTATTGCCCGCATTATTGAACAAGAGATCCAGTCGACCAAAACGAACCTTAATCTCGGCAAATAGTGCAACGACAGCGGACTCATCCGTGACATCAGCAACCAGAGGAATAAAGCGTTCCTTGGCTAAACCTTGTGCACATTGCTGTAAGGTTTCTTCGTTACGCGCGGCAACAATAACAGTATATCCAATGTCATAGAGTGCCTTTGCTGCCGCGTAGCCGATACCTTTACTTCCCCCTGTCACCAGGGCAATTTTTGTCATAGCCAGCTCCGCCTATAATAAACTCATGTCGATTTTCACGACTGTTTTTTTGATTTTCTCCACGTTATCGACTTTATAACATGCCCGATGTACCTCTTCCGGGAAGACCACCACAAACTGTCCTGGTGTCAACGTGATTATCCGATCATTAATACGTTCATCAGCATAAAAAATAACGTCACGGTCGCCGAGGTGGCTTTCTACAACCGAGTTTTCTCCATCATCAAAATCCACACAAATCCGCTCTTCTCCGGCAATTAAGAAATGGACATCAAGATATTTACGATGAACTTCTGGTCGGCATTCATGTAGTGGTTTAGTCATCGGTTCAACCACGGTATAAAATATTGAGTCATCCTGAATAAAAACCTTTTCCCCCACAGGAACACTATTCAGCTCATGCTGTGAAAGATACTCAATGACACGAGCAATGACAGGATGAAATGTCCGCTTTTGTTGTTCACTAAGATACGCGATATCACCATAAATCATATTTCCCGCCTTATTGAGTAACAGGGGTAATAACTGGCTGTCCGCTAAAGAAAGCCTGTAAGTTATCAAAAACCAAATCTGCCATTGCATTAAACGTTTCGCTCGTACCACTGGCGATATGTGGCGTCAGGACAACGTTATCCAGCGACATTAATTGTTCTGGCACATGTGGTTCGTTGGCATAAACGTCCAGTGCCGCACCAGCAATGATGTTATTTTGCAGAGCATCAATCAGATCGGTTTCGTTCACCACTGATCCCCGGGAAATACTGATCAAATGTCCGGTTTTCCCCAGAGCCTGCAGCACAGTTTTGTCGATAACGCCGCGTGTACTTACCCCGCCTGGCAGCGTCAGAACGAGGAAGTCCACCGCTTGCGCCAGAGAAACCAGCGAATCATGCGCCGTCCATTCAGGTTTGTTATGCGGTTTTGGGTCGAAATAGTGAATTTCCATTTCAAATGCTGCTGCACGGCGGGCTACAGCATTACCAATGTTCCCCAGACCAACAATTCCGCAACGTTTACCACTCACTTTCGTCGCCATCGGGAAACGCCCTTCGTTTGGCCAACGACCGCCACGAACATAACGATCGGCAATGTTAATACGTCGGGCAACATTGAGTAACAACGCCATGCCAATGTCTGCAACACAGTCATTAAGCACGCCAGGTGTGTTGGTGACGATAACGCCATGCTCCCTGGCTGCCACGATATCAATAGGGTCATAGCCCACACCATTGCTGGCAATAATCTTCAGATTCGGAAATTTTTCAATTAGCGCCCGAGAAGCTCCCATTACCGGATTACCACTGGTCACCAGCGCCTTAATATCCGGCGCGATCTGCGTGTAAAAAGCGTCTGTGTCGGTCAGTTCCCACAGGCGATATGCGGTGAAGGTAGATTCAACTTTAGCCATTAAGCGGTCGCTTAATTTGCCGACGATCGCTACCTGAATATCTTTTAAGTTCATACACTATTCCTTGATTGATGTTTGCCGCAGGCCACTTACCACAGGCCAAGAATTTTCCACCACACCGCCCCCAGTCCGAACCAGATGACAATGTTCAACAACATGACGATAAAGCCCAGCCGCCACCATTCTCGTTGCGAGACATAGCCAGCGCCGTAATAGATCACTGCGGGTCCATTGCCATAATGCGAAATGCCGCTCATCAGGTTAGTGACGAACGCCAGTGACAGAGCCGCCATCATCGGCGGTGCGCCAGCAGCAACCGAGACGCTGCCAAAAGCGGCATACATCGCCACTACATGCGGCGTACTTCCGGCAAAGAAATAGTGGGAATAGCAGTAAACTATCAGCAAAACCGTCAGTGTTATTTCCCAGGGAATGCCGGTGAACAGAGCCGAGGTTGTGACGGCGAACCATTTGAACAGGCCAAGCTGATTGAGCTTATCTGCCATACAAATCATGACGCCCAGCCAGACCAGAATGTCCCAGGCCCCCTTCTCTGACTGCACATCCTGCCAGGTGATAATCCGGGTCATCAACATTAAACAGACGCCGGAAAGCGCGACAGCGGTCGCATCCAGACCAGTCCATTTCGATGTACTCCAGGCCAATAATGAAAGCAGGAAAATGCCAATCGTCACGCGCTCATCTCGGGTTACCGGCCCCATTTTGATAAGTTCTTCCTGTGCCAACGCTTTGGCTTCTGGCGTCTTTTTGATCTCTGGCGGGTAGAGTTTGTAAATGACCAACGGCATAGTGATAAAAGCGATAATGCCCGGCACCAGTGCGCTTAGCGTCCACATCCCCCATGAGATATCGACAAATAAGGTGCTGGCCGCCAGAGATACAATGAGTGCATTTGGCGCGCTGGCCGTCATAAACATCGAGGATGAGAGACAGTTGGAATGGAACACCGTCTGCATCAGATAAGCGCCAATTTTACGCGGCCCTTGATCCGGTTCAGATCCAAAGCTGTTAGAGACACTGCGAACAATCGGGAACAAAATTCCCCCTGCTCGCGCTGTGTTTGATGGCGTTGCGGGCGCGATAATCATATCGCTTAGCGCCAATGTATAACCCAGACGTAACGAGCTGCCGCCAAATCCGCGAATCAGCAAATAGGCGATACGCCGCCCCAACCCCGTTTTGATGAATCCTTTCGCGTACAGGAATGCGGCGACAATAAGCCATACCGTGGTGCTGCTGAAACCTTTTAAGGCTTCGCTGGTTTTCATCATGCCGGTCAGCATAATAAAACTGATGGCTATTAACGCGATAGCGCCTACCGGCAACGGTTGCAGAATAAACGCCACCACAGTGGTGATGAATATGGCCAGAATGTGCCAGGTTAAGGGTGTTAATCCGTCAGGGACGGGGGAAAACCATATAGCGAGTGCGACAATCGCACAAATCAGGACTTTCAAATAGCAACTCATATGCAATCCCTGTAGCTGTTTCCCTCCGCTCGCGGAGGGAATTTATCCTGTTTTCTGTACAGCCAGACAAATCAGAAAATCGGTTTTAGTTCGAATAAATTCTCTGAATTACATAATCTGCGCTTATGTCTGAATAACGGTGCGGTAATTTTTCATATCCATATCCCTTTTTATGCTGTGGTTGAAGACAGTATAAAAACGGGACTCGCCAGTGACTTCGTGCAATCCAACGAACTCTGGACGAAAAAATTACGCATATGCTTAAGGAAATTGACGAGTGGTCACATTCGGCTTTGAGAAAAAACAGTATCGAGAATTATTCTGTGGAGAGGATCGCAAACGAATTAAAATCAGAAAGAACACCAGCCAATTATTCAGATGATGCCCGGAAGCTTTTTATATTGCACGAGCGCGTTTGCCCGAAGTAGGTTGATAAAAGGTGGGGATATAGAAATGGACCCGGCGACTGAACGCCGCCGGGTATTTATTTTATTTCTTCAGTTCAGCCAGGCTTAACCAGGTTTGCACCACGGTGTCCGGGTTCAGAGACAGGCTATCGATCCCCTCTTCCATCAGCCATGCAGCAAAGTCTTCGTGGTCAGACGGTCCCTGACCGCAAATGCCGACATATTTGCCCTGTTTCTTCGCAGCACGGATCGCCATCGACAGCAGTGCTTTCACGGCGTCGTTGCGCTCATCGAACAGTTCAGACACCACGCCGGAGTCGCGGTCCAGACCGAGCGCCAGCTGTGTCATGTCGTTTGAGCCGATAGAGAAACCGTCGAAATATTCGAGGAACTGTTCAGCCAGCAAGGCGTTGGACGGAATTTCGCACATCATGATGATTTTCAGCCCGTTCTCACCACGTTTCAGCCCCTGACGTGCCAGCTCTTCAACCACTGCTTTCGCCTGGTCTACGGTACGCACGAACGGGATCATGATCTCTACGTTGGTCAGTCCCATGTCGTTGCGCACACGTTTCACCGCTTCACACTCCAGTGCGAAGCAGTCGCGGAAGCTGTCAGAAACGTAGCGGCCCGCGCCACGGAAGCCCAGCATCGGGTTTTCTTCATGCGGCTCGTAACGCTCACCACCCACCAGATTGGCGTATTCATTGGATTTAAAATCAGAAAGACGGACAATCACGCGTTTCGGATAAAACGCGGCGCCCAGCGTCGCGATCCCTTCGGTCAGACGGCCAACGTAAAATTCGCGCGGAGAATCGAAGCCTTTCATCATCTCGCGAATTTCATTTTGTAACTGTGGTTCCTGGTCATCAAACTCAAGCAGTGCGCGGGGGTGAACGCCAATCATGCGGTTGATGATAAATTCCAGACGCGCAAGGCCCACGCCTTCGTTCGGCAGGCAGGCAAAGTCAAACGCCCGATCCGGGTTACCAACGTTCATCATCACTTTCAGTGGCAGGTCCGGCATGGTTTCCACGTTGGAGCTTTTCACGCTGAATTCAAGCAACTCAGCATAGACGTAACCAGTATCGCCTTCGGCACAAGAAACGGTGACGTTCTCACCGTCTTTCATCCGTTCGGTCGCATCACCGCAGCCCACTACCGCCGGAATACCCAGTTCACGAGCGATAATTGCCGCGTGACAGGTACGACCGCCACGGTTGGTGACGATGGCAGACGCTTTCTTCATGATCGGTTCCCAGTCCGGGTCGGTCATGTCAGTAACCAGCACGTCGCCAGGTTCGATGCGGTTCATTTCGCTGATGTCATGAATGACTTTCACCGGACCCGCGCCGATGCGATGACCGATAGCGCGGCCTTCGGCGATAATCTTGCCCTGTGAATGCAACGTATAACGTTCCATCACCTGACCGCGAGAACGTACAGTTTCTGGACGCGCCTGCACGATAAACAATTTGCCGGTGTGGCCATCTTTCGCCCACTCAATATCCATCGGGCGACCGTAGTGTTTCTCAATTTGTACGGCCTGTTTTGCCAGTTCCTGCACTTCTTCGTTGGTCAGCGAGAAGATGTCACGCTGTTCCTGCGGTACGTCTTCGATTTTAACCTGCTTGCCGTGTTCCTGGGTCGGCGCGTAGACCATGCGGATTTTTTTCGACCCCATGGTGCGGCGCACGATAGCCGGGCGATTCGCTGCCAGTGTCGGTTTATGCACGTAAAACTCATCCGGGTTAACCGCGCCCTGCACGACCATTTCACCCAGGCCCCATGCGGAAGTGATAAACACCACCTGGTCAAAGCCGGATTCGGTATCAATGGAGAACATCACCCCAGAAGATGCGAGGTCGGAGCGCACCATCCGCTGAACACCGGCGGAGAGTGCCACGCCACGGTGATCGTAACCCTGATGCACACGATAAGAGATGGCGCGATCGTTAAACAGAGAAGCAAAGACATGTTTCACTGCCACGAGAACGGCGTCAAAACCCTGAACGTTGAGGAAGGTTTCCTGCTGACCGGCAAAAGAGGCGTCCGGCATATCTTCTGCGGTGGCGGAGGAACGCACCGCAAAAGAGGCATTTTCGTCATCGGCGGAAAGCTGTGCATAGGCTTCGCGGATGGCGTTTTCCAGCTCAGGCTGGAAGGGAGTGTCGATAATCCACTGGCGGATTTGCGCGCCCGCTTTCGCAAGCTGGGTAACATCGTCAATATCCGTTTTATCCAGCAGTTCATAGATGCGCTGGTTTACGCCGCTTTGGTCCAGAAACTGGTTAAACGCGTCGGCGGTTGTGGCGAAACCATTCGGAACGGAAACGCCCATTCCGGAAAGGTTAGTAATCATTTCACCCAGGGAGGCATTTTTGCCCCCAACCCTGTCTACATCATTCATGCCGAGTTGGTTATACCAAAGCACCAGCGGTGACGAGCCATTGTTGGACATCGAACAATCCTTTTGTGATAAATGAACGGTTTGAGAAACACATTTCTGCGTATTTATCTTTGCATATTTAACCGGATGAAAAAAACGGTGAATCGTTCAAGCAAATATATTTTTTTACTTTTTAAGACTGATCCCAGCGTTGCGCAAATCCGCTATCTTCAGTAATTTCCACATAAACCATCGGTATAAACGAAAGCGTAAAAATGAAATACTGTTTTCATAAAATATAAAATTGAAGGTTCATTTTATAAACCAGGCATAACCTTCTACGCTTCTGTACGTTTTTAATTTATGCTTTCATAGAATTATGTCTGCATCACGGGAAGAACAAAATGGATAATGCTGTTGATCGCCACGTTTTTTATATTTCTGATGGTACGGCTATAACTGCGGAGGTATTAGGACACGCAGTGATGTCACAATTTCCCGTTACTATCAGCAGCATTACGCTGCCGTTTGTCGAAAATGAGAGCCGTGCTCGGGCGGTGAAGGATCAGATTGACGCAATTTATCACCAGACAGGTGTGCGCCCGCTGGTTTTTTACTCCATTGTGCTACCGGAAATCCGCGCCATCATTTTGCAAAGCGAAGGTTTTTGCCAGGATATCGTTCAGGCGCTGGTTGCCCCGCTACAACAAGAGATGAAACTGGATCCAACGCCGATTGCTCATCGTACCCATGGCCTTAACCCTAATAATCTCAATAAATATGATGCGCGCATTGCGGCGATTGATTACACCCTCGCCCATGACGACGGCATTTCGTTGCGCAATCTGGACCAGGCTCAGGTGATCCTGCTCGGCGTTTCTCGTTGTGGTAAAACCCCCACCAGCCTGTATCTGGCGATGCAGTTTGGTATCCGCGCGGCAAACTATCCCTTTATTGCCGATGACATGGATAATCTGGTGCTGCCCGCGTCGCTCAAACCGCTTCAGCATAAATTGTTCGGACTGACTATCGACCCTGAGCGTCTGGCGGCGATTCGCGAAGAGCGTCGGGAGAACAGTCGCTATGCCTCGCTTCGCCAGTGCAGGATGGAGGTTGCGGAAGTGGAAGCGTTGTACCGTAAAAATCAGATCCCGTGGATTAACAGTACCAATTATTCGGTAGAAGAGATTGCCACCAAGATCCTCGATATCATGGGCCTAAGCCGCCGAATGTACTAGAGAACTAGTGCATTAGCCTATTTTTTTGTTATCATGCTAACCACCCGGCGAGGTGTGACACACCTCGCACTTGAAATCAGCTGCGATTGGTTTATCGTGATGCGCATCACTTCCCGGTAGTCCTGCCGTTGAAGCAACAAATTTCTGAGACTTGTAATGAACAGAACTGACGAACTCCGTACTGCGCGTATCGAGAGCCTGGTAACGCCCGCCGAACTCGCGCTACGGTATCCCGTAACGCCTGGCGTCGCCAACCATGTCATTGATTCCCGCCGCAGAATTGAAAAAATACTGAACGGTGAAGACAAGCGGCTATTGGTCATTATTGGACCCTGCTCGATCCACGATCTGACCGCTGCCATGGAGTATGCCACCCGTCTGCAGGCGTTGCGCAACCAGTACCAGTCACGACTGGAAATTGTAATGCGCACCTATTTTGAAAAACCGCGTACCGTTGTTGGCTGGAAAGGACTCATCTCCGATCCGGATTTAAACGGCAGCTATCGCGTTAATCACGGCCTTGAAATGGCACGTAAGTTGCTGTTGCAGGTAAATGAACTGGGCGTTCCCACCGCGACCGAGTTCCTCGATATGGTGACCGGTCAGTTTATTGCTGACTTAATTAGCTGGGGCGCAATTGGCGCACGTACCACCGAGAGCCAAATCCACCGTGAAATGGCGTCAGCGCTCTCCTGTCCGGTAGGTTTTAAAAATGGTACCGATGGCAACACGCGGATTGCCGTGGATGCTATCCGCGCAGCCCGTGCCAGCCATATGTTCCTCTCGCCAGACAAAAACGGTCAGATGACCATCTATCAGACCAGCGGCAACCCATACGGCCATATTATTATGCGTGGCGGCAAAAAACCGAACTACCATGCCGATGATATCGCTGCAGCCTGCGATACGCTTCACGAGTTTGATTTACCTGAACATCTGGTGGTTGATTTCAGCCACGGTAACTGCCAGAAGCAGCACCGCCGTCAGTTAGAAGTCTGTGAAGATGTTTGCCAGCAAATCCGCAATGGCTCCACGGCAATTGCCGGAATTATGGCAGAAAGTTTCCTGCGCGAAGGTACACAAAAAATCGTCAGCGGTCAGCCGCTCACCTACGGTCAGTCGATTACCGATCCTTGTTTAGGTTGGGAAGATACTGAACGCCTGGTCGAAAAACTCGCCTCTGCGGTAGATTCCCGCTTCTGAATGCGTGCCCATTCCTGACGGAATGGGCATTTCTGCGCAACTTGTTGTCTTCTCAACAAATTACTGCTTGCTCTGGTTTGCCATAATATTGATAATAAGAATCATTGTTATATCAATTATTATTAATTTTTATGCGTTATACGGATAGCAGAAAACTCACGCCTGAAACGGATGCCAATCACAAGACCGCTTCCCCGCAGCCCATTCGGCGAATTACCAGCCAGACACTGTTAGGTCCTGATGGCAAACTGATTATCGATCATGACGGGCAAGAATATCTGCTCCGTAAAACTCAGGCTGGCAAGCTGCTGTTGACCAAGTAGCCTTTAACTCGAGCAGCTGACTTCAAGCCGTTTACCCCAGTCAGGTGGACGACTGACATAGTCATCATCCCTGTCGCTGAAAGGATTTCGCAACGCTTCATGCAGACGTTGTAATTCTGTCATATCGCCCTTTTCTGCCGCCTCAATAGCGCGTTGTGCCAGCCAGTTTCGCAATACCAGCGCAGGATTGACGCTCTGCATCAGTTGCTGACGTTCACTATCGGCAACTCCGTCTTGTTGCAAGCGCGCCCGATAACGCGTAAACCAGTCATCAAACGCCGCGCGGTCAATAAACTCATCGCGCAGCGGTGAAGCCGCACTGTGCTGCTCGGTCAGGCTTAACATGCGGAATGTGCGAGTATAATCACTGCGCTCTTGCGCCATCAGACTGAACAATTCATTCAGTAGCGCATTATCCTCTTTTTGCTCCGTCATAAAGCCCAGCTTCTGCCGCATACGTTTTCCATAATGCGTCAACAAAACCTGTTGATAGCTTTCCAGTGCCTCGTTTAACGCGTCGACAGTGATAAACGGCGACAATGTCTGCGCCAGACGCTGTAAATTCCACAACGCAACGGCAGGTTGATTATCAAAGCTGTAACGTCCCTGATGATCAGAGTGATTACAAATAAAGCCCGGTTCATAATCATCGAGGAAAGCAAATGGACCATAATCCAGCGTCAGCCCGAGAATCGACATGTTATCCGTGTTCATCACCCCGTGAGCAAAACCGACTGTCTGCCAGCTGGCGATTAACGAAGCCGTACGTGCGACAATATCGGTAAACCAGAGGCGGTATTTATCCTCTTCATCCTGAAGATGCGGCCAGTAATAGCGAATGGCGAAGTCAGCCAGCTGGCGAACTTTTTCCGGTTCCCGACGATAGTAAAAGTGTTCAAAGTGGCCAAATCGCAAATGACTCTGCGCTACGCGCATCAGCATCGCTCCTGATTCGACCGTCTCCCGGTAAACCGGCGTATCGCTGGTAACAATGCTTAAGGCGCGTGTCGTCGGAATGCCAAGGTGATGCATTGCCTCACTGGCAAGACTTTCGCGAATTGTTGAACGTAAAACCGCACGTCCGTCGCCCATCCGCGAATAAGGCGTCAGCCCCGCACCTTTCAGATGCCAGTCCATGGTGGTGCCGTCGGCAAACTGTTGCTCGCCGAGTAAAATACCGCGCCCGTCGCCAAGCTGCCCCGCCCAGACACCAAACTGGTGGCCACTGTAGACCTGGGCCAGTGGCGACATGCCTGGCAGTAAAGTTTCGCCGCCCCAGACACCCGCGCCACTTTCAAACAGCGACGATGGAACACCCAGCGTATTAGCCAGTTCGGCGTTATACCAAATCAACCGGGCATTATTTAAAGGCGTAGGGGAAAGCGATGTATATGTTGCCGGCAATTCATCACGCCAGCGGGTAATAAAAGACAGGGTCATAGATCCTCCTGTTTGATAGTGTAGACGGTTACTCTCGTCTTAAACACCATCAAACAAGAGGGTTATCGCTGGACCAGCGTTGTTATCTGGCTTACGGGAACTGCGGGCCACAAGCATCCCTGAAAAGCATGGAAACCAAACGGCACCATCTGCGCCAACATCTCCGGTGTATTAATACCAGCAGCAATAATACAATTGCAACAAGGTGAAATTTGCGCATGGAGCGCACGAATAAAAGGCGCGAAAGATTTATGGACTATTTGTTGCTGAATAAAACCTTTATCCAGCATGACGCGAGTGAAAAGCCCATCAAAAACAGCCTTCATTGTACTGTTGCCCGCACCCAAATTTCCCAAAACCAATGGAAAAATTTGCGATAAGTGCAAAAGTTCATAATTATCTTTTCCCTCATTAAGATGAGGATAATTTTCATTAATCATCAATTCAGCAAAGGGAATTTTTAATAGTTTGCTTGCGTAATTATCCCTATCTAATAATAACTTTGCTACTTGTGGCGTTAAATTAATCCAGGCAAAGAGTTTATGTTGAATGAAAAAATGTTGGCATGATTTTAGTAATTCCAACTTTTCGGCAAATAATTGCCAATGCTGCTCCTCTGAAAGTTGTGCAATAACCCGTGTCGTCGGGATGCGAACCGTACCGTCGTCACTGGAGAAATGGGTTATTAACTCAACCCCAACAAGATTTTGTTGGCTGTCTCTTATCGGTAGAAAATAGTAATCAGAATGATAAAGATTCTCCAGTAAGACCCTCATGGTAACAGCCCCTCTCTTCGGATTTTTTTCAACATCCAGATAAAAAGTTTGAGGCCATAAGGCATAACAAATACAGAGGGAATAACTTTCATTTGTTCCATGTTAACCACTTTTTCAGGGGTCCTTTTTTTAGATTATCCTGAGTATAAACGAATATTCCATTTGCGGTATTTTTGTCTGCAAAATACTACTGTATTCAGGAGTTAACAGACGGTGCGGTATCAGCACCGTCCATTTATTGAGATACTAGATTCGTCTCGCCTGCCAGAAATTTTTCTGCCAGTAGACATTATCGAGGGAAGAACGCATCACCCCCTTGCTGGTAGAGGCGTGAATGAATTGATTGTTGGTATCGTAAATACCCACGTGTAAACCATTTTGCCCGGAACCTGTTTTGAAAAAGACCAGATCGCCTGGCAGCAATTCTTCTTTATCAATTTGGGTACCGATAGCGGCCTGTTGTTTTGTTTCGCGTGGCAACTGTAAGTCGAAACGGTCACGCATCGTCACAACCACGAAACCAGAACAGTCCACTCCACGTCGAGTCATGCCGCCATAACGATACGGCGTACCATGCCAGCTCTGTAGTTGATCGTTCAAACCGGCAATGACAGTAATGGAGTCAGAAAGCCTGGCGTTTGGCGGCGGCGCTTTATGATGGCTACACCCGGCCAGAAACAGTGCTGTAATTAAAATTAGGCAGAAACGCATTCCGTACGAATCCTCTGTTTTTTATTCTTGCATTAATTTAGCGTCGAAATTAACCGTTTTTCAAGATGCTAATGAAATCAGGTGGTCGAAATCAGCATTCGGTGACCTTCAATGTCCAGACGACGGAAGCTCATGCCATAAGCCTGGGCCAGATTCGGCGGCGTTAGTACTTCATCTCTCCGCCCACTGGCAAGCAGTTTTCCTTGTTTAAGTAACCACGCCCGATGCGCGTGACGCAATGTGTGGTTAAGATCGTGACTGCTCATCACAATCGCCACGCCTTGCTGACAGAGCGCGCTCAAAATTTTATCTAACGCGCTTTGCTGGGCAACATCAAGGCTGTTCATGGGTTCATCAAGGAGAAGCAATTGACCTGCCGGATTCGCTTGCGGCGTGATTTGTAGCACCACAGCAGCAAGACGGACACGTTGCCATTCACCACCGGATAGTTGATTGGTGCTTCGACCGAGTTTGTCATCAAGGGCCAACGCCCCTGCGACATCATTTAGCAGATCGGTTCGCGTTTTATCGTGCTGGTGCATGGTCAGGTAATGCCAGACTGGCATAGCAAACGGCGGCGTCTGTTGTTGTGCAAGATAGGCGCGATGCAGGGCGAGTTTTGTTGCGGGCCAGGTATCCAGTGGTTTACCTGCAAACTGAATGCTTCCCTGACCACTGGTCATCCCCGCCATTCGCGCCAGCAAGGTGCTCTTGCCCGCGCCGTTCGGACCCACCAGATGCAGGATCTCCCCTGCCCGGACCTCGCCAGAAAGCGGCCCCAGGCGGGTTGATTCCGCTACATCCTGTAACTGCATCACAATAGACATTATTTTGCCAACGCCAGTTTAATGCTTTCCATTACAATAGGATCTTCCGGCGTCATATCCGGGGAAAAACGCTGGATGACCTTTCCGTCTCTACCCACCAGAAACTTTTCAAAATTCCACAAAATATCATCAGGGTACAGTGGCGCACGGCCTTTGCTGGCCATTCGCGCGTAGAAACCGCTCTCTTCCGGTGCCACCGCCGTCGGCGCTGCGGCAATCAATTTTTGATATAGCGGATGACGACCTTCGCCATTGACCTCAATTTTACTGAACATTGGGAACGTCACGCCCCAGGTGGTGGTGCAATAAGTTTTAATTTCTTCATCACTACCTGGTTCTTGTTCAAGGAACTGGTTGCACGGAAATCCCAGCACGACGAAACCACGATCGGCCCAGGCTTTCTGGATGTTCTCCAACTGTTCATATTGCGGCGTTAAGCCACACTTTGAAGCGACATTGACAATCAGCAGCACATTACCGGCATATTTCTCCAGCGTGGTCACTTCCCCGTCAATCGTCTTCACTACGGTGGTCAGAATGGGATCTTGCATCGTGTCTCCTGGAAAAGGTCAGTAAAAAATCTTAGCTTTTAATCATAGACCGTCTTTATGCGGCTAACGCCCTGCTTTTAACAATAACCAGATAAACACCGGCGCCCCCAGGGTGGCGGTGACCACACCAATCGGTAACTCTGCGGAAGCCAGCGCCAGTCGAGCAACAATATCGGCAAGCAGCAACGCAGTAGCACCTGCCAGCGCGCAGCCGGGAAGTAATACCCGGTGATCGGTTAATCCGCACAGCCGCAGAATATGCGGGATAACCAGGCCAATAAACCCAATAGCGCCAGCCAACGCCACACTGACACCGACCATCCAACCGGTAGCCGCGACCAGCACATTGCGCCAGAGCCACAGTGGTAACCCCAGTTGTCGCGCCGAGATTTCACCCAGCGCTAACATATTCATTGGGCGGGACTGACAGCAAATCCACAACAACACCGGAATCAAGGCCACCATCAGCCAACTTTGTCGCCAGTCTACACCCCCAAAGCCGCCCATCATCCAGTACATCAGTTGGCGTAAATCAACAGACGTGGAAAAGTAGATGGCCCACGTCATTAACGCGCTACAGATGATACCCAGTGCAACACCAGCCAGCAGTAATCGGCTGGTTGAAAGATGACGGCGGGCAAAACGCAAGAGAATTAAGGTGATAATAAGCGCGCCAGCAATCGCACACAGCCCCAGCGCCCAGTTCGGTAACTGCCCTTGCCCAAGCAATACAGCGGCGATAAGCCCCACTCCAGCACCGTTAGAGACGCCAAGCAGCCCCGGCTCCGCGAGAGGGTTTTCAAACAGCGCCTGCATGACCGCGCCTGATAACGCCAGCGCCGCGCCAACCAGCAATACAACCAGGGTACGTGGCAGACGAATTTGCCAGACGAACAGTTCGCCACGAGGAGTGAACCAGTCGGCAGGTGAAATCCATTGTTCACCAGCGCAAAGGCTTAAGAGAAGCGCCAGCAGCATCAAAACTGACAGGCATAATAACCAGCGAATATTTTGTCGCTGTTGTTGGCGGGCAAGTGTCAGCATGGTATCCGTTCTGCTGAAGTGTCATTCCGTTGATTTTACGGTGACTCTTCGACAGTGAAAAGAAAAAAGGCCGCAGAGCGGCCTTTTTAGTTAGATCAGATTACTCGTCTTTGGGTGTGGCGTTTTCGACCCGGCTTTTTAACTTCTGCCCGGGTCTGAAGGTCACCACGCGCCGTGCTGTAATGGGAATATCCTCGCCCGTTTTCGGGTTACGTCCCGGGCGTTGATTCTTATCACGCAGATCGAAGTTACCAAAACCAGAGAGTTTCACCTGCTCGCCGTTTTCCAGAGCGCGACGGATCTCTTCGAAAAACAGTTCAACCAGTTCTTTGGCATCCCGCTTGCTAAGCCCAAGCTTATCAAACAGATATTCTGACATTTCAGCTTTTGTAAGCGCCATAGGTTCAATCCCTCAATGATGCCTGGAATCGCTCTTTTAATGCCTCTACACATTTGGCGACGGTAGCGGCAATCTCCTCTTCTTCGAGTGTACGGCTGGTATCTTGCAGGATCAGGCTTATGGCGAGGCTCTTATACCCCTCCGCAACACCCTTACCGCGGTACACGTCAAACAAGTTTACGCCAACTACCTGATTTACGCCAACTTTCTTACATTCGGATAAAATATCCGCTGCGGGAACGTTTTCTGCAACCACAA
The DNA here is from genome assembly GCF_005781075.1 of Escherichia sp. E2562. Classification (NCBI taxonomy): domain Bacteria; kingdom Pseudomonadati; phylum Pseudomonadota; class Gammaproteobacteria; order Enterobacterales; family Enterobacteriaceae; genus Escherichia; species Escherichia sp. E2562. The sequence continues at coordinate 37,709 of NZ_VATM01000015.1, read as the reverse complement.
CCGCGATGTCACGACGGTTCGCCGGGAAGCGCGAAATCTCGCGCGCTTGAGGCACCACGCGGTCTGCGAGCTTGTTCCACTCCAGTTCAAACACCAGAGTGCGACCGTTAAGATCCAGTTTACGTTCCAGTTCAGGATGAACAACCCCAACAAAACCAATACGTTCACCTTTCAGATAAATCGCTGCGGATTGTCCCGGATGCAGTGCCGGATTCGCTTCTGCACGGAACTCAACATCAGCCAGTTTACCGGTCAGGTCGAGAACGGATTCAAGATCGCCTTTCAAATCATAGAAATCAACAGTCTCTTTTGCCAGGTTCCAGTGCTCTTCGTAACGGTTACCGCAAATCACACCGGCTAACATCAGATCCTGACGAATGCCCAATGGCGCCTGCGTATCTGGCACGAAGCGCAGACCGCTTTCAAAAATGCGCACACGGTTTTGCTGACGGTTCTGGTTGTACACTACAGTTGCCAGCAGACCGGTCCACAGAGAAAGACGCATTGCCGACATTTCAACGGAAATCGGGCTTGGCAGCAGTAAGGCTTCAACGCCCGGGTGGATCATCTGTTGCACTTTCGGATCAACGAAGCTATAGGTGATCACTTCCTGATAGCCTTTGTCGTTGAGCAGCGTTTTCACGCGCTTGAGTGACAAATCGGCTTCACGGTGAGTCCCCATAATCAGGCTCGCCTGCACCGGTTCATCCGGGATGTTGTTGTAGCCGTAAACACGCGCCACTTCTTCGACCAGATCTTCTTCAATCTCCATGTCGAAACGCCAGCTCGGTGCAACAGCCTGCCACTCGTCCTTGCCTTCGGTAACTTCACAGCCGAGACGACGCAGAATGTCAGTCACCTGTGCATCGGCAATATGATGGCCGATCAGACGATCCAATTTGCTACGACGCAGAGTGATGGTCGCACGCTTCGGCAACGTTGCTTCGTTAGTGATATCGATAACCGGGCCAGCTTCACCGCCGCAGATATCGATCAGCAGACGGGTCGCACGTTCCATTGCTTTGTGCTGCAGTGCCGGATCAACACCACGCTCATAACGGTGAGAAGCATCAGTATGCAGGCCATGACGACGAGCACGACCGGTGATAGACAGCGGGCTGAAGAACGCGCATTCCAGCAGGACGTTTTGCGTTTCGTCATTCACTCCAGAGTGTTCGCCACCGAAGATACCGCCCATCGCCAGCGCCTTGTTGTGGTCGGCGATGACCAGGGTGTCAGCGTTCAGCTTCGCTTCGGTACCGTCGAGCAGTACCAGCGTTTCGCCCTCTTTCGCCATCCGCACCACAATGCCGCCTTCAATGCGATCTTTGTCGAAAGCGTGCATCGGCTGACCCAGTTCGAGCAGCACGTAGTTGGTGACGTCAACCACTGCATCGATAGAACGAATCCCGCAACGACGCAGTTTTTCTTTCATCCACAGCGGAGTTGGCGCTTTAACGTTAATGCCTTTTACTACGCGGCCAAGATAACGCGGGCAGGCTTCCGGCGCTTCTACCGCAATCGGCAGCGTGTCATCGATGGTTGCACCAACCGGGACAATTTCCGGTTCAACCAGCGGAAGCTGGTTCAGCACGGCAACATCACGCGCTACGCCGATAATGCCTAAGCAGTCTGCACGGTTTGGCGTCACACTGATTTCGATGGTGTTGTCATCAAGTTTCAGGTATTCACGGATGTCGGTGCCAATTGGCGCATCCGCAGGCAGTTCGATAATACCGTTATGATCGTCAGAAATACCCAGCTCAGAGAAGGAGCACAGCATCCCTTCAGACGGTTCACCGCGCAGTTTCGCGGCTTTAATTTTGAAATCGCCCGGCAGTACAGCACCAATAGTTGCTACCGCCACACGCAGGCCCTGACGACAGTTTGGCGCGCCGCAGACGATGTCCAGCAGGCGATCGCCACCGACATTGACTTTGGTCACTCGCAGTTTGTCAGCATTCGGATGCTGCGCACATTCAACCACTTCACCAACGACCACGCCGTGGAAGCTACCGGCAACCGGTTCTACACCGTCAACTTCCAGGCCCGCCATCGTGATTTGATTCGCCAGCGCATCACTATCGATCGCCGGGTTCACCCATTCGCGTAACCACAGTTCACTGAATTTCATAATCTATTCCTGCCTTATTTAAACTGTTTGAGGAAACGCAGATCGTTTTCGAAGAATGAACGCAGGTCGGTGACGCCGTAACGCAACATGGTCAGACGCTCCATCCCCATACCGAAGGCGAAACCGGAGTAAACTTCCGGATCGATGCCAACATTACGCAGCACGTTCGGATGCACCATCCCGCAGCCCAGTACTTCCAGCCATTTACCGTTTTTACCCATGACGTCCACTTCTGCAGAAGGTTCGGTGAACGGGAAGTAGGAAGGACGGAAGCGAATCTGCAAATCTTCTTCAAAGAAGTTACGCAGGAAGTCGTGCAGCGTGCCTTTCAGGTTGGTAAAGCTGATGTTGGTATCAACAATCAGACCTTCCATCTGATGGAACATCGGCGTGTGAGTCTGGTCGTAGTCGTTACGGTAAACGCGGCCAGGCGCGATAATACGAATCGGCGGCTGCTGGGCTTTCATGGTGCGGATCTGTACGCCAGAGGTCTGGGTACGCAGCAGGCGGGTAGCGTCAAACCAGAAAGTGTCGTGGTCAGCGCGCGCCGGGTGGTGACCAGGAATGTTCAGAGCATCGAAGTTATGATAATCGTCTTCGATTTCCGGCCCGGTTGCCACGGTGAAGCCAAGCTCACCGAAGAAACTTTCGATACGGTCGATAGTGCGGGTAACCGGGTGCAGGCCACCGTTTTCGATACGACGACCAGGGAGGGAAACATCGATAGTTTCCGCAGCCAGACGCGCATTCAGCGCTGCGCTTTCCAGTTCAGCTTTACGCGCATTCAGCGCCTGCTGAACTTGCTCTTTCGCTTCGTTGATAACCGCACCAGCTGCCGGACGCTCTTCTGGCGGCAGCTCACGCAGGGTCGTCATCTGAAGGGTTAAGTGCCCTTTTTTACCCAAATATTCGACGCGCACATTGTCTAACGCGGCAACATCTGACGCCTGGCTAATGGCCGCCTTCGCACTGGCAACCAGTTCTGCGAGATGTGACATGGTTTTCCTCATTGTGTCAGTGGTGACACTGGTTCGTTGGACTTAGAGCCTATCCCATCAGGCTATTTTACTTGCCATTTTGGTCCCGGGCAGTGCTCGAAATCCTCACGTACTTAAGTACGCTCCGGTTTCTCCGCGCTGGCCGTGTCCAGACTGGCTGCGACAATTACGCCTGATGAGACAGGCTTTTTATTTTTCAAAACGCGCATACGAAAAAAGCCTCCACTGGGAGGCTTTCAGGCGCTGTTTTCCGTTTCTCTTCTCACGCGCTAGCCTCCTGGAGTCAGGTGCTAAAGTAAAAAAAGAAGCGGAAAATAGCAGCATTCATTGCTTGCGTTACCTTTTGGTACTTTTCAAAAGACCTTTATTGAAAAGGCTACGGCGATAAAAGTCAATGTTTTGATGGTGTTGAAACGAAAAGAGGGAGACTAGCTCCCTCTTTCAACTGGCTTATGCCAGAGCTGCTTTCGCTTTTTCAACCAGAGCGGTGAACGCTACTTTGTCGAATACTGCGATATCAGCCAGGATCTTACGGTCGATTTCAACAGAGGCTTTTTTCAGACCATTGATGAATTTGCTGTAAGAAATACCGTTCTGACGTGCTGCTGCGTTGATACGCGCAATCCACAGTTGACGGAACTGACGCTTACGTTGACGACGGTCACGGTAAGCATACTGACCAGCTTTGATAACAGCCTGGAAGGCAACGCGGTATACGCGAGAACGCGCACCGTAGTAGCCTTTAGCTTGTTTCAAAATTTTCTTGTGACGTGCGCGTGCAATAACACCACGTTTTACGCGAGCCATATGTGCTCTCCTGTATCTATATTCTAATTAAAAAGTTAAAAAACGTTAACGGTTTATGCGTACGGCAGGCACGCGATTACCAGGCCCAGATCGCCTTTGGAAACCATGGCTTTCGGACGCAGGTGACGTTTACGTTTGGTCGCTTTTTTGGTCAGAATGTGACGCAGGTTAGCGTGCTTGTGCTTAAAACCACCTTTACCGGTTTTTTTGAAGCGCTTAGCAGCACCGCGTACGGTCTTAATTTTTGGCATTTTAATAACTTCCACTTCGCATTGTTGATAAACAGAAACAAAGGCGAATCACCCTGTGAGCCGAGGCCCACAGGAATGATTACTTGATGGCCTTACTGTTTCTTCTTAGGAGCGAGCACCATGATCATCTGGCGGCCTTCGATCTTCGTTGGGAAGGATTCGACCACTGCCAGTTCTTGCAAATCGTCTTTCACGCGATTAAGCACTTCCATACCGATTTGCTGGTGCGCCATCTCACGACCGCGGAAACGCAGCGTGATTTTGGCTTTATCACCCTCTTCGAGAAAGCGAATCAGGCTGCGGAGTTTTACCTGATAGTCGCCTTCATCTGTACCAGGACGGAATTTAATTTCCTTAACCTGGATAACTTTTTGCTTTTTCTTCTGTTCCTTAGAAGACTTGCTCTTTTCATAGAGGAATTTGCCGTAATCCATTATACGACAAACCGGCGGCTCGGCGTTAGGGCTGATCTCGACTAAGTCTACTCCGGCTTCTTCAGCTTTCTCCAGAGCTTCTCTCAGACTCACAATACCAAGCTGCTCGCCTTCCAAACCTGTTAAGCGAACTTCCTGGGCGCGAATTTCGCCATTGATACGGTTAGGACGCGCCGTTTGAACTCGTTTTCCGCCTTTAATACCTTATTCCTCCAATTGTTTAAGACTGCGGCTGCGAATCTCTTGTTGCAGCTTCTCGATCACTTCATTTACGTCCATGCTTCCCAGGTCTTTACCACGGCGGGTGCGAACGGCAACTTTGCCAGATTCCACCTCTTTATCACCACAGACCAGCATATATGGGACGCGACGCAAAGTGTGCTCGCGGATTTTAAAGCCAATCTTCTCATTTCTCAAGTCTGCTTTAACACGAATGCCCGCATTTGATAGTTTTTGCGTCAATTCGTTAACGTATTCAGACTGTGAATCCGTAATGTTCATGATAACAACCTGAACCGGCGCAAGCCAGGTCGGGAAGAAACCAGCGAACTCTTCGGTCAGGATACCGATGAAACGTTCCATCGACCCAAGAATTGCACGGTGAATCATTACCGGAACCTTACGCTCGTTGTCTTCGCCTACATAGGAAGCGCTCAGACGAGACGGTAAGGAGAAGTCCAGCTGTACTGTACCGCACTGCCATGCACGATCGAGGCAGTCATACAGGGTAAATTCAATTTTCGGACCGTAGAACGCGCCTTCACCCAGTTGATACTCAAACGGGATGTTGTTTTCTTCCAGCGCAACTGCCAGGTCCGCCTCAGCACGATCCCACATTTCGTCACTGCCAATACGTTTTTCAGGACGAGTGGAAAGCTTGACCACGATCTTCTCGAAGCCAAAAGTGCTGTACATATCATAGACTAAACGGATACATCCGTTAACTTCATCGCGAATTTGTTCTTCAGTACAGAAGATATGCGCGTCATCCTGGGTAAAACCACGCACGCGCATCAGGCCGTGCAGGGATCCTGACGGCTCGTTACGGTGGCAGCTACCGAACTCGGCCATACGCAGCGGCAGATCGCGATACGACTTCAGCCCCTGGTTAAAGATTTGTACGTGACCCGGACAGTTCATCGGCTTAATGCAGTATTCACGGTTCTCAGAAGAGGTGGTGAACATTGCATCTTTATAGTTTTCCCAGTGACCGGTTTTTTCCCACAGGACGCGGTCCATCATAAACGGGCCTTTAACTTCCTGATACTGGTACTCTTTCAGTTTAGAGCGAACGAACACTTCCAGTTCACGGAAGATGGTCCAGCCGTCATTGTGCCAGAACACCATACCCGGCGCTTCTTCCTGCATATGGTACAGGTCGAGCTGTTTACCGATTTTACGGTGGTCGCGTTTAGCGGCTTCTTCCAGACGCTGCAGATACGCGTTGAGGGCTTTTTTATCTGCCCACGCAGTACCATAAATACGTTGCAACATTTTGTTGTTGCTGTCGCCGCGCCAGTAGGCCCCTGCCGTTTTCATCAGTTTGAAATGGTGGCAGAAACGCATATTCGGTACGTGCGGACCGCGGCACATATCGACATATTCTTCGTGGAAATAGAGGCCAGGCTGGTCATCATGGGCGATGTTTTCGTCCAGGATGGAGACTTTATAGCTCTCGCCGCGTTTAACGAACGTTTCACGCGCTTCGTGCCAGCTGACTTTCTTCTTAATGACGTCGTAGTTTTTCTCAGCAAGCTCATGCATCCGCTTCTCGAGTGCTTCGACATCTTCCTGGGTTAACGTGCGGTCAAGATCAACGTCGTAATAGAAACCGTTGTCAATAACCGGGCCGATTGCCATTTTGGTATGCGGCCAAAGTTGTTTAATTGCGTGCCCTAACAGGTGCGCGCAGGAGTGACGAATGATCTCCAGACCTTCTTCGTCTTTAGCGGTAATGATCGCCAGTTTAGCGTCGTTTTCAATCAAATCGCACGCATCTACCAGTTCGCCATTAACGCGCCCTGCGATACAGGCTTTCGCCAGACCTGGACCAATGTCCAGCGCAACATCCATGGGGCTTACAGCGTGGTCGTAATGGCGTTGGCTGCCATCAGGAAGAGTAATAACAGGCATGTTATATCCTTATTTGCAGTGGTGACCCACACGAAAGATCACATACAAAGAGAAAATTTGTTTGTTTTCAATTCATTGCGCATCCATCTAGCCAACAGTCGCTAAATTGGTACACAATTTGGTACACAAATGAAAAATCGACACAGCAAGTTTTTCACCCAGTAAAATCATGGTAACACTAAAAAAGTAGTGATTGCACTATCTCTGTTTGACATTGACTAACATTGTCATCGCTTCAATGAGGTACATCGTCTAACTAGGCTGTTTTAGTTGATAATTGTGATTTTATATCGCTGATTGTTGGTACAAACGGAAAAGGAATGAGACAAAAAATAACACTATTTATTCATCGAATTAATGGTAACCACAAATTAATACAGATGCACACCATCCGAACCTAAAGAAAGATAAGCGGAAGGTTTCTTGATAGTGACGCCAGCAACTGACAATAATCTAGTTAATTCTCACGACTAGCGACTACTAGCACTGTCGGCATATAAAGCTCACTAGGGTATGAGGTCAGATGATGGAGAAAAGAGGCTGAGGTGATAGTTGCCGATGATACAATACCGACAAGTAAGTATATCTGGCACGATGTGTCGCGCACTGTACGGATGATTAAAAATCAAGTAGGGAGCCTTGTGTCTGCTGTTTGAGATGGATTATCATTTTTTATAAGATTACAGGAAAATTATTTTCATATACTGTTTTATTTTTAACAGCGAGCCAGAAAACTTGATGAAATACTCTAACAGCAATCTTATTATAAAAATAATACATCTACTTTCACAAAAAAGAGATGGTCTGATTTTGCTTGATGGGAACTGGGGTACAGGAAAGACTCACTTTATCAGAAAAAAATTTCCCAAGTACTATGATAAAAACATTTTCTATTATATTTCTTTACTAGGTATTAAATCCTTATCAGATTTCAAAGCTAAAATTATAGATTGTTACTACCTGCAAGATATACAAACATTTAAATCCGGGCTCGAAAGTCTATCAGGAATAGGTAGCATTGCCAGCGGCTCACCTGCAAGTGCCAATATTATTAACAGCATGTTTAATTCTATTGGTGCAAGTGTTAGAGAAAACATTTTATCAAAACTGGATGGTATTTTTATATTGGATGATATAGAGAGAATATCCGAAACATCATTAGTTAGTGAAATTTTGACATATTGCCATTCTCTTTATATGTCCGAGATGAACTCAAATTTAGACTTTATTATTATTACCAATACATCAACTGAGTCTGGTTTAAAAATAGAACACAAGGAAAAACTCATTGCAGAAACACTTCATTATAATCCGCATCCAGAGGAAATATTGGATATAGATATAATAAATGGAAAGCTTTCCCAATTCCCACAGGAAGATAAAATTCTCTTTGAGGATATAGTAAAAAATAACAACATAGTTAACATCCGTATTTTGATGCGTATTTTGGACACAGCTACGCCATTATATGAATACGTTAAATCATATCCTCATCTTTCTTGGAGAATACCATCAACAATTCTTTTAAACTCAATATGCTCTTTCTTCATTTTATTATTTTTGCATAATCACTCTCTTGAGGAGCTTCTCAAGGATCAAGATCCAACATTTTTATTAAACACCGAGGAATCAAGTGATAGTGAGAGAGTGCTATGGTTAGCATTGAATAATTACAAAATAAAACCTGAGATTAAAAGGTATTATAGCGGACAAGCTTCATTAAATGACATATTGGATGTTTTGTTTTATGAAGCAAAACCGCTTACTATGAGAGAAATTGCAATATCAGTACGTCCAGAATTACATGAGATAAATGAAAAGGAACTTTCAAATACACTTGTCGACTTAATTTGCCGTAAGATTGATTGTAATTTCTATGAATGGATAAAAGCGTTTCAGAATTATGAGTATTTAACCACACATAAATACCTACCAAAATCACCAATTATAACTCTAAAGTTTGTCACTTCGATTCTGAACGGATTCACTGACAATGAAGTTGCAGAATGCTTTGAGCTATACTCACTTGATAGAAAAAATAGCTTAAATAGTGGTTTTGAAGATAGCAAATTGCTGTACTCAATTTCATTTTACCGTTATAAAAGCACGATCAAAATGCGTGAGCTCAACACTATTAGGTTGCAATTAGAATTGAATGGCTGGGCATCATTCAATGCTAACCAATTAACCACTTTAGATCCATTCGGAAATTATAAGCCGCTTGAAGTGCTTGGTGTATCATTTGTAACAAAATGCGTTTTAAAGAATTGGGCAGTTAATGATATTGAGCAATTTAGTTCTTTCTTGCGTAGCAACTATCAAATCAGCAACATAAAACAATTCGCCACTAATGAAAAAAACAAACTTATTTATCTTAGTCAAAAACTTGATATTTTTTGCCTTTCCTATAAAGAAAGCTTTAAATTTGGAGCCATATACGATCTAAACAGAACAGTTAAAATTGCCATTAACAAATTATGAGAACATCCACTTTACCAAAAAATCATTTTTTTGGTGGGGTAATACCTGGCGATTAACAAATCTGAAAACAAAGCTCTAATACAGCGGCGAAAGCATGATTTACTTGTGTATATTTAGTTCAAGACGTGCTTCGCCGTGCATCTCTCACTATTTCCCTCCAGAGCAACATTAAAATACTTCATATAATATAGATATAAGTATCATCTAGCCAAAAACCATTTGAATCCACATGCATTCCAGCTTTTATTGATACTCTATCTGATATATCATCCCACCAATTCAGCCATTAATGCTATGACAGGAATTCTAGTTATTCATCATTTTGAGCTGATGATGTAATAACGCAACTTATTAATATCTAATGTTTTTTCACTCACCCCTATTACTTCTGTGGCGCTTGCAAAAAATCATTCAGTCTGAAGCAGGTAATTAATCTCGCCACTTACTATCAGTTTCGGGAAAGTACACTAAACATGCTTTTTCACCCAAGATTAACTAACCGCCAGACCAGCAGACACGCCACCACCGGCACAGCAAAATCCATCAGGCTTGCCACATCCCATGCACGTGGATCAAAACCGCCCCACCACGGCATATTCATACGCTTGCCATGCCCGAACATTTCAATCCAGCGATATTCTGCCTGGGTGTGTTCGCGCGCAATGAAGAACGTACAACCAGCTATCGCCCCGTAAGCCCAGTTTCCGGTAAAAAGGCCAATCAGCACCTGCGCAGCCACAGCACAAAGCGCATGAAGGAAAGGTGTTATATCCATTACTCCTCCTTTATCAGATATCACTTCGGGAAGTTGATAACAACTTTAATTCTGACTCAAGTTCATCAACTCTTTCAGTCAGTTTCTGGATATGGTGAATCAGTGGAACAACCAGACGTTCGTACATTACACCTTCGGCAACAAGGCCATTGCTGGAAATAGCTTCCGGAGCATCATTCTCGTTAGCTGGTCGCCAGTGTACAAACTGAGGGGCAATTTCTCCAACTTCCTCGGCAATCAACCCGTAGAATCCCCAGTCACGCCTGTCATTTTCGCATTGCGACCTGTACCACACAGGGCGCATCTTGAAAATGAGATCGGCGTGCTCTGAATCTATCGTCTCTACTGAATGTTTATAGCGGATAGACGATGTTGACCGCAGCACAGACGAAATTGCGGGGTCAGGATTAAGATAAAGGTTTGCCGCCGCTGTAGTCGTGCCCAATCCCCACAAATAAAACGCTTCACGACCAGTCAGCGGGTAAAAATCTCCACCATAACGACCACTTTCCAGATCGTTCACTTCCACTTTGTTTTTCAGCTTATTATCAACTTCAGTTTTTGTGTATCTGGAGCTGATATCCTGCTTTGCACTGGTCATCTCAGTCTGAAGCGTTGATACTTTTCCGTTAATTGAGGAAATATCTTCCTTAGCTTTACTGACATCTCCCTTTAGCGTGGTAATGTCTCCCGGAATTACTGTCGATGTAGCCATTTTTCTTCCTCACATCCAGCCACGAAGTTGATGCTCAACAGCAACCACGTATTCATCGAATATTGACGGTGTTTTCACATCATTAATGATGCGCACGTTTACAAAATATCCGTCTTCCTTAACACATACCGGTTCGCCATCTTCATTCAGTTCTCCGGTTTCTTTGTACACGTTACCTATCACGTCAATAAGAATATCATCCTGCATCGACTCGTCATCATAATAGCCAGTGCTATCCATAAAGGCCGAAAAGTCGGCCTTGTCTGCAAATTTGAGTGTTAAATCTTTCATTAGATTGACTCCCCCATCTGAGCATCAGTCAATGCCTTGTGCCATATTCTGAAATTCCTGATATGACCAAATAAATGACGTAATCCGGCTGTAGTCTGGCCTCCAATACGGATAATTGCGGTGCTCTGAATATAGGACCATGTGGTTTTTGTTTCGCTGGATATACGCCCGTTACTTACTGCGCATGTAGACTGATCAGACTTTACACGCATCCCCATAACCATTTTTTCAAGTGATGCTTTTTCGTTTATCCGTCTGTTAGACCCACCAATATCGCAATAAGGAAATCCGTCGTAATCTGCTGAAGAACCGAAGCCAAGAATAATAGCCGCTCCGGTTTGATGACCGCCGGTATCAAAAACACGCGGTGCTGCATTTGGCGTTTTATACCAGTTCTTATGTACCTCACAAAGAACCGTAAAAGGAAGATTATAAAGATTATTCTTAATTGGGACTGTAACTATATCGCTTGCCCGTGTTACCGGTGCAGCCCCCGTAACAATAAAAGATGATGCGCCTGTACCAGCCTCAATCTGGGGAGTGGTTACATCGAGACAATCCCCTGATGCCACCATCTGACCTGTATCCGGAGAATACTGGACGAAACCACCAACCGTATTTTCTGTTGTATCTGCTTTTAATGTAGCCTCAAAAAATATCCAGCCAGTTGCATCATCCTTAACAGACCTTGCTGTAACACGGCTTGTCTGACCCGTCTTGCTAATTATGCGGGTGGTAAGGTTCAGGCTTGCTGTTCCTATTGATGTCCTTACTTCCCCATCATAATGTTCAAATAAAATACGAACGGCGATATTATCAACTTCACTTTTTACCCGGCAGGATATAGTTACATACTTTTCGTCACCTGAAGTATCAACCCCACCGGTACTTGAATACAGCCCTATAATGGTATGCGCTTTACTTGTGCCAACAATCGAATCCTGTACGACAAACCGGCCATAATTAAAACCGAAACTATCTGTGCCTGTTTCTGTAACGTCCAGTGAAGTTGACTTATTCCACTTCGAAGGGTCTGTACTGTTCGGGAAGAAGTTCGTTCTTTGCCCCTCAATAAGCAGGCCATCACGTTCAAACCGTGGCTCGTCAATGGCAGCCTCTGTCAGCACACCAGATTTATTAATGTAAGTTGCTTTCGATGCGCGTTTAAACTTTACAATCTTGTCGCCAGGCATTGTTATTTCATCGTCGCCAATAACAATTTTTTTATATGATGGCGAAAAGCCCGTAATCATATCCAATGAATCGTTAAACGGTATCCACACATCGGGAAGCGGCTGCAAAACTTGTTTATACGGCTCCGCAGCCTGGCTTGCATACTCTCTGGCTGCGTCTTCACTTGCTTTTGCAGCCGTCTGGCTTGCAGCGGATGCTTTCGCCGAGTTAGCCGCCGCAGTCTCGCTCGCCTTTGCGTTGGTTTCACTGGTTTTTGCAGCTTTTTGACTGTTGGCAGATGCAGTGGCAGAAGTAGCCGCCGCACTTGCAGAACCGGCTGCGGCACTTTCGCTTTGGGCCGCTGCATCCTGACTGTTTTTCGCCGCAGTTTCGCTGGCTTTGGCATTCGTTTCGCTTATTTTCGCTGCCGTCTGGCTGGACTTTGCGTTAGTTTCACTCGTCTTCGCAGCTTTCTGGCTGTTAGCCGCAGCAGTTGCTGATCCAGCTGCTGAAGTCGCAGAACCGGCTGCAGCACTCTCGCTTTCGGCTGCTGCATCCTGACTGCTTTTCGCCGCAGTTTCACTGGCTTTGGCATTCGTTTCGCTTATTTTCGCTGCCGTCTGGCTGGACTTTGCGTTAGTTTCGCTCGTCTTTGCGGCTGTCTCACTGTTTTTCGCGTTGGTTTCTGATTTTTTGGCAGCTGTCGCGGAGTTTGCCGATGCAGTCTGCGAGGACGCTGCCGCCTGTGCGCTGTTAGCTGCATTCGTTTCTGAGGTTTTCGCCGCGTTCTTCGATGATGCCGCTGCAGTTTCGGATTTCTTTGCCGCCGCTGCGCTCTGAGAGGCGGCTTCGGCGTTGCGTGCCGCTTCTTCCACCATTGCCTCAAAACGACGCAATGCCTCCGGCATGACATCATCTTCCGTCATGGCACCGAGAAAATCATTCAGCGTACCTGGTCTGGAACCTTCATAGACGGTAATGGTCCCGGCATGTGAAGGCGGAAAACCTTCAACCAGCAGGGTGACGCTGTACTGACCATACTCAACATCCATGCTGTAACGCCCGGCTTCATCCGGATTTTCAGAGGCCACCGTGTTCACCAGTACCGTGGTGCTGTTACGCTTTGCCTTCAGTTGAATAGTGCAGTTCTGTATTGGTTTTCCCGCACCATCTTTCAGCACACCTGAGATTTTTACTGCTGCCATATCCACTCCACAAAAAAGCCCGCCTGAACCGGCGGGCTGTCATAACACTGTGTTACCTGGCTAATCAGAATTTATAACCGACACCCACGATAAAACCGTCAGTGCGCCAGTCGCCACTGCCGGAGCCTTCATAAGCAAGGTCAATGGCCACGGATTCGGTCGGGTTAAACTGCACGCCAGCCCCCCACGCCAGAGACGTGTTGCTGTGGCGACCGTCATCACTTCCGGTCAGCACATCGTGCGTTTTCCCCTTGTTATCAGTTACGCGGAGATAATCCCCGGAGAAAGTCGACACACGGCTGTAAGCCACACCCGCCATCGCATAAGCACTGAACCATTCATTCACGCGCACAGATGGCCCCGCCATCATGCTGAACCAGCGGTTACGCACTGAATCTTCATGCCAGCGGGTATCGCTGTAACGGGTAAGCTGGCGATTCTTGTCTCCTGCATAGCTGAATGACGTCACCAGCCCCAGCGTGTCCGTAAATTCATAACGGTATTTCACGTTAATGCCCTTCAGGTCATCGTTGCCGGGCATATCTGTATGGGACTGAAGATACCCGGCGCTTAGTGTGGACTGATGCTCTGCTGCACTCGCTGGCGTACCAGCGGCGACCAGCCAGACTACTGCAGACAGAATAACAGCACATAATTTACGCATAATTACCTCTCGCTTTTCTGCAATAAAAAAGGCGCCATTTCTGGCGCCCGTATTTGGGTTATAAAATTCAACTGATACTGATACCGGCTGTTGATTTCTTCATCACGACAACAAGAAGGTCGCTGATACTGGTCGTTGGCGTCCAGTTATTAGCACCATATGAAGAAACATTGAAAGTCAGGGTGACATGACCGTGTCCGGCAGGCATATCAATGACGGATGAAAATACCCTGCTGACATCCGTCGCGGGTTGCTGAAAGATTTCCTGTCCGTTCTTCAGCACCTGCAGCTTACAGGTTGAATACCAGTATGACTGTTGGTTGTTGCTGTTGAAGTTTTCATGCTTACCACCGCGAAACAGAACAGGTGGGATTACTATCTGACGGTCAAAAGCCTGATCATCGTACACAGTGACCGTTATTGTACCGCTGGCATAACTGCCATTTCTCGGAAAGGCTTTTCCCACCGTTTTGACAATATCACCTTCAATCTGGTTGGCAGACAGTTTTCCCAGAATCAGACAGTTCTGGTTAATCGTGACATTATTGAGCGTCCCGGAGTTCGCATTCACGTTACCGCTGATATCGGCATTTTTCGCCGTCAGCCGCCCGTCCGGTGTCAGGGAAAATACCGGAGGATTGCCGCCGCTGGTAATGGTGGGAGCCGTCAGATACTTCAGGAACACTTCGTTCATGAATATCTGGTTGCCCTGCGCCACAAACATCGGCGTTTCATTCCCGTTTGCCGGGTCAATAAACGCGATACGGTTAGCGGCAACCAGGAACTGGCTCAGTTTGCCTTCCTCCGTATCCTCCATGCTGAGGCCAAGCCCCGCGACATAATGCCTGCCGTCTTCGGTCTGCTCAATTTTGACGCCCCACATGGCATTCCATTTATCGTTGGCGTCTTTCCACTCTTTCGAAAACTCCTCCAGTTTGCTGGCGTTATCCTCCGTCAGCTCGACTTTTTCCAGCAGCTCCTTGCCGAGATGGGATTCGGTTATCTGGCCTTTGAAAAAATCCAGGTAACCTTCCGCATCATCGCTCGCCCGACCGACAGCCTCCACGAATGTCGATTTGCCGACGGTGTTCACACTGCGAACGTAAAAATAATAATCATGGCCCGGTTTGATATTGATACTGGCGGCTATCCAGTACAGCGCCGTGCCAAGATAGCGGGCTGTGGTTTCAACCTGCCTGATATCCGCAATCCGCTTTTCCGAGAACCAGAACTCAAACTGTACCGTCGGATCATAAACGGCAAGATGCGGCGTGGCGGTTATCTGAAAATAGCCCGGCGTCAGCTCAATCCGCGACGGCGCTGCCGGTGCGGCAATCCGGAACGATACCGATGCCGGATCGCCCTGCTGCCCCCAGGCATTTGCCGCCCGGACTGTCAGCCTGTAGTTTCCCAGCGCCAGTTGCGTGAAGCGGTATGTGGTTTCCGTCGTCCGGGCCGTGCTGACCAGCCGCTCACTGCCGTCATCCGCTGCCACGGTCAGGCGAAGCATAAAGCTCACACCCTTCACCACCTTCGGCGTATCCCAGCGCGCCAGCACCTGGTATTCCCCGCTGTCTGCGGTGACTTCTGCGGTCAGGTGCTGCACCGCTGGCGGCGTGACACCATTCACCGTGCCGCTCTGGTCGCCGTCAAAGTGCGCCCCGTTATCCACGATGGCCTCTTTCTCCGGCACATGCTGCACAGCGGTGATGGCATACGTGCCGTCGTCATTCTCACGGATACTCACACAACGGAACAGGCGCTGGCGCAGCGTCGGCAGCTTCAGCCCCCACACGCTGTACTCGGCAACGCCGTCAGGAACCCGGCTCACTTTCACCTTCACGCCGTCGGTGACGGACTGGACCTCCACGCTGACCGGATTCCCCTGCCCGTCAACCAGGCTTATCAGCGTGGTGCCGGAGGATGGCAGCGTGATTTCTCGGTCGAGCGTCAGCGTCCGGGTCTGGCTGTTCACCGCCAGCACACGCCCGCCGATGCTGATCCCCGCATAGTCATCATCACAGATTTCAATGACATCACCCGGTACATGGCGAAGCCCTTCTGCGCCCACGCTGAAGTCCACGGTCTGCGTTTCCAGCAGCTCCGTTTTAATCAGCCACAGCCCGGCGCGGTGTGCCTGCCCCCGGCTGGTACAGCCAAAGGCATCCATCTTCGTGACGTTGCGACCGTAACGGAGAATGGCCTGCGTATCTTCAACAAGCTCTGTCGCCGTCTCCCAGCCGTTATTCGGGTCAATCCAGTTCACCTCAATGGCATTATGGCGGTCCTTCAGGGCGCTGAAGCTGTAGCGGAACGGCGCGCCATCATCCGGCATCACCACATTACTGCGGTTATAGGTCCACACCTTATCCGACGGTCGGTCCTGCACGAACGTCAGCGTCTGCCCGTTCCATACCGGCATACAGCGCATCGCCGAGCAGAAATCACTGAGAACATCCCACGCCTTACGCTGTGTGGTCAGGTAGGCATTACAGGTGATGCGCGGCTCCGTGCCGCCAAAACCGTCCGGCACCGACTGGTCGCAATACTGGCCGATGACATACAGCGCCCATTTATCCACATCTGCCGCACCAAGACGTTTACCCATGCCGTAGCGCGGGTGGGTCAGCATATCCCACAGACACCAGGCCATGTTGTTGCTGTATGCTGGCTTAAACGTTCCGTCCCAGATACCGCTGTATTGCCGCGTCTGCGGGTTATAGTTCGACGGCACCTGCAGAATGCGCCCGCGAAGATGATAATTACGGCTCACCTGCTGGCTGCCGAACTGTTCCGAGTCCACCTGCACGCCGACCAGTGCCGTGTTCGGGTAGCACAGTTTCACATCGATGATTTCGGTGTATGACGACCAGAGCGTTTTGTTCTGCAGCTGGTCTGTGGTGCTGTCCGGCGTCATCCTGCGCATCCGGATATTAAACGGGCGCGGCGGCAGGTTACCCACCACCACCGAGGCCAGATACTGCGAGGTAGTTTTGCCCTTAATGGTGATGTCTTTTTCCGTCACCCAGCCACCGTTACGCTGTATCTGAACCAGCAGGCGGACTTCCGACGGATTCCGGTCTCCCTTTGAGGTGGTTTCCACCAGTGCCTGCACACCGAAGGTAAAGCGCAGACGGTCGATGTTTGCCGACGTGATGGTCCGGGTGATCGGCGTGTCATATTTTACTTCCGTACCCAGCACCGTCTCGGATCCGGAGGATTCAAAACCCTCCGGCGGTGTCTGCTCCTGCTCACCTGCCCGGAACACCACCGTGACACCGGCGATGTTGGTATTCCCTTCACTGTCCAGCACCGGCGTACTGTTCAGCAGCACGCTTTTTAATCCATCCACCGGACCTTCTATCGGCCCTTCGCTGATGGCATCGATCACACTCAGTAACTGCGTGGATTTCAGGTTGTCCTTCGCTTCGCGCGGGGTATGCCCCTTACTGCTGCCTTTACCCATTCGTCATGCTCCATAAACGACAAAACCGCCCGGAGGCGGTTTCACATAAAACATTTTGCATCAGCGACCAATCACCACAACCTGACCACCGTCCCCTTCGTCTGCCGTGCTGATCTCCTGAGAAACCACCCGCGACCCCACACGCATTTCACCGTACAGAACAGGCAAAACATTGCCCTGAGCAACCATGTTATCCAGTGAGGAGAAATAGGTGTTCTGTTTGCCGTTATCTGTACTGGCTGCCGTGGGCGTCCTGGCTTTCGGTGCCAGCATCTGCGCCACACCTCCCAGGATCATACTGGCCCCTGCCGCATACATGCCCGATACAGCCGCGGCACCCAGCCAGCCCACAGGGTTCCACCATGCCACCGCAATCAGCGCCGCCCCCAGCACTGCCTGAAAAACACCGCCACTTTTGGCACCAGCCAGACGCGGTACGATGTGGATCACGGCACCATTTGCCAGCGGCTCATTAAGACGGGCAGATAATTCATTTTCGCCTGCATCACGCCCGGCAATGCGCACCTGATACCAGCCCTCATTCAGTTTCTGACGAAACGCCGGGAGCTGTGTGGCCAGCGCCCGGATGGCTTCGGCCCCCGTTTTCACACGAAGGTCGATGCGACGGCCAAATCGTTGCAAATCCCCGTAAAGGCAGATGCGTGCCATGCCCGGTGACGCCAGAGGGAGTGTGTGCGTCGCTGCCATCTATCGGTATACCTCTCTCGTTTGCTCAGTTGTTCAGGAATATGGTGCAGCAGTTCGCCGTCGCCGCAGTAAATGGCGGCATGATTCGGCACCGATGAACCAAAACAGCACAGCAGCACATCGCCCGGCTGCGCCGCTGACAACGGCACCTGATACAGCCCCGTTGCCTCCAGATTATCCAGATAGAGATTCTGGCCGTTACGCCACCAGTCATCCTCGCGATGAAAATCCGGCATCTCTATCCCCGCCAGATGGTAAGCATCCCGGAACAGCGTGTAACAGTCCGTCACCCCGTGCTCAAAGCGCCGCCCGGTAAGATGCGGCACACAGCGGAACTTATGAATCGCCCCCCGGCAGACCAGCCACCACGGCAAATCACTCTGCACCTGCAGCCGCCGGTCAGCCTCACTCAGCCAGGGCAGACCTCCGGGATGACTGTGGACCAGCGCCACAATCTCACCCTGCATTTCTGCCTGCAGCCAGTCCTCCGGCGACATCCGGAAATACTCCTCCGGCTCACCGGAGATATTCACGCAGGGAAAATATCTTTCCCCCTCCGGCGTTCTCACCACGAAGCCGCACGACTCCGCTGGCGCACATCGCCGGGCGTGCGCCAGAATCGCTGATTCTGTCTCTGTCATGGGATTTACTGCGAAAGTTTGTTAATGGAAAGGAAGCCGCCAAAGTTGCCGACGTTATTGCGAAACTTGCAGCCACTCAGGCATTTGCTGCATTTATCCTTCGTGATATCGGACGTCGGCTGGTCATATTCATCCGCGACCGCCGGACCGCTATAACCGCACTCATCACCGCGATAGGTCCAGGTGCAGGTGTTGGCCAGCATGATACGTCCCGGAAAAACAGCGCCGTCCGTTTCCGTCGGCGTGGACAGTACAAAGGAGGCACTCACCGCGCTCAGTTCGCTGCACTGCTCAATGCGCCAGCGGCTGATCACCTCCTGCTCCGGATCGGCGTCGCTGTTTCCGTTGACGAAGTTCACCGCATCCAGAAAACGGGCATAAACCTTACGCCTGACCACCGTTCCGCAGACCAGACTCTGCAGTTCTTCCGCCATCCCGGTGACCATGCCGTGCAGGTTAGAGACCGTCAGTGTCGGACGGGCAGCACTGCCCTTGCCGTTCAGTTCAAATCCCGTCCCCTGAATGGGGTATGCCTGATACTGCCGCCCCTGCCAGGTGACCGGCTCACCTTTTTCGTTCTGCTCATTACAGAAAAAATAACGTTCACCACCGACCTCTGTCAGATCGATTTCCCAGAGCACCACGCTGGCAGACTGCTCCGCACGGGTGCATTCATTCAGTGTTTCCTGTCGGATATCCTGCATCAGTTCACCACCTGTTCAAACTCTGCGCTGAACTCAACACGCAACATACTGACCCGCGACGACCATTTTGCGCAGGTCACCTTTATCTGCCGGTAGCCATAAGGCGGCGTCCACAGAAAGGCCTTCCAGCCCCCGTGCTCAGCCAGAAACGACTCCAGCGCCGCGGCCTCCCAACGGGGAACAGAAAGCGTCACGCTGTACGTTTTCAGGTCGACATTCAGCCCGGCAGGCGCTCGCTGGGAATAGCCATCACCAAAGCGCACCTTCCTGACGGAAGGGGCCGAAGCCACATCCATACCGGGTTTCACTTTCCAGCGGAAGGTTTTCATCGTCCACCTCCGGAGAACAGGCCACCATCACGCATCTGTGTCTGAATTTCATCACGGGCACCCTTGCGGGCCATGTCATACACCGCCTTCAGAGCAGCCGGACCTATCTGACCGTTCGTGCCGTCGTTATTAATCACCACATGGTTATTCTGCTCAAACTTCCCGGACGCCTGCGACCGGCTGTCCGCCAGGCTGCCCGGTGTACCGACATAACCACCGGTGGCATAGCCGCGCATCAGCCGGTAGAGATTCCCCACGCCAATCCGGCTGGTTGCCTCCTTCGTGAAGACAAATTCACCACGGTGAACAATCCCCGCTGGCTCATATTTGCCGCCGGTTCCCGTAAATCCTCCGGTCGCAAAATGGAATTTCGCCGCAGCTGCCTGAATGGCTGTACCACCTGACGCTGATGCGCCACTACTGGCAGCACCGCCAATGGCGCTGCCGATACTCCCGACAATCCCCACCATTGCCTGCTTAAGCAGAATTTCTGTCATCATGGACAGCACGGAACGGGTGAAGCTGCGCCAGTTCTGTTCACTGCCGGTCAGCATCGCCGCCATATTCTGTGCAATACCATCAAAGGTCTGCGTGGCTGCACTTTTAACCTGCGACATACTGTCCGTGGCGCTCTCTTCCCACTCACTCCAGCCTGACCTGAGGCCTGCCATCCAGCTCCCGCGAAGCTGGTCTTCAGCCGCCCAGGTCTTTTTCTGCTCTGACATGACGCTATTCAGCGCCAGCGGATTATCGCCATACTGTTCCTTCAGGCGCTGTTCCGTGGCGTCCCGCGCTGCCTGCCGGTCAGTCAGCCCCCGGTTTTTCGCCTCAATGGCTGCCCGTTTTGCCCGTTGCTGCTGTGCGAATTTATCCGCCTGCTGCGCCAGCGCGTTCAGGCGCTCCTGATACGTGACCTTGTCACCAAGTGCAGCCAGCTGGCGTTTGTACTCCAGCGTCTCATCTTTATGCGCCAGCAGGGATTTCTCCTGTGCGGACAGCTGGCGACGTTGTGCCGCCTCCTCCAGTACCGCGAACTGACTTTCTGCCTTCCACATATCCCGGCGCTGCTGGCTGATTTTCTCATTCGCTCCGGCATGCTTCTCCAGTGTCCGGAGTTCTGCCTGAAGCGTCAGCAGGGCAGCATGAGCACTGTCTTCCTGACGATCGCCCGCAGACACTTTCACGCCGGACTGCTTCGGCTTTTTCAGCGTCGCTTCATAGTCCTTTTTCGCCGCCGCCATCAGCGTGTTGTAATCTGCCTGCAGGATTTTTCCGTCTTTCAGTGCCTTATTCAGTTCCTCCTGGCGGGCGGTATATTTCTCCAGCGGTGTCTGCAGGCGTTCGTAAGCCTTCTGCGCCTCTTCGGTATATTTCAGCCGTGATGCCTCAGACTCGGCCCGATCTTTTGCTGCCATCTCACTGGCCTTTTCAAGATCTGCCTGCAACGTGGCGGCTGAAAGCCCAAGTCGCGCATTCTCTCTCTTCTCCCATGCCCCCCGAAGATTGGCAAGAAATGCTGACGTTTTACCGCGCCGGTGGCTCCGGCTCTGATACCACTGCCATTTTTTATCCGCTTCATCAAAAGCTTTTTCAGCTTTGGCGAGCATATCAGCAGAGGAGTCCGGGCGGCCAATATCCAGCACCGCATCCCACATGGATTTGAATGCCTGTGCAGTCCTGTCTGCCCAGGTCTCCAGCGTACCCATGTTATCTTTCAGTTTACGGGTCTGGTCATCAAACCCTTTCGTTGCGGCCTCGTTCGCCGCCTGCAATGCCCCGGCTTCATCGCCGGAACGCTGCAACTGAGCAACATATGCAATCTGCTCCGCCGTCACGTTATGGAACTGGCGCGCCATCGCCGTCAGCCCCGACGTCGGGTCAGTGGTCAGCTTCCCGAAGGCTTCAGCGACCTTGTCCACCTCCACGCCGGATGCAGAGGAGAAACGCGCCACACTCTGGCTGATGGACGCAATCTGAGCCTCGCCGCTTACCCCCGCCTTAACCAGTGCGCTGAGTGACTCGCTTGTCTGGTTAAACGTCAGCCCTGCGGCCTGCCCGGCTCTGGACAGGACCAGCATACGATCTGCCGTCAGTCCCGCCTGATTACCGGAAAGGACCAGCGTTTTATTGAAATCGGACAGGGTTGAGTCACCCTGATACCAGGCATACGCCAGCGCACCGGTCGCCACCGCCAGCGAAGTGATACCAACCATCGGCAGGGTGATCGCACCGGCAAGCCCCCTGAACATGGGGATCATCCCGCCGAAGGAGTCCTTCACCTGACCACCCTGTTGCAGCAGGATCAGCCACGGATTCTGCCCCCCTGCAAGCTGTGTGGCCACGTCGGTGAACTGCGCAGGCAGCATACGCATGGCGGCTTTATACTGCCCGACGGAAATCCCCGCTTTCTGTGCAGCCAGCGCCTGCCGGTTCATTGACTGTTCAACGACTGCCGCTGTTTTTTTCGCATCAGTTTCCGTACCGGAAAAATGACGCCTGACTCTGGCCATCTGCTCGTCAAATCTGGCCGCATCCAGACTTAAATCAACGACCAGATCGCCTACCGGTTCAGCCATACCGGACTCCTCCTGCGATCCCTTCTGATACTGTCATCAGCATTACGTCATCCTCCGTCATGTCCGCCACATCCGGGGAGGCGGGGATAACTTCATTCCCGTCCGGACCAAAACGAACACCTCCGGCAAGCCCTGCCGCTTTCTGCATCAGCACATCACCTTCA
Organism: Escherichia sp. E2562; assembly: GCF_005781075.1. Lineage (NCBI taxonomy): Bacteria > Pseudomonadati > Pseudomonadota > Gammaproteobacteria > Enterobacterales > Enterobacteriaceae > Escherichia > Escherichia sp. E2562. Next base: position 15,060 of record NZ_VATM01000015.1, on the reverse strand, counting down.
GGCTCTTCGTCAGCCTCACACCGGTTCAGCAGACTGAAATCCAGCGGATGCATATCCGGATCGCTGAAAAACAGGCTGAGCACGGTGTACGTCAGCCCGGAAAAGTGCATATCCAGCAGAACATCATGAAAATAATGGGTACTGTAAAAGCGGTGCCAGTCGGCATACTCCGTGGATGACATCCCGGCAAGCATGGCGCGCCAGTCGGGTCGCCCCATCTCACGCGCCAGTTTCAGGGCAAAACTCAGCTCACCGTCGAACACTTTCCCGCAGAAACAGGCTCTGCAGGCCCGGCGTCATCTGCCTGTTCAGGGGCATTATTCACCACAAACTCATACATACCGGACAGCCGGTACACCACGTTTTCAGCATGAGAAATTGCCTCTGTGGGCCAGGTGGTAAGCACTTCCTGCTCAATCTGTTTAACGGCTTCATTCATGGACGGCATCTGCGTCTTCTTCGGATGGTTATGCCACAGAGACATCGCCACCACAAAAGCGCCGGTTCTGATGACGTCTTCCACAGTAAACTTCCGGTTGCTGTCGGATTCTGCCTGCTGTTTCATCAGGGCGAGATGCTCAATACGCTGCAGGGCTGACAGTTCAGAAAGCGTGACGGTCACGCCGTTATATTCAAATGATTCGGTTTTCAGGAACATCGCTGACTCTCCGGATTAACTGGCGGTGACGGTGATTTCTGCAACAGCAGCAAGTTCACCATTACCGGATACGACCGGAATGTTGACCTTGCCTGCAGCAACGCCGTTCACGGTGATGGTCATACCACTGACCGACACGGTGGCTTTTGTTTTATCCGAAGACACCGCACGGAAGCTCTTGTCGGTTACGCCTTCCGGCTGGAATGCCACGGTCAGCGTGGTGCTCTGCCCTTTCACTACAGAAGCACTGGCTGGCGTTACCGTCATGCCGGTTGCCGCCGTCACCGTACTGCGATCTTCAGCCATCGACGGGCGTCCCACATTGGTGACCTTCACCGTGCGGGTGATCACTTCCTTCGCCGTCACCGCCTTACCGATACTGCTGACCCAGCCACGGAACACATCGACCGTGCCGTTCGGGAAGCGGATTTTATAGGCACGGGTATCACCTTCATTAAACCACGCCAGCAGCGCCTGCTGCCCCTGCTCTCCGGGCATCCACGCCAGCGTGAAGCTGGTATCTCCGGCAGATTTCTGCCCCTGCCCGGTCGCAGTCCAGTCTGCATCTTCATCATCGAGATAGCTGTCGTCATAGGACTCAGCGGTCAGTTCGCCGGGCGTCAGGTCTTTAACTTTTGCCAGACGCGACCAGTCAACGTCTGAAAGCGGGTTCGCATAAGGGTCACCGTTCCCCTTATAAACCCACAGTGTGGTCCCGGCACCTTTTACCGGCATTGTTGGATTTGGTACAGGCATAGCGTCCTCACATTTCATAGGTAATGACATAAGTCAGATCGGCTGAACTCCACAGGCCCGCATCATCGTCGCGCCGGTAGTCATAGCCACTGGCCACCATACTGGTGATCAAATCTGACAGTGCCGGGATATCGCTCATCACCGGATAAATCCGGGACTCCATCCACGAATCCAGCTCTGAATCCGGCACCTGAGCAGGCAGGAAAACTTCAATATGCAGCTCCGCCTGCCAGGTATCGCTGTCCAGCTCTTCGCCCGTGTATTCAGCGCCGGTGAGATAAACGGCAATTGCCGGAAAATCTTCCTCATCAAAAACAGCGGGGCGACCATCAAAAAGCGTCGCCCCGGTGTCATGCTTCTCCAGTGCATCCAGTACGGCTGCACGGAGTTCAGTATGTTTCATCGCTTTATTACCATTCTCAGTTGATGCTGCAGCGCATAGCCCAGCTCTTTCGGAAGACGTTCACGCCGTATCCGTTCAATATTCTGTTTAAACGCCGTGGTAAGCGGCACCGCCATCGGGATTTTCACCACATCAATGGGGTAACGGTTTTTCCCGGCCACACGCTGCATGACATGCCACCGGCCATTTTTCAGTTGCTGAATAAACGCGCCGGGAATACGACGGTTACCCACCACAAGCACGCTGCCGCCACCTTTCAGGGATGAACGCTGCCCCTTTTTACGACGCCTGCGGCGGGACAGGACAACCCGCGCATTACCCAGCTTGATTACGGGCAAATCCCCCCGGTTAACTTTGATTCTGGCCTGCGGATTTTTGACCGTGGCCCTTTTCAGCCTGGCCCTTTCCTTTACCAGTTTCCGGCGTACCTTTGTCTCACGGGCAACCTGTGACGCAGACTGCGATATCGCGGATGAAGCAACGCGGTTAATAGCCATTGCGGCGGCACCAGGCACCGCCGTTTTGCTGATACGGCTGAGGTTTTCAACGGCCTGCTCAAGACCTTTTATGGCCATACATCCCCCTTTCAGCGGCGACGGTTAACGGCAGGCGGTACGCCCCGTCCAAGCCAGAGATGACAGCTTCCGCCATCATCCGGCGAAACCCGGTCTACCCAGAAATTTTCCTCACCGATGGTCAGCGTGTCTCCACGCCGCAGCTGCCGCACCTCATCAGTCCGGACAAACAGGGACGGGCTGGAGCCTTCAACGCGCACGCCCTGTCCGGCATAGCTGATATTTTCAGGGTCATCAAAAACACCACGTATTACTGCGCCGGACTGCTCACCGGATGTAATGGTGGCTGACGTTCCCATGTACCCGCGTATCGTTTCATCGGCGCGGGCAATGGCAGCATCGAACAGGTTATCGAAATCAGCCACAGCGCCTCCCGTTATTGCATTCTGGCCAGGCCGCGCTCTGTCATTTCGGCTGCCACACCGGCAGAGACACGAAACGCCGTTCCCGGCAGCACAAATGCCACAGTTTCATCCCGCGTGGCGTGAAGTGCATCGGTGTGCAGCGTCACCAGTGCCACGACCGTGACCAGATCAGCCGCATCCTGAATCACGGTATCCGGCTGCGCTGATACAGCCTCATTTTCATGCCCGGTCAGCACATTTTCCGGGCTGAGAGGGGTGTCCTGACCGGCAATATCACCCGTGTCATCAAGCTCTTCTTCCAGCTCTGCCACACGGAGCGCCAGTTCTTCTTTCGTCCCCGTCAGGCTGACATCACGGTTCAGTTGCTCACCCAACGACCGGAGACGGGCAATCAGTTCATCTTTCGTCATGGACTCCTCCACAGAGAGAAAATGGCCCCGAAGGGCCACGATTACGCCAGTTGTACGGACACGAACGCATCAGGGTCAGCCAGCAGCATCAGCGGTGCTGACTGAATCATGGTGAACTCACGCGCCGGATCGCCGGTGGTCACCCAGTTTTTCGGGTAGCGGGCAGAGGCGTTAATGCCTTCGCGCTGTGCGTCCGCATCCTGAATGCAGCCATAGGTGCGCAGACCGCGTGCCTGAGTGTTCCCCAGCACCATCGTGTTGTCCGGCAGGAAGTTCTTTTTGACGTCGTTTTCCACGTACTGTCCGGAATACACGACGATCGCCACATCGCCATACATCCCCTTATAGGACACCGCTTCGCCCAGGTCTTTTACCGCTGTCTCCAGCTCGGAATTAGAGCCGCGACGGGTATCCAGCTTCTCCTTGACGGCTTTGAAGGAACGGAACAGCGCCCAGCCTTTCGGATCGAACACGATGATATTCACCACACCGCTGGCGTTCAGCGCGTAGGCCTCGATATCGTCGGTCGGGTCATACGTGGACTTGTCACGCTTGCTCCACTCCGTGCCGCCGGACTGCGTGATGTTATTCGCCGCACTGCGGCCCATATCCACCTCAACCGGATCAAAGGCTTCACCGGTCATGGTGTATTTGCCCTTAAGCACGGCAGAAACTGCCTGCATCTCTTCGACCTGGGCAATGGCCAGCTCTTCATCACGCATGTTCTGCATGATGATGCGACGGCGGCGGTAAGCCGGGTCCGCCAGATTCTGCGGATCTTCATCCGGCAGGCGACGCAGGGTCATCTGCGGATTCACCTCATGCTTCGGCTTGACATATCCCGGCGTAAATTCAGAGGTGGAGCCGCCACGGGAACGGATAACCTCACCGGAAACAATCGGCGAAACGTACAGCGCCATGTTTACCAGTCCCGGAATTTGTGAGAGATAGACTTTCTCCGTGGTGAAGGGATAGCTCTCACGGAAAAAGAGACGCAGAAACAGTGGATCAAACTTAAATTTCTGCTCATTTGCCGCCAGCAGTTGGGCGGTTGTGTACATCGACATAAAAAAATCCCGTAAAAAAAGCCGCACAGGCGGCCTTTAGTGATGAAGGGTAAAGTTAAACGATGCTGATTGCCGTTCCGGCAAACGCGGTCCGTTTTTTCGTCTCGTCGCTGGCAGCCTCCGGCCAGAGCACATCCTCATAACGGAACGTGCCGGACTTGTAGAACGTCAGCGTGGTGCTGGTCTGGTCAGCAGCAACCGCCAGAATGCCAACGGCAGCACCGTCGGTGGTGCCATCCCACGCAACCAGCTTACGGGTGGCGGTGTCCAGCATCAGCGGGGTCATTGCAGGCGCTTTCGCACTCAATCCGCCGGGCGCGGTTGCGGTATGAGCCGGGTCACTGTTGCCCAGCGGCTGGTAATGGGTAAAGGTTTCTTTGCTCGTCATAAACATCCCTTACACTGGTGTGTTCAGCAAATCGTTAACGGCATCAGATGCCGGGTTACCTGCAGCCAGCGGTGCCGGTGCCCCCTGCATCAGACGATCCAGCGCAGTGTCACTGCGCGCCTGTGCACTCTGTGGTGCTGCGGCCAGAATGCGGCGGGCCGTTTCCACGGTCATACCGGGGGTTTCTGCCAGCACGCGGGCCTGTTCTTCGCGTCCGTGAGCATCCTCACAGTTGAGGATCCCCATAATGCGGCTATTTTCTGCCGCAACCGCTGCGGTGATCTGCGCGTTCACGTCCGGCTGCGCCGCGCTGGCGTTTTCGCCCTCCGTCGCTTGCACCACGGTGGTGATGTCAGCCTGCGAAGCAGTGGCTGAAACAGTTGTTGATTGAGTCTCTTTGGTCATTCGCCCTCCTGAGAGACGGGATTTACGTGCATCCAGTGCATCACGCATGACGGTGATCGCATCGGTGCTGTTAACAAGTTCATCAGCCAGTCCGGCATCAATGGCCTCCTGACCGCTGTACACTGCAGCCTCGGTATCCAGCACAGCCTGCACGGACAGGCCGGTATATGCCGACACCTTCTGCGCAAACATCTGGCGGGTTGCGTCCATCCGGGACTGCAGTGTCTCCCGGACGTCATCCGGAAGATGGCTGTAGGGGTTGCCATCCACCTTATGGCTGCCGCTGTAAATCAGCGTGATTTCCACACCCTGTTTCTCCAGCGCAGCACCGTAATTACTGTGAGCCATCATGACGCCGATGGAGCCTGTCCGGGCGGTCTGCGTGACCAGACGCCGGGAGGCGGCACTGGCAAGCAACTGACCTGCACTGCAGTTCATGTCGTTGGCAAGCGCCCATACCGGTTTTATGTCACGCACACGGGCGATGATGTCAGCGCAGTCAAATGCCCCCGCCACCATCCCGCCGGGCGTGTCCATATCGAGCAGAATGCCGTCCACCATCGGATCGCTGGCAGCCTGTTGCAGACGGGCGATAATGCCGTTGTAACCGGTCATCCCCGAGTACGGCTGCAGCGCCCGCGTCCGGCTGACCAGCGTGCCGGACACCGGCAGCACGGCGATGCCGTTCATGACCTGATAACTGCGGGCCTGTCGTGGTCCGTCATCATCACCGGATAATGCCAGCGTCGCGAGTGCCTCCTGGGCAGTCAGGCTGTCGCCGGACACCGCATCCGTCAGGCGGCTGATCCCAAGCTGGCCTGCAAGCGCACAAAAGAAAACCCGCGCATAGGCGGGTTCAAGCATCAGCGGCTCATTAAAGGCCATGCTGGCAATATGCGGGAGATTACGCAGCTCTGCTGTCACTCTTCTCCTCCTCTGTTGATTGTCGCAGCCCGGATTCAAATGCTGCAGCCGCCCAGGCGGGCGGTTTAAGACCAGCCGCGCGGCGCTCCATCGTTTCACGGACCTGCTGGGCAAAAATTTCCTGATAGTCGTCGCCGCGTTTTGCGCACTCTTTCTCGTAGGTGCTCAGTCCGGCTTCTATCAGCATCACCGCTTCCTGTACTTCTTTCAGACCATCGATGGCCATACGACCGGAGCCTATCCAGTCGCAGTTCCCCCAGGCACTGCGGGCTTCCTGAAAACTGAAGCGCGCTTTTGAAGGTAACGTCACCACGCGGCGAACGATGGCCTCTTCCAGCCAGCACAGAAACATCTGGCTCGCCTGACGGGATGCGACGAATTTTCGCCGCCCCATAAAGTGCGCCCACGACTCGTTCGCGCTGGCCCGTGCCGTGGAGTAGCTCATCTGGGCGTAATTCCGGGAAAGCTGCTCATACGAGACACCCAGCCCGGCTGCGATATACCGCAGCAGTGACTGCTCAAAAACGGAGTAGCCGTTATCCGTGTCCTGAGCCGTCTGCAGGTTCAGTGAGTCACCCGGCATCAGGTGTGGCACTTTTGCGCCTCCCAGCCGGACCGGCGCGGCGGCGTAATACGCGGCAATTTCACCAATCCAGCCGGTCAGCCTTTCCCGCTGCTCCTGACTGTTCGCGCCCAGAATAAAATCCATCGCTGACTGCGTATCCAGCTCACTTTCAATGGTGGCGGCATACATCGCCTTCACAATGGCGCTCTGCAGCTGCGTGTTCTGCAGCGTGTCGAGCATCTTCATCTGCTCCATCACGCTGTAAAACACATTTGCACCGCGAGTCTGCCCGTCCTCCACGGGTTCAAAAACGTGAATGAACGAGGCGCGCCCGCCGGGTAACTCACGGGGTATCCATGTCCATTTCTGCGGCATCCAGCCAGGATACCCGTCCTCGCTGACGTAATATCCCAGCGCCGCGCCGCTGTCATTAATCTGCACACCGGCACGGCAGTTCCGGCTGTCGCCGGTATTGTTCGGGTTGCTGATGCGCTTCGGGCTGACCATCCGGAACTGTGTCCGGAACAGCCGCGACGAACTGGTATCCCAGGTGGCCTGAACGAACAGTTCACCGTTAAAGGCGTGCATGGCCACACCTTCCCGAATCATCATGGTAAACGTGCGTTTTCGCTCAACGTCAATGCAGCAGCAGTCATCCTCGGCAAACTCTTTCCATGCCGCTTCAACCTCGCGGGAAAAGGCACGGGCTTCTTCCTCCCCGATGCCCAGATAGCGCCAGCTTGGGCGATGACTGAGCCGGAAAAAAGACCCGACGATATGATCCTGATGCAGCTGGATGGCGTTGGCGGCATAGCCGTTATTGCGTACCAGATCGTCTGCGCGGGCATTGCCACGGGTAAAGTTGGGCAGCAGGGCTGCATCCACACTTTCACTCGGTGGGTTCCACGCCCGCAACTGCCCACCAAATCCGCTGCCACCGCCGTGATAACCGGCATATTCACGCAGCGATGTCATGCCGTCCGGCCCCAGAAGGGTGGGAATGGTGGACATTTTCATACATAAAATCCTGCAGGTCCCCTGCGTCGCTGTGTCATGCCGGTCTGCACTTCCAGCTCAGCAATGTATTTTTTCAGGTCAGACACGGAAGTGGTCGTAAACTCCACTCGCCGTCCGTCTTTCTGTACCGTTGCCACCCGTTTTCCTGTCATCAGGTCATGCAGTGCCGCACGGGCAGCGGCAAGTTCTTCCTGTCGCGTCATTCATCCTCTCCGGATAAGGCACGGGCGTATTCTGCCAGTGTTTTCTTGTTGGTTGCTGCACCATCCTCTTCCTGCAGGCTCGCCAGCAGTGCGCTGAGATCCAGCTGCCAGCGGGAAATACTGATGCGCAGCGCCGCCAGCGCATAAACGAAGCAGTCGAGTGCCTCATTGCGTCGCTTTTTACTGTCCCACAGTATTTTTTTCCTGCCATCCACCCATTTTTCGACCTGCTCTTCAGCCGTCAGCTGCTGCGCTTCGGTCAGATCAAAAATATCCGGGTTATTCGGGAAGTGAACGGCACCGGGAAGCGGTTCATCCCCTTCCGGCGTCAGTGTGAAGCGGTTATAAATCTGCTCTTTCGCGGTATCCGTACCGATTTCGGTAAGGTAAACCCCGTTTTTGTTTCGCTTACGAGGCATGCTGGCCACCGGCTTACCGTAGACGGATGCCCCTTTAATGGGGATCACCCGGAACAGCCCATGCTTTTTCGAGCGTTCATACACAATGGTCGGGTCAATCCCGCCAGTATCCCAGCAGATACGGGATATCGACATTTCTGCACCATTCCGGCGGGTATAGGTTTTATTGATGGCCTCATCCACACGCAGCAGCGTCTGTTCATCGTCGTGGCGACCCATAATAATCTGCCGGTCAATCAGCCAACTTTCCTCACCCGGCCCCCATCCCCATACGCGCATTTCGTAGCGGTCCAGCTGGGAGTCGATACCGGCGGTCAGGTAAGCCACACGGTCAGGAACGGGCGCTGAATAATGCTCTTTCCGCTCTGCCATCACTTCAGCATCCGGACGTTCGCCGATTTTCGCTTCCCACGTCTCACCGAGCGTGGTGTTCACGAAGGTTTTACGTTTTCCCGTATCCCCTTTCGTCTTCATCCAGTCTTTTACAATCTGCACCCAGGTGGTGAACGGGCTGTACGCCGTCCAGATGTGAAAGGTCACACTGTCAGGCGGTTCAATCTCTTCACCGGATGACGAAAACCAGAGAATGCCATCACGGGTCCAGATCCCGGTCTTTTCGCAGATATAACGGGCATCAGTAAAGTCCAGCTCCTGCTGACGGATGACGCAGGCATTATGCTCACAGAGATAAAACACGCTGGAGGGATCATCCGGCATCCATTTGAGGCCAAACGGCGTCTCTTTGTCGCCAAATTTAAGGTACTGCTCCTTCCCGCAGTGCGGGCAGGCAACATGAAAACGCATAAAATGCGGGGATTCACTGGCTGCACGCTCAATCTGGCAGGTGCCTCTCACTTTGGGCGTGGAGCCACGGATGGACTTTGGCCAGACCGAGCCTTCAATACGCTTATCGCCCAGGAACGTCGGAGAGCCTTCCTGTTCAATATCCTCATCAAAGGCAGCAAGTTCATCATAACCCGCCACATCCACTGACTTTTCACGGTAGTTTTTTGCCGCTTTACCGCCCAGGCACCAGAAGCCACGACCATTGGTGAAACGCTTCATGGTGAGCGTGTTATCCCGGTGCTTTTTGCCATACCACGGGGCCAGCGCCAGCAGCGAAGGAATATCACGGATGGTCGGCTCAACGTGAGTTTTCATAAAGTTCTCGGCATCACCATCCGTCGGCAACCAGATAAGGGTGTTGCGCTGCTTATGCTCTATGAAGTAGGCATAAACACCCAGCAGCATTTTGGAATAACCAACACGGGCAGACTTCACCACATTCACCTCGCGGATGTAGTCACTGCCCATCGCATTCATGATGGCCCGCTGAAAGGGCAGTGTTTCCCAGCGCCCTTCCTGGTATGCGGATTCTTTTGGGAGATAGTAATTAGCATCCGCCCATTCAACGGCGGTCTGTGGCTCCGGCCTGAACAGTGAGCGAAGCCCGGCGCGGACAAAATGCCGCAGCCTGTTAACCTGACTGTTCGATATATTCACTCAGCAACCCCGGTATCAGTTCATCCAGCGCGGCTGCTTTGTTCATGGCTTTGATGATATCCCGTTTCAGGAAATCAACATGTCGGTTTTCCAGTTCCGGAAAACGCCGCTGCACCGACAGGGGGATCCCGTCGAGAATACTGGCAATTTCACCTGCGATCCGCGACAACACGAAAGTACAGAATGCGGTTTCCACCACTTCAGCGGAGTCTCTGGCATTCTTCAGTTCCTGTGCGTCGGCCTGCGCACGCGTAAGTCGATGGCGTTCGTACTCAATAGTCCCTGGCTGGAGATCTGCCTCGCTGGACTGCCGCAGTTCTTCAACCTCCCGGCGCAGCTTTTCGTTCTCAATTTCAGCATCCCTTTCGGCATACCATTTTATAACGGCGGCAGAGTCATAAAGCACCTCATTACCCTTGCCACCGCCTCGCAGAACGGGCATTCCCTGTTCCTGCCAGTTCTGAATGGTACGGATACTCGCACCGAAAATGTCAGCCAGCTGCTTTTTGTTGACTTCCATTGTTCATTCCACGGCCAAAAACAGAGAAAGGAAACGACAAAGGCCCAAAAGTTCGTTTTCAGCACCTGTCGTTTCCTTTCTTTTCAGGGGGTATTTTAAATAAAAACATTAAGTTACGACGAAGAAGAACGGAAACGCCTTAAACCGGAAAATTTTCATAAATAGCGAAAACCCGCGAGGTCGCCGCCCCGTAACCTGTCGGATCGCCGGAAAGGACCCGCAAAATGATAATAATTATCATCTACATGTCACAACGTGCATCTACGCCATCAAACCACGTCAAATAATCAATTATGACGCAGGTATCGTATTAATTGATCTGCATCAACTTAACGTAAAAACAACTTCAGACAATACAAATCAGCGACACTGAATACGGGGCAACCTCATGTCAACTAAGAACAGAACCCGCAGAACAACAACCCGCAACATCCGCTTTCCTAACCAAATGATTGAACAAATTAACATCGCTCTTGAGCAAAAAGGGTCTGGGAATTTCTCAGCCTGGGTCATTGAAGCCTGCCGTCGGAGACTAACGTCAGAAAAGAGAGCATATACATCAATCCAAAGTGATGATGAATAAACATCCCGGTTTCTTCCACCATCGCACCGGAAAAGCGACTATGAGGGTAACCCTGCGTCTGTCAGCACAGTAAAACCCGGTGTGCATCGTTTTTGATTATTCCCGCACACTCACGCAGAAGGAATTCCCCGTCGGGCTACGGTCATGGTTAATGCGGGAATACGGCGACGATACAGCGCAGCTAAAAGGGTAATGGACAGAAAGAGCGGTTTATTTCATTCCACAGGATTCTGAGTGCCCCCCTCCTCCAATAGGCTGAGCATCCACCTATATAGTTTTAATTTTCATCAATCCATTTAACTATCGTTTAATTGTTGTCACATAGGATTCTGCCGTTTTTAACAATGCAGGATAATAAGATGAAAAAAATGTTGTTTTCTGCCGCTCTGGCAATGCTTATTACAGGATGTGCTCAACAGACGTTTACTGTTGGAAACAAACCGACAGCAGTAACACCAAAGGAAACCATCACCCATCACTTCTTCGTTTCGGGAATTGGACAGGAGAAAACTGTTGATGCAGCCAAAATTTGTGGCGGCGCAGAAAATGTTGTTAAAACAGAAACCCAGCAAACATTCGTAAATGGATTGCTCGGTTTTATTACTTTAGGCATTTATACTCCGCTGGAAGCGCGTGTGTATTGCTCACAATAATTGCATGAGTTGCCCATCGATATGGGCAGCTCTATCTGCACTGCTCATTAATATACTTCTGGGTTCCTTCCAGTTGTTTTTGCATAGTGATCAGCCTCTCTCTGAGGGTGAAATAATCCCGTTCAGCGGTGTCTGCCAGTCGGGGGGAGGCTGCATTATCCACGCCGGAGGCGGTGGTGGCTTCACGCACTGACTGACAGACTGCTTTGATGTGCAACCGACGACGACCAGCGGCAACATCATCACGCAGAGCATCATTTTCAGCTTTCGCATTAGCTAACTCCTTCGTGTATTTTTCATCCAGTGCAGCAACATCACGCTGGCGCATCTGCATGTCAGTAATTGCCGCGTTCGCCAGCTTCAGTTCTCTGGCATTTTTGTCGCGCTGGGCTTTGTAGGTAATGGCGTTATCACGGTAATGATTAACAGCCCATGACAGGCAGACGATGATGCAGATAACCAGAGCGGAGATAATCGCGGTTACTCTGTTCATTGCTGACCCCACAAACAGATTTCACGCTCAATCTCACGACGAGTCATGAGACCTTTCCATTGCTTACCGCCAGCGTATGTCCAGCGACGTAGCTGGTCACATGCGCCTTTGATATCGCCCTGGTTTATTTTGCGAAGAAGCGTCGATGTTCTGAAATTGCCTGCACCCACGTTGTAAACGAACGAGTAAAGAGCGCCGCGCGTTGTTTCCGGTATATCGACTTTGATGTACGGGTTAATTTGTCTGGCGACTGTGGCAAGGTCTTTATTCAGGAGGGCTTTGCATTCTGCTTCGGTATACGTTTTACCGGGAATGATGTCTTTTCCTGTATGCCCGTAACATACAGTCCATACACCAACTATGTCTTTGTAAGGATTATGTCTCACACCTTCCAGACCATCGTTACCACTTGGGCCAGTGATTAACACAGATGCTATGGCAATAGCCCCGCCACCAATAGCAGCAGCAACGGCTTTTCGTAATGATGGAGGCATTATTCACCTCTCGCAGCCTTTCGTCTGTCTTCTCTGATTTTGAAATACAGATTTGTCAGATAAGTGAGAAAACCCAACACAAGGCTTCCAAGCACTCCAATCGCTGCCCACTGTGACGGACTGACCTGATCCAACCACTGCAAAAACCAGTATCCTGCACTACCAGCAGATGTTCCGTAGGCAATGCCAGTTGAGATTTTGTCCATTGATTTCATAGCAACGCCTCCGCCAGTAACGGATTGCGTAGTTCTTATATTGGGAAGGGGAAAAAAGAAGGCCGCAGCGTAACTATCACTGATGAATTCAGGATAGCCAGTGGCTACGGCTCAGTTATGGTGCTGGTTAACGGACTTGAACCGCTACCCATTCGCTTACAAGGCGACTGCTCTACCATTAGAGCTAAACCAGCATGTTTGGCGGGACAGCGTGGACTCGAACCACGATAAGAAGGTTAACAGCCTTCCGTAATGACCTTTATACGACTGACCCAAATAAAAAATCCCGAAACCGTTATGCAGGCTCTAACTATTACCTGCGAACTGTTTCGGGATTGCATTTGCAGACCTCTCAGCCTGCGATGGTTGGAGTTCCAGACGATACGTCGAAGTGACCAACTAGGCGGAATCGGTAGTAAGCGCCGCCTCTTTTTATCTCACTACCACAACGAGCGAATTAACCCATCGTTGGGTCAAATTTACCCAACCTTATTCAAAAAGTCAACATCATGCCGTTAATATGTTGCCATCCGTGGCAATCATGCTGCTAACGCGTGACCGCATTCAAAATGTTGTCTGCAATTGACTCTTCCTTGTGGCATTGCATCACCAGGGCGTCATACAGCGGCTTAACAGTGCGTGACCAGGTGGGTTGGGTAAGGTTTGGGATTAGCATCGTTACAGCGCGATATGCTGCGCTTGCAGGCATCCTTGAATAACCGACGCCTTTACATCTTCCGCACTCTTTCTCAACAACTCTCCCCCACTGCTCTGTTTTTGCTATATCAACCGCACGGCCTGTACCGTGGCAATCTCTGCATCTTGCGCCCGGCGTCGCGGCACTACGGCAATAATCCGCATAAGCGAATGTTGCGAGCACTTGCAGTACCTTTGCCTTAGTATTTCCTTCGAGCTTTGCCACACCACGGTATTTCCCCGATACCTTGTGTGCAAATTGCATCAGATAGTTGATAGCCTTTTGTTTGTCGTTCTGGCTGAGTTCGTGCTTACCACAGAATGCAGCCATTCCGAATCCGGCTTGTGATTGCGCCATCCCCATAGCAGCCATCACATCAGTACCGGAAAGAGAGTCGGAAGCCGTGGCCCGTGGTGAGTCGCTCATCATCGGGCTTTTTGGCGAATGAAATTTAGCTACGCTTTCGAGTCTCATCGTCTTCCCTTTTTGCCTGGCGTTACCATCAGGACGCCGTTAACTATTGCGTGACGCTCGCCTTTGCTGTCTCGGTCGTACTTGAGCACTGTTCCTCTTGCGCAGGAAAGCATCCTCGCCACTTCGGTCTGATTGCCTCGTGTTTGGATAAGAGGCTCTGGTATCGTTTGAATTGTGGCGTTCATACGTTCTCCAGTTCGGTGATTTTTATTCCAAGCCTTCCGCCTGGAACTTTCACGCCACGAATTACGCGAATGTCATCGAATTGCTCGTCGTCTTCCGCAAATCCGGCGTGGATAAGGGAGTCGAGTAAACCTTTCAGGATGTTGTCGAGGTCGCGGCGGCGGGAGTCTGGAACGTCTGCGATGACTTTGATGCGGAGTCGTGATTTGGTGAAAATGTCTAACTTGAGTTGGCGGATGATTTGCTGTACGTCTTTTCGGTATTTCTGGCCTTTATCGCTTATGTAATATTGGCTTCCTCGTCTTCGCCAGTAGGTATTCAGAGACGGCGGGTATGGAAGCACAAACTGATATTCGTTCATGGCTTAATCTTCCCCTCCTTCAGTAGTATCGCCTGCGTCCTGATCACGCCTTCGAGGTGGTAAAGTCTGGCGTCTTTGTTGTCGAGATTATGGGTGCGTCGGTCGATTTCATCGTGACACGCGCTACAAGCCCATGCGCCGATCAGGTCGTCAGGTTTCATTCCCGTTCCGCAAATTCCAGCCATCCGGTAATGTGCCAGAACTGTAGTTTCAGGGTTGCCATTGCATACGCCGTAAATACGTACCTGGCATTCTCTGCCGCGTGCTTCTTTGCGTAGGTTAGCCATTATGGTTCACTCCAGTAATTCTCAATTGCAGCTGCCATTCTCTGCATCCACTCTGCCAGCTTTAACGCGGCTTCTCTTTCAGAACCACATTTAGGGAAATCCTTCATTTCCATGCTGGCCTTATATGTTCTGAATGCCAGGTCTCCGGTAATAACCAACTCCTGATCAAGCACCGAGCGTTTATTCCGGTGTTGAACGTAATAGACAGATTCAGTCCGCATTTCTTCTCTGTCTTTTTTGAAGGAAATAAGCTCAGAGAAATCACTCATCGTCTTCTTCCTCGTACATTGAGCTATTCGGATCGCTCATCAGTTCTGCGCAGCAATCGGAGCACACGTGAACTTCCAGCACATGAAGCTTCTGACCGCAGTTAGCGCACGTTAAAGCCCGCTCGACGCTTTCTTGTTCGTAACTTCGATTTTGGTCAATCACCTTGTTTTCC
>NZ_VATM01000014.1:0-40420 GCF_005781075.1 Escherichia sp. E2562 | reverse complement strand
AATTTACTATGCCACTACAGCCAACTTTTCCAGGATATTACCTTTACTACCCCAGCCACAAGCAGCATCCGCCAGCTTTTGCGCTGTTGATCGATGTACTTCGCTATTCAGAGTAACGGGTCCACATTTTGTTGTGGACCCGTTTGGGCATTAACGGCCTACGCGTGCCTGGTGCTCAGGCGAGTAACGTTCACCGACGATTTTAATTGTTTCCAGTGCCTCGGTTATCTGCTGCGTATCATTGCGCGAAAGAACAATGTCGACAGCACCCAGGTTTTCTTCCAGCCGGTGCAGTTTAGTGGTGCCAGGGATGGGTACAATCCATGGCTTTTGTGCTAACAGCCATGCCAGTGCGATTTGTGCAGATGTTACCCCTTTCTCCGCGGCCAGTTCACCTAACAAGGTGACCAGTTTTTCATTGGCTTCAATAGCTTGTGCCGCGAAACGCGGTACGGTGCTACGGTAATCATCCTTGCCGAAAGTGGTTCCTGGCTTAATCGACCCCGTCAGGAAACCTTTACCTAGTGGGCTGAAGGGTACAAAACCAATCCCCAGTTCCTCCAGCAACGGCAGAATTTCCTGTTCAGGCTCACGCCACCACATGGAATATTCGCTTTGCAGGGCGGTGACAGGTTGTACCGCATGTGCACGACGAATGGTTTGTGCTCCCGCTTCAGACAGGCCGAAATGTTTGACCTTACCTTCTGCAATTAGGTCTTTCACCGTTCCTGCAACATCTTCAATAGGAACATCCGGATCAACACGGTGTTGATACAGAAGGTCAATGACATCAGTCTTAAGACGGCGTAATGAGCCTTCAACGGCTTCACGGATATGCTCCGGGCGGCTGTTTAAAATCTGCTGCTTATTATCATCGCCGAAGGTAAAACCGAATTTAGTGGCAATCACCACACGGTCACGAAACGGTTTTAAGGCTTCGCCGACCACTTCTTCATTCAGATACGGACCATACACTTCGGCGGTATCGAAGAAGGTGACGCCACGTTCAACCGCAGCACGAATAAGTTCGATAGCCTGACGGGTATCGGTCGCCGGGCCGTAGCCGTGGCTTAAGCCCATGCAACCGAGCCCAAGGGCGGAGACTTCGAGTCCGGATTTACCCAGATAACGTTTTTGCATTGAATGAATACCTCTTTTATCGCGGCTTAAACATCAAGTTGGCGGCCAGTCAGCCATTCCACCATTGCGGGATCGCGGTGAGAGAAGAACGCGCTGGTTGCGGTATCCAGGGCGGTAATTTGCAGCATATCTTCAGGGCTGAGTTCAAAATCGAGAATGTTGATGTTCTCTTCCATGCGTTCTTTTCGCACTGATTTTGCCAGTGAAACAATGCCTCGTTGGTAGATCCAGCGCAGAACAACCTGGCCCACGCTTTTGCCATACTTCGCGCCGATTGCCGTGAGAACAGGATGCTGGAACAGACCATTTTTCCCTTCCGCAAACGGTGCCCAGGCTTCTGGCTGAATGCCACGACTTTGCATCCACGGAACGGCCTGTAATTGCTGGTTGAAGGGGTTAACTTCAATCTGGTTTACCGCCGGAACGACTTTATTAAAGGCGATAAGGTCAGCCAGTCGGTCAGGATGGAAGTTACTGACGCCAATAGCGCGGATCTTGCCTGCCTGTTGCAGTTCTTCCATGGCGCGCCAGGCACCGTGGACATCACCGTATGGCTGGTGAATCAAATACAGGTCAACATAATCAAGTTGCAACCGATTCAGAGAGCGTTCGAACTGGGCTTTGGCTCCTTCATAACTGGTATCCTGCAACCAGAGTTTGGTGGTGACAAAGAGTTCGTTACGGGCGATACCGCTTTGTTTCAGTGCGTTCCCGACCTGGGTTTCATTTTGATAGGAGGCGGCGGTGTCAATCAGTCGATAACCGGTGTTAATAGCGTCAATGACCGCTCTTTCGCATTCGGCGGCATCGGTCATCTGAAATACACCAAAGCCCAGCAGGGGCATTTCAATACCGTTGTTCAGTTTTACTTTTTGCATGGTGTTATCCTTCCGTTATCGTTCATGAGAAGCATAACGTAAAGGGAAGAGCTCGATTAGACGGCAGGATCTGTCAGGGGTTATGAACGAAATTCATAAATCTGTTTGAGTGTTGAGATGAGTCGTGCAAGTTCGATATCCCCGGAATTTACAGTCCGATGAAGGAAAATGAATATCCATAAAAAATATATTGGTTTATCCTGGCGTATATACCTACTTCGACGTATTGCCAATCGTGATAAATTAAAGGCAGGTCATTATTATTCACTCTGAATAATGAATTATTCACTGTCCGCAGACTAAGAAATATAACTTAGGTATCTATTTAATGACTTGCACAAAAAGCTAAATTTTCACCCATAAATAAAAATATAATCCCGCGCCCAACCACCTGATGAGTGGCTACAGGCACTGGATATATTAGGTGGCGGTGTACTTTCTTACATAAAGGTATTTCCTTTTCTGCGGAAAAGGAAACCGGGAAATTCCCGGTTTTTCTGACAAGCGGACGCCATTATTTGTGTCTGCCTATGTTCGTTAATTCGTTCATCAGGAAATTATCTCAATGTCACGTTATAAAACAGGTCATAAACAACCACGATTTCGTTATTCAGTTCTGGCCCGCTGCGTGGCGTGGGCAAATATCTCTGTTCAGGTTCTTTTTCCACTAGCAGTCACCTTTACGCCAGTAATGGCGGCACGTGCGCAGAATGCGGTTCAGCCACGGTTGAGCATGGAAAATACTACGGTAACTGCTGATAATAATGTGGAGAAAAATGTCGCGTCGTTTGCCGCAAATGCCGGGACATTTTTGAGTAGTCAGCCAGATAGCGATGCGACACGTAATTTTATTACCGGGATGGCCACCACTAAAGCTACCCAGGAAATCCAGGAGTGGCTCGGGAAATATGGTACTGCGCGCGTTAAACTGAATGTCGATAAAGATTTCTCGCTGAAGGATTCTTCGCTGGAAATGCTTTATCCGATTTATGATACACCGACAAATATGTTGTTCACTCAAGGGGCAATACATCGTACAGACGATCGTACTCAGTCAAATATTGGTTTTGGCTGGCGTCATTTTTCAGGAAATGACTGGATGGCGGGGGTGAACACCTTTATCGACCATGATTTATCCCGTAGTCATACCCGCATTGGTGTTGGTGCGGAATACTGGCGCGATTATCTGAAACTGAGCGCCAATGGTTATATCCGCGCTTCTGGCTGGAAAAAATCGCCGGATATTGAGGATTATCAGGAACGCCCGGCGAATGGTTGGGATATCCGCGCAGAGGGCTATTTACCTGCCTGGCCGCAGCTTGGCGCAAGCCTGATGTATGAACAGTATTATGGCGATGAAGTCGGGCTGTTTGGTAAAGATAAGCGCCAGAAAGACCCGCATGCTATTTCTGCCGAGGTGACCTATACGCCAGTGCCTCTTCTGACACTGAGCGCCGGGCATAAGCAGGGCAAGAGCGGTGAGAATGACACTCGCTTTGGCCTGGAAGTTAACTACCGAATTGGCGAACCTTTGGCGAAACAACTCGATACGGATAGCATTCGCGAGCGTCGGGTACTGGCAGGCAGCCGCTATGACCTGGTTGAGCGTAATAACAATATCGTTCTTGAGTATCGCAAATCTGAAGTGATCCGTATTGCTCTGCCTGAGCGCATTGAAGGTAAGGGCGGGCAGACGGTTTCCCTGGGGCTTGTGGTGAGCAAAGCAACTCACGGTCTGAAAAATGTTCAATGGGAAGCGCCGTCTTTGCTGGCCGCAGGCGGAAAAATTACCGGGCAGGGTAATCAGTGGCAAGTGACGCTCCCGGCTTATCAGGCAGGCAAAAACAATTATTATGCGATTTCTGCGGTTGCCTACGATAACAAAGGCAATGCCTCAAAACGCGTGCAGACAGAGGTGGTCATTACCGGAGCAGGTATGAGTGCCGAGCGCACGGCGTTAACGCTTGACGGTCAGAGCCGTATCCAAATGCTTGCTAACGGTAGTGAGCAAAAGCCACTGGTGCTTTCTCTGCGCGACGCCGAGGGGCAGCCAGTCACGGGTATGAAAGATCAGATCAAGTCTGAGCTGACGTTCAAGCCAGCTGGAAATATTGTGACTCGTACCCTGAAGGCCACTAAATCACAGGCACAGCCAACACTGAGTGAGTTCACCGAAACTGAAGCTGGGGTGTACCAGTCTGTCTTTACTACCGGAACGCAATCAGGTGAGGCAACGATTACGGTTAGCGTTGATGGTATGAGCAAAACCGTCACTGCAGAATTGCGCGCCACGATGATGGATGTGTCGAAGTCTACTCTGAGCGTGAATGAATCTTCAGGAGACGTGGTTGCCGATGGTCAGCAATCCCACACGCTGACGCTGACTGCGGTGGATACTGATGGTAACCCGGTGACGGGAGAGGCCAGCCGCTTGCGATTTGTTCCGCAGGATAGCAGCGGTGTCACCATTGGTACCATTTCGGAGATAAAACCAGGCGTTTACAGCGCTACGGTTTCTTCGACCCGTGCCGGAAACATTGTTGTGCGTGCCTTTAGCGAGCAGTATCAGTTGGGCTCATTGCAACAAACGCTGAAGTTTGTCGCCGGGCCGCTTGATGCAGCACATTCGACCATCACCCTGAATCCGGATAAACCGGTGGTTGGCGGTACGCTTACGGCAATCTGGGCGGCAAAAGATGCCAATGGCAACTCTGTAACTGGCCTCAATCCTGATGCACCATCATTATCGGGCGCAGCCGCTGCGGGTTCTAAGGCATCAGGCTGGACGGATAATGGCGACGGGACCTGGACCGCGCAGATTTCTCTCGGCACTACGGCGGGTGAATTAGTGGTTATGCCGAAGCTCAATGGACAGGACGCGGCAGCTAGTGCGGCTAAAGTGACCGTGGTGGCCGATGCTTTATCTTCAGGCCAGTCGACAGTCTCTGTGGCAAAAGATCACGTAAAAGCAGGAGAAAGCACAACCGTGACGCTTATTGCAAAAGATGTGCATGGCAACGCTATCAGCGGCCTTTCCCTGTCGGCAAGCCTGACAGGTGTTGCATCTGCAGGGGCGACGGTATCCAACTGGACCGAGCAAGGCGATGGTTCCTATGTCGCTACGCTGACCGCAGGCGGAAAGACAGGTGAGCTTCTCGTCATGCCGCTATTCAACGGCCAGCCAGCAGCCACCGATGCTGCGCATTTGACTGTCGTCGCCGGGGATATGTCATCAGCGAACTCTACGCTTGTTGCGGATAATGATGCTCCGACCGTCAAAGCGACGACGGAACTCACCTTCACCGCGAAGGATGCGTATGGGAACCTTGTCACCGGGTTGAAGCCAGATGCACCGCAGTTTAGTGGTGCCGCCAGCACGGGGACAGAGCGACCTTCAACAGGAGACTGGACAGAAACAAGTAATGGGGTCTACGTGGCGACCTTAACTCTGGGCTCTGCCGCGGGTCAGTTGTCTGTGATGCCGCGAGTGAACGGCCAAAATGCCGTTGCTCAGCCACTGGTGCTGAATGTTGCAGGTGACGCTTCCCAGGCAGTGATCAGTGATATGACGGTGAAGGTTGATAACCAAGTGGCAAATGGACAGTCGACTAACCAGGTAACCCTGACCGTTGTGGACCGCTATGGCAACCCGTTGCAGGGACAAAATGTGACGCTGACTCTGCCGAAAGGTGTGACCAGCAAGACGGGGAATACGGTAACAACCGATGCGGCAGGTAAAGCCAACATTGAGCTGATGTCAACGGTTGCCGGGGAACACAATATTACCGCTTCGGTGAATGGTGCGCAGAAGACGGTTACGGTGAAATTTAAAGCGGATTTCAGTACCGGTCAGGCGACCCTGGAGGTTGATGACGCCGCGGAAAAAGTGGCAAACGACAAAGATGCCTTTACGCTGACGGCAACGGTTAAGGATCAATACGACAACCTTCTTCCTGGCGCTGTGGTCGTCTTTAATCTGCCTCGGGGCGTCAAACCGCTTGCAGACGGTAATATCATGGTGAACGCCAACGAGGAGGGTAAAGCGGTACTGAAAGTGGTTTCCGTGACTGCCGGAACGTATGAAATCACGGCGTCGGCAGGAAATGACAAGCCTTCGAATACGCAGACTGTAACGTTTGTGGCCGATAAGGCTACCGCAACCGTCTCCGGTATTGAGGTGATTGGCAACTATGCACTGGCGGATGGCAAAGCCAAACAGACGTATAAAGTTACGGTGACTGATGCTAATAACAACCTGTTGAAAGATACCGACGTGACGCTGACCGCCAGCCCGGCGAAGTTAGAGCTGACTCCCAATGGGACGGCGAAAACTAATGAGCAAGGACAGGCTATTTTCACCGCCACGACCACTGTCGCAGCGAAATATACACTCACGGCGAAAGTGGAACAGGCAGACGGTCAGGTCTCGATGAAAACCGCCGAATCTAAATTCGTCGCGGATGATAAAAACGCGGAGCTCACCGCAAAATCTGATGTGTCATCTCTGGTGGCGGATGGGGTAACTACCGCAACAATGACGGTTACCCTGTTCTCGGCAAACAACCCCGTAGGAGGAACTATGTGGGTTGACATTGAGGCTCCGAAAGACGTGACAGAGGCGGATTATAAGTTCTCGCCGTCGAAGGCCGACCATTTCTCGAGCGGGAAAATCACGCGTACATTTAGTACCACCAAGCCAGGTACCTATACGTTCACATTCCACGCACTGACGTATGGCGGGTACGAAATGACGCCTGTGAAGGTGACAATTAACGCCGTGGATGCAAATACTGAAAAGGGCGAGGAGGAGACGCCATAATTTGAATAGTATGAAAGTGACGATCTAATAAAGAATAATGGTGTTGACATGCTCAACGCCATTATTCACTGAATACCTGGCCTGCTACTGATTAAACAGTCGCAGGCCAGGATAAAACTCAATAAGACATAGCGACAAACTAAACCGGACGAACGGGGATAAAAATTTCGCAAACAACATCATTGCCATCCTTTTCTACGAAATCTTCATTGTAATAAAATCGCTCAATATCGCTGCCGTTCACTCTGGCTAACCCTCTGGCAGGCAACTCTATCAGATAGATGTTCCGAACCCAGTCAGAGTAATGTTCCCAATTTCCTTCATAACGGAAAGAGGCATAAAGTCCTCGGGTCGTTGTCCACTCTTTCGGCATGTCAGCATATTCACATACCGTACCAGCAAAGGTTTCAACTGTGAGTAAATCGACCGACTTTGTTGATGGTTTAAACGTTGAGACGAAATAGATATCCGTCTTAAAATCCTTCATGCACTTGGCTAAATGATGACGCCGCAATTTGACTTCTTCATCCGGTGATTTATTCGATATTTCAGTATCATACTTAAATGAATTGCCAAAAATACGTGTTTCAGGGAAATGAATTAATGTGCAATCAGTTTTTGTATGTTGGCGTGCTAAAAATGGAGGGAAGATATTTTCCAGATCCCAATAATCACGGAGCCGGTATTCTCGAGGAGAGCATCCGAACAACTTTTTAAATTCGCGACTGAATGACTGCTGTGAATCAAAATGCAAAGATAGTGCAATATCAAGCATAGATTTCGCTGTGAGTCGGACAAGAATAGCTGCCCGGCAAAGTCTTCGTTTGCGAATGTATTCTCCCAGCGGCACATGCATGAAGTTTCTGAACAGGAGCTGGACATTGCGTCTACTGTAGCCAGATTTCTGTGCGATATCTTCGATTGAGATAGGGTTACCGAGATTGCACTCAATCCACTCCAGGAGTTGCTGCAAAATCTTCTGCCTGATCATAACATTCTCCATTTACCCTTCGCCATTTCGTACATTTTTCGTATGACAAAGGCTATTAGTGTATCAAAAACAGAAAGGTCCGAGGCCAGGCGACTGACAGTATCTCAGATTGTTGGCTAATGCTTGTTGTGTATGCCGGAACTTATCCAGCCAACAAAATAGCGCAAATTCAATAAATTGCGATTCTCTGGTAGGCATGATAATCATAGCGCATCAGGCAATTTTGTGCTTGTCATCAATCTCATCGTGTCTGCTTCATTTTTCCCATAATAGAGAGATTACAGTCCCCTATTATTAATGAAATTTTTACATAAGTGATATCAAAATCCACATACTAATCTGCGGTCATGTTTTAACGTAGACTAATGATTCATATGTAATGGAGGGACTGCTAGTGGAATTTTCCGTATTAAGCAACAATCTGAAAATGCCGATGATGGGATTTGGTGTTTTTCAGGTTACCGATAAAGAAGTGTGTAAACAATCAGTGTTGAATGCTATCCGAACCGGTTATCGGCTCATCGACACTGCAGCGGTATATGGTAATGAAGACGCCGTCGGCGAGGCTATTCGTGAAGCCATTTCGGAAGGTTTCTGTACCCGCGAGGAGTTATTTATTACGTCTAAATTGTGGGTGCAGGACATGGTTGATCAGGATACGGCAAAAGCAGGTATTGAAGCGTCATTAAAAAAATCGGGACTTGAATACTTTGATCTCTATTTATTGCACCAGGCAATGCGTGATTATTTCAGTGCATGGCGTGCACTGGAAGAGGCTTATGAAGAGGGCAAACTGAAAGCGATTGGGGTTTCCAATTTCTATCCTCATGTTCTGGCAAATTTTTGTGAAACAGTCAGAATTAAGCCAATGGTCAACCAGGTTGAGTTGCATCCCTATTTTGCCCAACCAGAAGCGCTGGCAACCATGAAGTACTACAACGTGCAACCTGAAGCATGGGCACCATTAGGCGGGGGAAGACATAAACCATTTGAAAACAGCCTGCTTCAGGGTATTGCAAATGCCCACCAAAAATCGATTTCTCAGGTAATTCTACGCTGGAATATTCAACGGGGAGTGGTTGTTATTCCAAAATCGACTCATCAGCATCGTATTGAAGAGAACTTCGCTATCTGGGATTTTTCACTGACAGAGAAAGAAATGGCGCAAATAAGCTCACTTGATCTGGGGTATGTTGGCGAATCCGTAAAACATTTTAATCCTGAGTTTGTTCGTGGCTGTCTTGGCGTAAAAATACATAACTAATTAGACTTATCAGGATGCTACCTGACCCGCCCTCTGAAAATATAACTTATAGCAGATGTTATTATATATTTTCCGAAGGCGGGATCTCATTATAAAAACACACTGAATCGCTTCAGTAAGATAAAATTACAGTTATTAATGGTTGTGTAATTATTGTTAATAATTTCATTTATACTCATTTGGTGGACTGTTTTAACAGATACTAAATGAGTATCTCTAAATGGGTGTTTAAGATAAATTCGATTGGATTCATGACGTTATTATATCGAATGCATGATTCCGTATTGTTAGTGGCGATCATTATAAAAATGTGAGCGACGCCGAAAGAAATAAAATTAGCTATTGCATCCAGGTATCCAATGATGGATTATTGATTTGTCATACAAATCAGTTTGAATTTGTATTCTGCTACCCAATAAAAAAGCCGCCATTTTTATTGATGTCTGATAACCCGGAAGGAGTGGTTGCGATCAGGCATAAATAGAAATGAAGCAATGGAGTATTGGTTGTGAATGTAAATTTCTTTGTTACCTGTATCGGTGATGCCCTGAAATCAAGGATGGCACGCGACTCCGTGCTGCTCCTGGAAAAACTCGGCTGTCGCGTAAATTTTCCTGAGAAACAGGGATGCTGCGGTCAGCCTGCGATCAATAGTGGTTATATCAAAGAAGCGATCCCAGGAATGAAAAATCTGATCGCTGCACTTGAAGATAACGACGATCCCATTATTTCGCCCGCCGGTTCCTGCACTTACGCCGTAAAAAGTTACCCAACATATCTGGCTGACGAACCAGAATGGGCATCACGTGCAGAAAAGGTCGCCGCGCGTATGCAGGATCTCACTTCTTTTATTGTCAATACACTTGGGGTCGTTGATGTAGGCGCCAGCTTGCAAGGGAGGGCGGTGTACCATCCATCCTGTAGTCTGGCCCGTAAGTTGGGCGTGAAGGATGAACCACTTACGCTGCTAAAAAATGTACGTGGACTGGAGCTGTTGCCCTTTGCCGAACAGGATACTTGCTGCGGGTTTGGCGGTACGTTCTCGGTCAAAATGGCCGAAATTTCCGGCGAGATGGTGAAAGAAAAGGTTTCACACCTGATGGAGGTCTGTCCTGAGTATTTAATTGGTGCCGACATTAGTTGCTTGCTGAATATAAGTGGGCGATTACAACGGGAAGGGCAGAAAGTCAAAGTGATGCATATTGCTGAAGTGCTGATGAGCCGCTGAGGGTATAAAGATGTCGATCAAAACCAGTAATACAGAATTCAAGACACGCATCCGTCAGCAAATTGAAGATCCGATCATGCGCAAAGCGGTGGCAAACGCGCAGCAGCGTATTGGGGCAAATCGGCAAAAAATGGTCGATGAATTAGGTCACTGGGAGGAGTGGCGCGATCGTGCCAGCCAGATACGTGATCATGTTCTGAGTAATCTTGACGCTTATCTGTACCAGCTCTCCGAAAAAGTGTCGCAAAACGGCGGTCACGTCTATTTTGCAAAAACCAAAGAAGACGCTACCCGCTACATTTTACAGGTCGCCCAACGCAAAAATGCCCGGAAGGTGGTGAAATCTAAATCGATGGTGACCGAAGAGATTGGCGTCAATCATGTGTTGCAGGATGCTGGCATTCAGGTGATTGAAACCGATCTGGGTGAATACATTCTTCAGTTGGATCAAGATCCGCCATCTCATGTTGTGGTTCCGGCTATCCATAAAGATCGCCACCAGATCCGCCGGGTGCTACACGAACGTCTGGGCTATGATGGCCCGGAGACGCCTGAAGCGATGACCTTATTCATTCGTCAAAAGATCCGTGAAGATTTCCTCAGTGCCGAAATCGGTATAACCGGCTGTAATTTCGCGGTAGCAGAAACAGGTTCGGTATGCCTGGTGACCAATGAAGGCAATGCGC
This sequence comes from Escherichia sp. E2562, assembly GCF_005781075.1. Taxonomy (NCBI): domain Bacteria; kingdom Pseudomonadati; phylum Pseudomonadota; class Gammaproteobacteria; order Enterobacterales; family Enterobacteriaceae; genus Escherichia; species Escherichia sp. E2562. Next base: position 29,414 of record NZ_VATM01000014.1, on the reverse strand, counting down.
GAATGTGTACCACGCTACCTAAAACGCACATCGCGGTGATGGGGATGGAGCGTATTGCCCCCACGTTTGCCGAGGTTGATGTATTGATCACCATGCTGGCGCGTAGTGCCGTTGGCGCACGTTTGACGGGATACAACACCTGGCTGACAGGGCCGCGCGAAGCGGGGCATGTGGACGGGCCAGAAGAGTTTCATCTGGTTATTGTTGATAACGGGCGTTCTGAAGTGCTGGCCTCTGAATTTCGGGATGTGCTGCGCTGTATTCGCTGCGGGGCCTGCATGAATACTTGTCCGGCATATCGCCACATTGGAGGTCACGGATACGGATCTATTTACCCAGGGCCAATCGGCGCGGTGATTTCTCCGCTACTTGGCGGCTATAAAGATTTTAAAGATTTACCCTACGCCTGCTCTTTATGCACGGCCTGTGACAGCGTGTGTCCGGTGCGTATTCCTCTGTCAAAACTGATTTTGCGCCATCGTCGAGTGATGGCTGAAAAAGGGATCACCGCAAAAGCAGAGCAACGGGCGATTAAAATGTTCGCTTATGCCAATAGTCATCCGGGATTGTGGAAAGTCGGAATGATGGCAGGCGCTCATGCGGCAAGCTGGTTTATCAGTGGCGGCAAAACACCACTCAAGATCGGTGCGATTAGCGACTGGATGGAAGCCCGCGATCTTCCTGAAGCTGACGGCGAGAGTTTCCGTAGTTGGTTTAAGAAACATCAGGCGCAGGAGAAAAAGAATGGATAATCGAAGCGAATTCTTGCAAAACATTGCTCAGGCACTGGGTCGTCCGTTGCGACTTGAACCGCAAACAGAAGATGCACCGCTTAACAACTATGCAAACGAGCGTCTTACTGAACTTAACCAGCAACAGCGCTGTGACGCATTTATCCAGTTTGCCAGTGATATCATGTTGACGCGTTGTGAACTGATCAGCGAGGCGCAGGCCGCGGATGCTGCATTACGTTTGTGTAAAGAGCTGGGAGATCAGTCGGTTGTGGTTAGTGGCGACAGGCGACTGGAAGAACTGGGGATCAGTGAACGTTTACAGCAGGAATGCAATGCCGTCGTGTGGGATCCGCTGAAAGGTGCCGAGAATATCTCGCAGGCAGAGCAGGCTAAAGTTGGCGTAGTTTATGCTGAATATGGCTTAACAGAATCGGGAGGCGTGGTGCTTTTTTCCGCTGCTGAGCGTGGGCGCTCGTTGAGTTTGCTCCCTGAGTCCTCAATTTTTATCCTGCGCAAAAGCACCATCCTGCCACGTGTGGCGCAACTCGCAGAACAATTGCATCAGAAAGCGCAGTCCGGTGAACGTATGCCGTCCTGCATTAACATTATTAGTGGCCCCAGTTCAACGGCGGATATTGAGCTTATCAAAGTCGTCGGGGTTCATGGCCCGGTAAAGGCGGTGTACCTGATCATTGAGGATTGCTGAGAGGGAGTAACATGAGAGTTACCTCACGTTTTTATGGCAGGATTCAGTCCCATATCAAAACGGTAACTCTCAACCTTACAAGGCCTACAGCCAAATCAAGTCGCGACTGAATTTTTAGTTCTCAGCGGCATTCCATTAGCCACAAAATACGCAGCCGTGCTTTTCGCCAATCATAATTGATGCATCCACCACGCGCAGGCCCTCCAGTTCGTATACGGCCCGCCGTCTCGTCGTAGTCTGTTCTGTACGCATCGCACGGGGGAAAGGCGGTTTCGGTGCAATTACGCACAAGTTCGTTGAGCTGTTCATCGGTCTGACAATCGACACACAGGAAATAGTGTGATGTTCCAGGACGTGCATAAAACTGCGCCATCTCTGCATATGGTACGGGAATTATTGACCCACTGTAGAATTTTATGCATATATTATATATAGTTGTAATTTCATATCTTGTAATTCCTCTTAGTCACTTGTAAATCTTATATTCTATTAATTAACGATTTTATATGAATGAAAGCTGAATGGATTCAGTCTTATACGCATATATATTTCTTAATAAGATAATTCTTATATTTAAATACCTAATTAGAGTTATCACTTTCGTTGGTTATATATTATGGGTGTAATGCCTGCTTCTTGTTTATATTTTGAGTTGATTTGAGCTTTCAGATACATATAATGCGCATATGTTTGAGACTGGGTGCTAATGTAAGGGTAAAGTTAAGATTGTTAATTTGAAATAGGTGTCCGGTAGTAAGTTAATCTATTATTACTCTCTGAACTGCATACCCAGGTATGTGGTTATCAATGTTATGCGATTTTTTTGAATTTATATATGCCATGAGCAGCAACCGGGATGGCATTTTATGCGTTGCTGTTTATGCAATCTTGGTTTTATTTGGATGTATTGCTGGAGATTGTGATGAATAAAATATATCGGCTAAAGTGGAACAGGTCCCGTAACTGTTGGAGTGTCTGCTCTGAACTGGGAAGCAAAATAAAAGGTAAAAAGTCCCGGGCTGTTTTAATTAGCGCGATAAGTTTATATTCATCTCTGGTATTCGCTGATAATGTCATCGTAAACAAGGATACGACTATTGATTTTGGCAAAGAGAACAAGAGCATCGATTACCGTATTACGGTGACCAATAATGCCAATCTGGTAATCAATGCGACAGAATCTTCTCGTCCACGTTTTACGCTCGACTCTGGTGGTGGGCTGGATATCACCGGAGGGAAGGTGCATATCAATGGCCCACTTAACTTTTTGCTGAAAGGTACAGGTTTCCTGAACGTCGCCAATGCCGGCAGTGAGTTGTATGCTGATGATTTATATGAGTCAAACTCAGGCATGAGACATGATCGCGGCTATTTTAACGTCTCCAACGGCGGCAAAATCCATGTTAAGGGCACCAGTCGTCTGACTTATTTGCAGGGAAATGTCAGTGGTGAAGGCAGCCAGGTAAATTCTAAAACCTTCTTTATGGGCGTTTACGGCAGTTACGGTGGTAATCAGTACCTGTCAGTTAATAACGGCGGTGAAGTTAATGCCAGTGAGAAAATTAGCCTGGGCTATTATGATCAAGTCTCCGATACAACACTTGCTGTTTCAGAAGGTGGTAAAATTTCTGCGCCGACTATTAGTTTAAGCACCAACTCTGAGTTGGCGTTAGGTGCACAGCAAGGGAGTGATGCGAAAGCAGCAGGGATTATTGATGCCGAAAAAATTGAGTTTGTGTGGGCAAAGACATCCGAGAAGAAAATCACCTTAAACCACACGGATAAAAATGCGACTATTTCCGCGGATATTGTCAGTGGCAGCGATGGCCTGGGTTACATCAATGCGCTCAATGGCACGACTTACTTAACCGGTGATAACTCTGCCTTTAGCGGCAAAGTAACGATTGAGAAAAATGGGGCGTTGGGGATCACCCAAAATATAGGCACTGCAGATATCACCAACCGCGGGAAATTACACCTGAAGGCTGAGGATAGCATGACCTTTGCCAATAAGATCTCCGGCAACGGTACAATAAGTATCGACAGTGGGACGGTGGAGTTGACCGGCAATAACTATGCATTCAGCGGATATATTGATGTTGCTTCCGATGCTGTCGCGGTTATTTCTGAAGAAAAAAACATTGGCAACGCGGATCTGGATGTTGATGGCAAATTGCAAATTAATGCCAACAAAGATTGGGTATTTGATAACGATCTTGAAGGTAAAGGCATTGTTGAAATAAACATGGGGAATCACGAATTCTCCTTCGATGATTTTGCTTATACAGACTGGTTCCAGGGTTCACTGGCGTTCCAGAACACGACATTTAACCTGGAAAAGAATGCTGAGTTTCTGCAGAGAGGCGGGATCACTGCGGGTCAGGGAAGCCTGGTAACGGTGGGTAAGGGCGCTCACTCCATTAGCACTTTGGGATTCTCCGGCGGAACCGTTGATTTTGGTGCCCTGACAGCGGGTGCACAGATGACAGAAGGGACGGTCAACGTTAGTAAAACGCTGGATCTGCGCGGCGAGGGTGTGATTCAGGTTTCTGACCGTGACGTTGTAAGCTCAGTATCTCGTGATATTGACTCCGCGTTATCGCTTACTGAAGTTGATGATGGTAACAGCACCATTAAGCTGGTTGATGCACAAGGTGCGGAAGTTCTGGGCGATGCGGGCAACCTGCAATTGCAGGATAAAAATGGGCAAATTCTCTCCAGCAGCGCCCAACGTGATATTCAGCAGAATGGACAAACAGCGGCCGTCGGCACTTACGACTATCGTCTGACGAGTGGGGTAAACAATGATGGCCTGTATATCGGCTATGGCCTGACGCAGCTTGATTTGCAGGCGACCGACAGCGATGCCCTGGTGCTGAGCGCTAACGGTAAAAGTGACAATGCCGCCGATCTCAGCGCAAAGATTACCGGCAGTGGTGACCTGGCATTCAGCAGCCAGAAAGGTCAGACCGTATCGCTTTCTAACAAAGACAACGACTATACCGGTATTACCGATCTGCGCAGCGGGACGCTCTTGTTGAATAACGATAACGTGTTGGGTAATACCCGTGAACTGCGTCTGGCGGCAGAGACTGAACTGGATATGAATGGTCACAGCCAGACCGTGGATACGCTCAATGGGAGCGCCGATTCGCTGCTGAACTTAAACGGCGGGAGCCTGACTCTTGCCAACGGGGGGACTTCAGCCGGTTCGTTAACGGGTAACGGGGAGCTGAATATTCAGGACGGCACGCTGGACCTTGCGGGCGATAACAACAACCTGACGGCTAATATGAATATTGCCAGCTCGGCTAATGTTCTGGTAAGTCATGCACAGGGATTGGGTAGCGCAAATGTTGAGAACAACGGTACCCTGGTGTTGAATAATAGCGCTGAAAAAAGAGCGGCTGTGCCTGCGAATTACACCCTGGGCGGCAACCTGACTAACAACGGTACGCTGATGACCGGAGAGTCTGGACAGCAAGCGGGCAACGCGTTGGTTGTGAAGGGGAACTACCACGGTGATAACGGCCGACTGGTGATGAATACGGCACTGAATGGCGATGATTCAGTGACGGATAAACTGGTTGTTGAGGGCGATACCAGCGGCACGACTTCCGTTACGGTGAATAACGCTGGTGGTACAGGCGCTAAAACGCTTAACGGTATCGAACTTATCCATGTTGATGGTAAGTCTGAGGGGGAATTTGTTCAGGCGGGACGTATCGTTGCGGGCGCATATGACTACACTCTCGCGCGTGGTAAGGGGGCAAACAGCGGAAACTGGTATCTGACCAGTGGTGGTGATTCAGCTGAACCGCAACCGGAGCCAGAGCCGATGCCGAATCCGGAGCCTAATCCGACTCCGACTCCGACTCCGACTCCGACTCCAGAGCCGACGCCGGGTCCGGATCTGAATGTGGATAATGACCTGCGACCGGAAGCGGGCAGCTACATCGCGAACCTTGCAGCAGCGAATACCATGTTCACTACGCGTCTGCATGAGCGTCTGGGTAATACGTACTATACCGACATGGTGACGGGTGAGCAGAAACAAACCACTATGTGGATGCGCCATGAAGGTGGTCATAATAAATGGCGCGATGGCAGCGGCCAGCTGAAAACCCAAAGCAATCGCTATGTTCTGCAACTGGGAGGCGACATCGCACAGTGGAGCCAAAACGGCAACGACCGCTGGCATGTTGGGGTCATGGCGGGATATGGCAACAGCGACAGCAAAACCATTTCCTCGCGAACCGGTTATCGTTCAAAAGCGAGTGTGAATGGATATAGCACTGGCCTGTATGCCACCTGGTATGCTGATGACGAATCGCATAATGGCGCGTATCTCGACAGTTGGGCGCAGTACAGCTGGTTTGATAACACAGTGAAAGGGGATGATTTACAAAGTGAATCCTATAAATCAAAAGGATTTACCGCTTCACTGGAAGCTGGATACAAACACAAATTAGCTGAATTTAATGGCAGTCAGGGAACGCGTAATGAATGGTATGTTCAGCCGCAAGCACAGGTTACCTGGATGGGAGTCAAAGCCGATAAGCACCGCGAAAGCAATGGGACTCTCGTTGATAGCAGCGGTGACGGCAACATTCAGACTCGACTTGGTGTAAAAACCTGGCTGAAGAGTCATCATAAAATGGACGACGGTAAATCCCGCGAGTTCCAGCCATTTGTGGAAGTGAACTGGTTGCATAACAGTAAGGATTTCAGCACCAGCATGGATGGCGTGTCAGTCACTCAGGATGGCGCCCGAAATATTGCCGAGATAAAGACGGGTGTTGAAGGACAGCTAAATGCCAACCTGAATGTCTGGGGAAATGTGGGCGTTCAGGTTGCTGATAAGGGATATAATGACACCTCTGCAATGATTGGCGTTAAGTGGCAATTCTGATCTGAATAATAAGTAAAAGGAGAGAGCCGAATGGGTACCAATTCGGCTCTCTGTGTCATTTTCTTGCAGTCAGCTTTTCCTGCCAGAGTGAAGACAAGCAGATTAAGCTGGCGCACAAGATTTAATCAAGGTGTGTTCAATGGCTTCGCATGATTTGAGTGTTTTTTTGGAAGAGTTCGGCGCAACGGTTAATTTGACGTTGCCTGGTATTGTGTCCGAAAAAGAACGGCTTTTACTCAAGCTGCTAATGGAGGGGATGTCGGTTACAGAAATCTCACAGTACAGAAATCGCAGTGCAAAGACAATTTCACATCAAAAGAAGCAGTTGTATGAGAAATTAGGCATCCAGAGTGATATTACCTTCTGGCGGGATATCTTTTTTCAGTATCACCCGCAGGTAACCACTGCTACGGGAAATAAAAATAAAATTTATCTTCCTGACAACCGTTGTCACCATATTGTCACACCTGAAGCCATCAGTCTGGCGCTGGAAAACCATGAATTCAAACCGTGGATCCAACCGGTATTTTGTGCTCAGACAGGGGTACTGACAGGTTGTGAAGTGCTTGTTCGTTGGGAACATCCGCAAACGGGAATCATCCCGCCGGATCAATTTATTCCTCTGGCGGAGTCATCTGGTCTTATCGTTATAATGACCCGCCAGTTGATGAAACAGACTGCGGATATTCTGATGCCGGTAAAACATTTGCTGCCGGACAATTTCCATATTGGTATCAACGTCTCGGCGGGCTGTTTCTTGGCTGCGGGATTTGAAAAAGAGTGTCTGAACCTGGTTAAGAAATTAGGTAACGATAAAATCAAGCTGGTTCTTGAGCTGACGGAACGTAACCCTATTCCGGTAACGCCAGAAGCCAGAGCGATATTTGATAGCCTTCATCAGCACAACATTACCTTTGCGCTGGATGATTTTGGTACGGGTTATGCGACCTATCGTTACTTGCAGGCGTTCCCGGTCGATTTTATTAAGATCGATAAGTCATTTGTGCAAATGGCGAGCGTGGACGAAATCTCCGGTCATATTGTCGACAACATTGTCGAACTGGCGCGTAAACCTGGTCTGAGTATCGTGGCTGAAGGGGTGGAAACTCAGGAACAGGCGGACTTAATGATCGGTAAAGGCGTTCACTTTTTGCAGGGCTATTTGTATTCTCCGCCAGTACCGGGTAATAAATTTATCTCTGAATGGGTAATGAAAGCAGGTGGTTGATCTAAACCGCTATTCACAACGCATCGGGAGGTTGAGTGGTATCAATTCTCCCGATGCAGTAGATCCTGATAGATCCCCGTTAATATGCCATTTGGCGCAAATTGTTTTTTAATCCACTGCGTCACCTGACCCGTAGCAGAATGCTGAGTCGCCAGTAACATGCGCGAATCCTGGCGCGGATTATGGATTTGTCGGGTAACCAGCAGGGATTGCGTCATCGCCTCACGGACCATGTAATCCGGCAAAAAACCAATCCCTTCACCTAAAATCTGGCACTGACATTTGGTATTGAAATCTGGCACCAGAATCGACTCCTGCCCATGCAGCAACCAACCTACTTTTTTATTAATCGTATGCGCGGTGTCCTCCACCATAATATTAGGGTAAAGACGCAACTGACTTTCAGCGATCGGTTCTGGCATAAAGGCCAGTGGGTGATCCGGGGCAATGGCAAAAGCCCAGCGAATCGCGCCAATTTCAGTGTAATCAATACCGCCACCGTCCAGCAGCGTGTCGGGCGCGCCGATGGCGATATTCGCCTGATTATTGATAATCGCATCCCAGACGCCGTTATACACTTCGGTCGTCACGGTAATCTGGCAGGTAGGAAACTGCTTTTTCAGTACCTGCAATAAGCGTGCGGTGTGTTTGGGCGTATAAAGTAACTGGTTAATACAAATGCGCACACGTGCTTCTATGCCCTGCGAAATTGTATCGATACTGCGTTTGATGGCGTGAAAATCATTCAGCAGGTCGGTAGCCTTGCGGAAAAAATAACGCCCGGACTCGGTTAACTCAATGCTGCGGGTACTGCGAGTGAACAGCACCACATCCAGCCCCGTCTCCATACGCTTAATGGTGTAGCTAATGGCGGAAGTGGTTAAACCCAACTCTTCTGCGGCTTTACTGAAGCTGCCAAAACGCGCAGCGGTAGTAAACGCTAACAGGTTCTCTTCGGTAAAAATTGAGTTCATTAAACCATTCCCGCCATTATCTACTATGAATTTCTCCAAGCATAACTGTAGAGGTATCAATTAAAGATGGGTAATCATTTTTGAATAACTTTTAATACCCGTCGCGTTTAGTCGTCGCTTCGCTTAATTTTTGTCCACCATATTCTGAAATTATCCCCACGCAGTTACCCGCCAGAAAACCCAGTAACGTCACCGTCCAGTTCATCCCGCTGGCAAAAAACAGCGTCATGCCGAGAAAGCCACCGGGAATAAATGACAGTAACCAGAAACGCCCTTGCCAGACCACCACCGCCGAGAAGGGTACAGTCGTAATCACGCTCGCCCAGAACGCGGACAGCCCACTCACCGAGGCCAGCCAACCGGCAGCCAGTGCGGCGAAAAACGCCCACACCATCCCGGAATAGTTAACCGCCAGGCTTCTGATAAACCCCGATTTACCGCCGCCTGCGGCATAAAAACTGCAAAAGGCGACGAAGCCTGTCGTTCCTAATAATTCCCATCCCTGAGAAAGCCCAACATGTGAAGACACTAACTGCCAAAGCCCTGCACAAACACCGACGGTTATACCCGTTGCAGTGAGTCCGTTCATCTTGTTCCCCTCTGGTTAGACATGGACGAAAGCTGCGCTTACATGTGCAGACTATAGAGAAATAAAACCTGATTGAGTGAAAGGGTATCGGGTCAAAGAAACAAATATTGCACTACCGCACACTGCGAAAAGATTGTTGAACATCATTCAACAAAAAGGCGAAATACGGCGAATTAAATTTAAGCGGGTTCTTTTATCAGATTATCGTTGCTATTCTCAATTCATCGAAAACAGCCACAAAAACCAGGGGAATGTGAATGACTATAAAAAATCTACCTGCCGACTATTTATTGGCTGCACAACAGGGCGATATCGATAAAGTAAAAACCTGTCTTGCGCTGGGTGTCGATATTAATACCTGCGATCGCCAGGGGAAAACGGCAATTACGCTGGCAAGTTTATATCAGCAATATGCTTGCGTTCAGGCATTAATTGATGCCGGGGCGGATATTAATAAACAAGACCTGACATGTTTAAATCCTTTTTTAATGAGCTGCCTGAACGGTGATTTAACGCTGCTACGAATTATTTTACCGGCTAAACCAGACCTTAATTGTGTCACCCGTTTTGGCGGTGTCGGCCTGACGCCTGCCTGTGAAAAAGGCCATTTAAGTATTGTAAAAGAGCTTTTGGCACATACAGATATCAACGTTAACCAGACCAACCATGTTGGCTGGACGCCGCTACTGGAAGCGATTGTGCTTAACGATGGCGGGATTAAACAGCAGGCGATTGTCCAGCTATTGCTGGAACACGGGGCCAGTCCGCACATGACGGATAAATATGGCAAAACGCCGCTGGAATTGGCGCGGGAACGGGGTTTTGAAGAGATTGCGCAGTTGCTGATTGCCGCAGGCGCATAAACCGGGAGGCTGGCTATCGACACACCAGAAAGACGGTGTGTGTGGGCGCTAACTGCGGATGCGGATTTTCTGGCGCAGCGGGGGCAAGGACAGGTAGAACAGGTCTTTGCCAGAGCGGTAAATATCGCTCTCCCGGCCCGCCAGCAGTTGCTGACGCTGCTTTGTGAAGAGTACGACAATGCGCCAAACAGTTGTCGGTTGGCACTCACTCACTTTGATGGTCTGTTCCGGCATGGTGATAAGGTTCAGTTTGACGATCAAGGCATTACGGTTGGTCAACATCTTCATATAGAGATGAGTCGATGTCAGCGTTGGCTGTCCCCAACCTTGCAAATGACCGCTCTGAATTTTCACCTTATCGCCTGGCAACAGTGGCACGACATTATTCATCAGCACCTGGGGGAAAATGAAACCCTGTTTAATTATCACGGCGATAATCCGTTTTATCAGGCATTAAATAAAGAATTACATATTAAACGACGGGCAGTTATTCAGGCAGTAAACGATAAACAAAATATCGCCTCAGCGGTCGCCAGTATGATGGGCTTAGGGATTGGCCTTACGCCATCAGCCGACGATTATTTAACAGGACTGGCGCTTATTTTATTTATATCCGGGCATCCGGCGGAAAAATACAAAGAGGAATTTTATCTCGGTCTGCAACGCGGCAAAAATAATACCACGTTATTAAGTGCCATAACGCTGGAAGCCGCATTACAACAACGCTGCCGGGAAAATATTCATCGTTTTATACACGACATTATTTATGACATCCCTGGGAACGCAACTCAGGCAATAGAAAAAATTAAACATATTGGCTCCAGTTCCGGCTGCGACATGCTGTATGGCATGGCCGATGGTTGTGCGCTGAGCCAAACCTACGGAGGGAATTATGTCAGTTAAAATAGTCATTAAACCGAATACCTATTTTGATTCTGTCTCGCTGATGTCTATCTCCACGCGTGCAAATAAACTCGACGGCGTCGAGCAGGCATTTGTGGCGATGGCGACCGAAATGAACAAAGGCGTACTGAAAAATTTAGGGCTGCTGACGCCGGAGCTGGAACAGGCGAAAAACGGCGACCTGATGATTGTCATCAACGGCAAAGCGGGCGCGGACAACGAGCAGTTGCTGGTGGAGATTGAAGAGTTGTTCAACACCAAAGCGCAAAGCGGCTCGCACGAGGCACGTTACGCCACGATTGCCAGCGCCAAAAAGCATATCCCGGAAAGTAACCTGGCAGTGATTTCGGTCAACGGCCTGTTTGCTGCGCGCGAAGCGCGTCAGGCGCTGCAAAACGACCTTAACGTGATGCTGTTTTCCGATAACGTCTCGGTTGAAGATGAACTGGCGCTCAAGCAGCTGGCCCACGAAAAAGGGCTGCTGATGATGGGGCCAGACTGCGGCACGGCGATTATCAACGGCGCGGCTCTCTGTTTTGGTAACGCCGCGCGTCGCGGCAACATCGGTATTGTTGGCGCATCCGGCACCGGCAGCCAGGAACTGAGCGTCCGTATCCATGAATTTGGCGGCGGCGTTTCGCAACTGATTGGCACTGGCGGGCGCGACCTGAGCGAGAAAATCGGCGGCCTGATGATGCTCGACGCTATCGGGATGCTGGAAAACGATCCGCAAACTGAAATCATTGTGCTTATCTCCAAACCGCCAGCGCCTGCGGTGGCCCGCAAAGTGCTGGAACGTGCGCGCGCCTGCCGCAAGTCGGTAGTGGTCTGCTTCCTCGGTCGTGGCGAAACGCCGGTTGACGAGCAGGGACTCCAGTTTGCCCGCGGCAGCAAAGAAGCGGCGCTGAAAGCAGTGATGCTCTCCGGCGTGAAACAGGAACATCTCGACCTGCATACCCTGAACCAGCCGTTGATTGCTGACGTGCGCGCTCGCCTGAAGCCGCAACAGAAATACATTCGTGGCCTGTTCTGCGGCGGCACGCTGTGTGACGAAACCATGTTCGCGGTGATGGAAAAACATGGCGATGTTTACAGCAACATTCAGCCCGATCCTGAATTCCGCCTGAAAGATATCAACCGCAGCATCAAACACACCTTCCTCGACTTTGGCGATGACGACTTCACCAACGGCAAGCCGCATCCAATGATTGACCCCACCAACCGCATCAGTCGCTTGATCGAAGAGGCGCGCGATCCAGAAGTGGCGGTGATCGTGATGGATTTTGTGCTCGGATTTGGATCGCATGAAGATCCGGTCGGCTCCACCATCGAGGCGATCAAAGAAGCGAAAGCGATCGCCGCTGCCGAAGGACGCGAGTTGATCATTCTCGCCTATGTGCTGGGTACCGATCTCGATACGCCATCGTTAGAACAACAAAGCCAGATGCTGCTTGATGCCGGAGTGATTCTGGCGAGCAGCAGCACCAATACCGGATTGCTGGCGCGTGAATTTATCTGCAAAGGGGAGGAAGCCTGATGAGCCAGTCACTGTTTAGCCAACCGTTGAATGTTATTAACGTCGGCATCGCCATGTTTAGCGATGACCTGAAAAAGCAGCATGTAGAAGTGACCCAACTCGACTGGACGCCGCCGGGGCAGGGCAATATGCAGGTGGTGCAGGCGCTGGACAACATTGCCGATTCGCCGCTGGCGGACAAAATCGCCGCCGCTAACCAGCAGGCGCTGGAGCGCATTATCCAGTCGCATCCGGTGCTGATTGGTTTTGATCAGGCGATTAACGTGGTGCCGGGCATGACGCCGAAAACCATTCTTCACGCCGGGCCGCCGGTTACCTGGGAAAAAATGTGCGGCGCGATGAAAGGCGCGGTCACCGGAGCGCTGGTGTTCGAAGGGCTGGCGAAAGATCTCGATGAGGCGGCTGAATTGGCGGCTTCCGGGGAGATCACCTTCTCGCCGTGCCACGAACATGACTGCGTGGGATCGATGGCGGGCGTCACCTCTGCCTCGATGTTTATGCACATCGTAAAAAACAAAACCTACGGCAACATCGCTTACACCAATATGAGCGAGCAGATGGCGAAGATATTGCGCATGGGCGCTAACGACCAGAGCGTGATTGACCGCCTCAACTGGATGCGCGATGTGCAGGGGCCAATGCTGCGCGACGCCATGAAAATTATCGGCGAGATCGATCTGCGCTTAATGTTGGCGCAAGCGCTGCATATGGGCGATGAGTGCCATAACCGCAATAACGCCGGGACGACGTTGCTGATTCAGGCGCTGACGCCGGGGATTATTCAGGCAGGTTATTCCGTGGAGCAACAGCGCGAAGTGTTTGAGTTTGTTGCCAGCAGCGACTACTTCTCCGGCCCGACGTGGATGGCGATGTGTAAAGCGGCGATGGATGCGGCGCACGGCATCGAATACAGCACCGTGGTGACCACCATGGCGCGTAACGGCGTCGAGTTTGGCCTGCGGGTCAGCGGCCTGCCGGGGCAATGGTTTACCGGTCCGGCGCAGCAGGTGATCGGCCCGATGTTTGCCGGTTATAAGCCGGAAGATTCAGGGCTGGATATCGGCGACAGCGCCATCACCGAAACCTACGGCATTGGCGGATTTGCTATGGCGACCGCGCCCGCAATCGTCGCGCTGGTGGGCGGCACGGTGGAAGAGGCTATCGATTTCTCCCGTCAGATGCGTGAAATCACCCTCGGTGAAAACCCGAACGTCACCATTCCGCTGCTCGGTTTTATGGGCGTGCCGTCGGCTATCGACATCACCCGCGTCGGTAGCAGCGGCATTCTACCGGTGATCAACACCGCCATCGCCCATAAAGATGCGGGCGTCGGCATGATTGGTGCGGGTATTGTGCATCCACCATTCGCCTGCTTCGAGAAAGCCATTCTTGGCTGGTGCGAACGTTACGGCGTCTGAACTGTAAAGTGCGCGTTGCTTCTGCCGGATGCGGCGTGAACGCCTTATCCGGCCTACGAATGGCGCAAGAATCTGTAGGCCTGATAAGACGCGTGAGCGTCGCATCAGGCATTTGTCACCACTGCCGGATGCGGCGTGAACGCCTTATCCGGCCTACGGATGGCACGAGAATTTGTAGGCCTGATAAGCGTAGCGCATCAGGCATTTGTCACCACTGCCGGATGCGGCGTGAACGCCTTATCCAGCCTACGGATGGCACGAGAATTTGTAGGCCTGATAAGCGTAGCGCATCAGGCATTTGTCACCACTGCCGGATGCGGCGTGAACGCCTTATCCGGCCTACAAATGGCACGAGAATTTGTAGGCCTGATAAGCGTAGCGCATCAGGCATTTGTCACGATTGCCGGATGCGGCGTAAACGCCTTATCCGGCCTACGAATGGCGCAAGAATCTGTAGGCCTGATAAGCGTAGCGCATCAGGCATTTGTCACCACTGCCGGATGTGGCGTGAACGCCTTATCCGGCCTACGGATGGCACGAGAATTTGTAGGCCTGATAAGCGTAGCGCATCAGGCAGTCTGGCGTTGGTCATAACCCCATCACCCTCTGTAGCGGACATAACAACATGAAAGAACTTGTGGTCGTTGCCATTGGTGGCAACAGCATTATCAAAGATAACGCCAGCCAGTCGATTGAGCATCAGGCGGAGGCGGTGAAAGCCGTCGCCGATACGGTGCTGGAAATGCTGGCTTCCGATTACGACATTGTGCTGACCCATGGCAACGGGCCGCAGGTCGGGCTGGATTTACGCCGTGCGGAGATTGCCCACGAGCGCGAAGGGCTGCCCTTAACGCCGCTGGCAAACTGTGTGGCGGATACGCAAGGTGGCATTGGCTATCTGATCCAGCAGGCGCTGAACAACCGGCTGGCGCGTCACGGTGAGAAAAAAGCCGTCACCGTGGTGACTCAGGTGGAAGTGGATAAAAACGATCCGGGATTTGCCCATCCCACCAAGCCCATCGGCGCATTCTTTAGTGACAGCCAGCGTGACGAATTACAAAAGGCAAACCCTGACTGGCGTTTTGTTGAAGATGCCGGACGGGGCTATCGCCGCGTAGTCGCCTCGCCGGAACCGAAACGTATTGTCGAAGCACCTGCCATTAAGGCGCTGATCCAACAAGGCTTTGTGGTAATTGGCGCGGGCGGCGGCGGAATTCCGGTGGTGCGCAGCGAAGCAGGGGATTACCAAAGCGTGGACGCGGTTATCGACAAAGATCTCTCCACCGCACTACTGGCTCGCGAAATTCACGCCGACATTCTGGTGATCACCACCGGCGTGGAAAAAGTGTGTATTCACTTTGGCAAGCCGCAGCAGCAGGCGCTGGATCGCGTAGATATTGCCACCATGACCCGCTATATGCAGGAAGGGCATTTCCCGCCCGGCAGCATGTTGCCAAAAATCATCGCCAGCCTGACATTCCTGGAACAGGGCGGCAAAGAAGTGATTATCACCACGCCGGAATGCCTGCCCGCCGCGCTGCGCGGTGAAACGGGCACCCATATTTTTAAAACGTAAGGACGTAAGATGAAAGAAAACAATAGCCGCCGTGAGTTTCTGAGCCAGAGCGGTAAGATGGTTACCGCCGCTGCGCTGTTTGGTACCTCTGTGCCGCTCGCCCATGCGGCGGTTTCTGGCACTACAAACTGCGAAGCGAACAACACCATGAAAATCACTGACCCGCATTACTATCTCGACAACGTGCTGCTGGAAACCGGTTTTGACTACGAAAACGCTGTGGCGGTGCAGACCCGCACGGCGCGCCAGACCGTAGAGATTCAGGACGGCAAAATTGTTGCCCTGCGCGAGAACAAGCAGCATCCGGACGCCACGCTGCCGCACTATGACGCTGGCGGTAAGCTGATGCTGCCCACCACCCGCGACATGCATATTCATCTCGACAAAACCTTTTACGGCGGGCCGTGGCGCTCGCTTAATCGCCCGGCAGGCACCACCATCCAGGACATGATCAAGCTCGAGCAAAAAATGCTGCCGGAACTGCAACCCTACACCCAAGAGCGGGCGGAAAAACTGATCGATTTATTGCAGTCGAAAGGTACCACCATTGCCCGCAGCCACTGCAATATCGAACCGGTTTCCGGCCTGAAAAATCTGCAAAATTTGCAGGCGGTGCTGGCACGACGTCAGGCGGGTTTCGAGTGTGAAATTGTCGCCTTCCCGCAGCACGGTTTGCTGCTGTCGAAATCGGAACCCTTAATGCGTGAAGCGATGCAGGCAGGCGCGCATTACGTCGGCGGGCTGGACCCAACCAGTGTCGATGGCGCGATGGAAAAATCTCTCGACACCATGTTCCAGATTGCGCTGGACTACGACAAAGGCGTCGATATTCACCTGCACGAAACCACTCCGGCAGGCGTGGCAGCCATCAATTATATGGTTGAAACGGTGGAGAAAACGCCACAGCTGAAAGGCAAACTGACCATCAGTCACGCCTTTGCGCTGGCAACGCTCAACGAGCAACAGGTTGATGAACTGGCGAACCGGATGGTGGCGCAGCAAATTTCTATCGCCTCGACGGTGCCGATTGGCACGTTGCATATGCCGCTCAAACAGCTCCACGACAAAGGCGTAAAAGTGATGACCGGCACCGACAGCGTTATCGACCACTGGTCGCCTTACGGCCTGGGCGACATGCTGGAAAAAGCCAATCTGTACGCACAGCTCTATATTCGCCCTAACGAGCAGAATTTATCCCGCTCGCTGTTTTTAGCCACTGGTGATGTATTGCCGCTGAATGAAAAAGGCGAGCGTGTGTGGCCAAAAGCGCAGGATGATGCCAGCTTTGTGCTGGTGGACGCCTCCTGTTCTGCCGAGGCGGTGGCGCGTATTTCGCCGAGAACGGCAACGTTCCATAAAGGACAACTGGTGTGGGGGAGTGTGGCAGGTTGATACGCATTTGATATGTCTGCAACGGTGAATAGTAAGAGATTTAAGCCCCAGGGAGTGGGGCTGCTTGGATATGGGGTTGTTGGCCTTGATTCTCCTGAGCCGGAGACATTGTGTGTGGCACCGCTAACCACACAGTAAACCTTACGAGCTGCCTTAAGCATCCGGCAACGCATAACACTTCACCGGTTTACCGTCTTTCATTTCCACCAACATGCGGCTGGTCTGCAACGGCTTGTCCAGCATATTTTGCTGGAATTGGTCGAACGCCATGCGGGCTTCCTTAATTGCGACTTTTTGCGGCATTAAGCGGTTACTGCTCCATTTTCGCAAAATGACTTTATTGGCGCTGGTGGTATTCGCCTGTTCCGCTACGGCGCCGATGCTATCAATTCGTGACTGTAATTGTTTTTCTACCTTGCTGATAACCGTATCGAACTGCGCATAATGATGTTCTATAGCCTGCTGACGGCGTTCTACCAGCATCGTCTGACCCTCACTATGGCTGACCAGATGTAATGCTTGCCCGCGTACTCTCATCGCTAAATCCCACTCCATCGTCCGTTCTTCAATAATTTTTTGTTGCGCCTGAATTTTACTGGTGATGGTTGCGCTACTGAAAAAACTGCCGTCATTTATAGAGGCTACCTTCTCGCCAGCAAAGGCAATATCCGTCAGCAGATGATCCTGGAGTGTTGAAAAATCCTTTTCGATAGCTTCAAGTATTTGCCGTATTTCTGGCGAAGATTGCCCCTCAATGACGACAGGCGTGATTTGCTGTAAATACTGAATAGCGCCGACAATTTCAGATTTGCGGGCATTGTTCTGGAACGCAGAAATCTCCCGAATACTTTCAATTATCTGCGTCAGTTTATTGCTGATATCTGCCAGATGTTTTTGTGCCAGTATCGCCGAAGCGACATTCAGTAATATGCTGGCGTTGACTAATTGATTCAGTTTGTCAGGGTTCAGCAAAACTGCGTGCGCTTTAATTCCTTTTTCCCCGAGACTGAAGCCACGATATCCCGAGCTATCTTTCACTTTCGCCAGTGCGCCATCAATAATGACTTCCATATAGTGATGACTGGCGATATGGGCGGCGGTGGCGAGCGAAGGAAGCGTCTGTAAGAGTGGGCCTAACCGTGAAATTTCAGTAATGTCATGCCGTACCAGAGTGTCGGGGTGGGTAATTTCATTTAAAGCGATAGACGATACAGTTAAAACGTGCTGCGACTTTTCATTTTCAAACACCCAGCGATTGTCATAGTTTGCGGTTGACATTGCCGTTGATGATACCGATTCGCTCAGACGGTGATGGCGGGAATTTTTTAAGCGAATCCAGGCAATTTGCACTACACAGGGCAAGGTGATTCGGAACGCCGGGTTGGAAATATCATAAGCGGTATATAAACCGGTGAGGGCTAACCCGACAGGACCGGTGAGAACGCCCAACACGCGACCTATCCCCAGACCCGCAATTAGCGGGAGTGCCTTCCCCGTGGCGATCTGCGCCAGACCGCTTGCTACCATTGCCGCACGTTGCAAAAGTGGCAGCTCCATACGTGACAACTTATCCAGGCTAATACTGGTGTTAATTCCCATATCACGGAGAAGCTGACGGCGATCGTCATCTGACATTTTGTTCCAGGATGACGCGAAAACGGCATCGATAATCAGTGATTCTTTTTCTTTTACCGGGGCATTTTTCGCGACTTTAATTTTCAGATGGCTGGCGACATCGTCAACAATTTCGCTATAGCTAACGCCATTGCGTCGGAACAGATTCATTACGGTGTTACCGCCAAAATGTTGCAGTTCGCGAATCAGCAAACGCAATGTTTCCTCATCAACAGCTTCGCTATTTTTACCATCGCGCAAGGCCTTTTTAACGCGGTCAGACTGGGAAAAATTAAATTTTCCGTCTGGGGTAATGTAATCAATCAGCAGATCGATATCGTTTTTGTCGGCATTCAGTAGCAGAGCAACCAGCGTTTCGTCGCCCTTAATGTCAATCTCACTCATTTAATTGTCTCGTTGAATAGTGACTGGACGTTATTAGAAGCAGCGCGCCCTACGAAAAAGTTTCATACGTAAGTCTGGCGGTGAAAAAAATAAAATCCCCAATCTTTGTGCCATAAAGCATAAATTCTGTGAATTATTTTCACCAAGCAGTTTAAATTTCTTACGTATGCGTGTGATCAATGTTTTTGTGAGATATATAACGTTTTATTGATGTAAAAATCGAGACTTTTCCTATAATGAGCAGGCGATTTTTTTCCTTGCTGGTGATGTTCTGCCCTGCAAATTTCTTTTCCTTCACTCAAGGTATTTAGATGTTTTCGCTGACTTCGTTCCTCGACACGTTAACCTCTGTTAATCCAGAAAATGTGCCGATTTATGTCGCTATTGTGGTTGGGGTTTTGTTGTTGGGTTTCATTGTCCGTTACGCTATTCCTTCATTTAGGGTTTCAGCGCGCTTTAAACAAAAAGCGAAAGCAATTCGGCAAATTGGCAATGAAAAACCGGCACAACAACTCGAAAAATTAGACGCGTTATTCTCTGATAAATTTTTTGCGCATCCCTGGCGCGAATTTAAAGAGTCTCTACATCGTCAGTTTGAGTTTGACGAAAACAGCGGGCAAAAAAAAATTAGCGCCATCCGCTCAACGGCTCCGTCGTCAGCATGGTTTACGGAACCGTTATTAGTCGAAATTCCTCTCTATACGGAAGCGTTTAAACATCTCCCTGGCATCCTGACCGGAATTGGGATCATCGGCACCTTTTCGGGACTGATGATTGGTTTGCACCATTTTGACCCCAGCACGCCAGAGCAGGTCAGCGCCAGCGTCGCTAACCTTTTACGCGACGTTCTGTATGCGTTCTTAGGTTCGGCGTTTGCTATTACGTTCTCCATTCTGGTCACCATGTTTGAAAAGTGGCGACTGGCGCAATGCTATAAAAACCTGGAACTTCTTACCGCCAGCATTGACCAGCTTTTTGAGGGCGGCGTCGGTGAAGATTACCTTTCGCAACTTCTTTCCAGTACTAAAGAAAACACCACCCATGCGCGGCAACTTAAGGATGGTCTGGTCACTGACCTGCGTGAAATGCTGCAAAACCTGGTGGATAGCCATGTGCGGGAAAATCAAAAGCTGGCAGAGACATTATCAACAACATACCGCGAGTCAGGCCAACAGTTTGCTGAACAGGTCAGTGGTGCTATCGAAACCAGTCTGAAAAATCCGCTGGATAAAATTGCTGGTGTGGTGCAAACCGCCTCCGGTGACCAGAGCCATCGTGTGCAGTCGATGCTGGAGAACGTCCTGACCGCCTTTATGAGCAAAATGGATAACACCTTTGGTCAGCAATTCACCACCATGCAGGAGATGATGGGGCGTTCTGTGGAAGCCATTCAGTCTATGCAAAGCGGCTTCTCAACGTTGTTGCAGGATATGCGTCAGGCCGGGGATGACTCACGTCAGGGCAGCGCGCAACTGATCTCTCAACTGTTAAGCGAAATGAAAAGCGGTCAGCAGGAGATGCAGGCTGGGATGAATGAGATGCTGCGCAGCTTGCAGGAATCCGTTGCCCGTATTGGCGCAGAAGGTGAGGGCGCGGGCGAACGGATGGCGCAACAACTGGAAAAAATCTTTGCCGACAGCGAAGCGCGTGAAAAAGCGATGGCGGAACAGATGCGCGCGTTTATTGAGGCTATCCAGTCCAGTGTTCAGCACGGGCAAAATGAAACCATGGAGAAAATGGCGGCTTCCGTGGATACGCTTGGCAGCCATATGGCGACGCTCTTTGCACAACTGGAAAATGGTCAGCAGCAACTTAATCAGCAGCAAAACCAGGCGCAAAATTTGCTGATAGGCAATATGAGCAAAGGTGTCGAAACGCTGACGCAAAACCTGGCGGGTGTATTCAGCCAACTGGAGTCTGGGCAAAAACAGATGAGCCAGACTCAGGAACAGGGGCAACGCGTGTTGCATGAAGAAACTCAGCAGCTTCTGGCACGTAGCGAAGCGCGTGAGCAGGCGGCGGCTGAGCAACAACAACAGTTTATGGCGTCGTTACAGCAAACCATGCATTCCGGTCAGGATGCCCTGCGAGAGAAAATGACCAGCGGTATCGATCACCTGGGTAGCCAACTTGGCAACCTGTTTGGGCAACTGGAAGAAGGTCAGAAGTCGCTCAGTCAGCAACAGCAATCGGCGCAGAGTGCGTTACAACAGGAAGCGCAGCGAATCATTGGTCAGCTTGAAAGTCAGGTTGAGTCGCTGATGCAGATGCTGCGTGAACAGCAATCTGCTTCTGGCGATCTGCTGCAACAGATGGCGCAAAACACCACGCGCCATCTGGAAGAGATACAAACAGGAGCCGATAAAATGCGCGTGGCTGCCGACCGCTTTGAAGCTGCGGGCGATCGTGTTGCTGAGGCTAATCAGTTAACTGCTGAGGTGCTCAATGGCACGCAACAGGCGGGACGCACGCTTTCCAGTGCCAGCGCGGAGTTGGGGGCATTGATTGCCGATTATCGTAATACCCGTGAAGTCGTGGCGAATGCCATAACGGCACTCGAAACGCTGATTAACCGTAGCCATGATGAACAATCATCCCGCAGCCGTTTTGTTGATGATCTGAAAGCGTATTCGGAACGCCTGCAACAATATAACCGTGAGGCTCAGGAGTTCCTGCATAACATTGCCGAGGTGATGGGAACCAGTTTTGAATCCTTTACGACCGGGGTGGAAAACGGCCTGAATCGTTCACTGCAGGAGATGGATACGCAGCTGACTAAAGCCGCGGGAGCCTTAAGTTCTTCGGTTGAGATTATTGGTGAAAGCGTGGATACGCTGGAAACAGTACTCCGTCATCGTCGCGCGTAAGGAACAGGCTGATGTTTAACCGGGTATTTAATGGCAGGCAACGGCGCAGCGATGAAGCGGAAAAACCCTTCTGGATCTCCTATGCAGACCTGATGACCGCCATGATGGTGCTGTTTCTGGTGGTGATGGTGGCGTCACTTAGCTCTGTTACGCAGCGGATCCAGCAGGCGGAAGCGGGGGAGAAATCGCGCGGGCATGATATTGCTCGCCTGTGTGAAAAACTTGAGCTTCAGGCAAAGAATCTCAACAAGACGATTCAGGTTGACTGCCATGACAACCGTATCAGCTTTGGTGAAGCAGGGCGTTTTGAGCACAATCGCTTTGCGCTTAACGCCGAAGGATTACAGGCGCTACAGGATGTGGTGCCGTTAGTGCTGGAAGCGGCAAATAGCGATGAAGGCAAAAAATGGTTTAAGCAAATTGTTATAGAAGGTTTTACGGATACTGACGGTTCTTATCTCTATAACCTGCACCTTTCGTTGCAACGCTCGGAATGGGTGATGTGCAGTCTGCTGGATAGTAGAAGCGCGCTACAGCAAAAAATAACCTCGGAACAACAGGTTCAGATCCGCAAATTATTTCTGGCGGGTGGGGTTTCGTTTAACAATGCGAAAGAGAGCAAAGAAGCCAGCCGTCGCGTAGAACTGCGGATGCAATTCTTTGGTCTGAAAGACAAAAAGCACGACGAAAGCATGGATGTTGTTCCTGGCATTAGTCAGGAAACCTGTCAGTTGGGAGCCATGCAATGACTTGCGCTATTGAAAAACTGAAAACCCGTTTGCTGCCCTATCGGGAGCAGAACTTGCAGCCGACGGTAAGTCATGCTTTTCACTATCTTCAGCGCGTTATCGCGCAACTAGAGAGGAAGGTAGATGCTCGCGCGGTGCAGATGGTTCCCCCTCTGGAGAAACGCCGACAGGCCATTGCCCGGCTGCGTGCGGGGGATACGCCAAAGCCCTTCGAGTGGAAGATGATTTTTTTTGGTCTTAATGACGTGGCTGAAGGCGATCTGTTTGAAATTGCATTGATTGATGATGCAAAAAACTTCGCGAGGATTATCGCTGAAATTGAACAAAAAATTGCGCAGCAGCGGTTAACACGCCGCGAATGGCTGGCGTTATGTACCAGCTACTTTGGTCATTCCAGCGATACACCGGAAAAGAATCCGCAGTGGCTTCAGCTACGCACGCAGATTGCTCGCGGGTTTCAACAGCTAAAAGAGAGTGCGCCGCGTCAGATGTCCTGGATGTCGGTCATTGACACCTATAGCGATATTTTTACCGATAATGCAGGTTTTCTTCTCGGACAACAGCTTGGGCGTGGAGATATCACGGATATTTCGGTGCTGGAGAAAGTCGCACAAATTCCGCAAACCAGCTGGTTATGGCGCAAAATTGTTAACCACCTGGTCAATGAGATTTTTTGCCTGACTGACGATGATTTTCAGCAGAAAATTCATTCTATTATCGCCTTGAGCCGCCAGCTTACGCGGTTTAAAGATAATATTCTGGCAGCCACTCTGACCCGTTATTATCAGTCGGCTTTTAAACATCAAACACATTTCGAACTCAAGCAATTGGCCCTGGAATATTGGGGAAATCCGCAGTTAACCAGCCGTAATAAAAGCTGGCAGGTTCACGTTGAAAATCCCGTATTACTGATGGTGCAAGGCTGGTTCGCCAAAGACGATCTGAAACTGTTCTTTGAATTGCTGAAAGGTAATCGGGATGTTGACCATGCGCGCCTGTTCTACTGGCTACGTTTTGCCAACCAAATGAGCTATACGCGCATTGTGCTGGGCGAAGATGCGCTGCGATCCAAAGATGTCGATTATGTTGAATTCAGGGCGAAAAACGCAGGGCGATTAAGCCGCCTGCAAGGTTCTGGTTCACGCGATAACAACGCCATGATTATGCGCATTGGTGATTATCTGTTTGTCGAATTTTCGAAAGTGGGGGCGATGTATGCCTACCATATGGGGAATGCGCCCTTTAATCCGGAAACCGGCATTCTTGATATTGATTATGATCTGAAAGATAAGCGGAATAACCGCCGTAAAGTCCGGTTGCGTTTACCGCATTTATCGCCGGTATTTCTCTACTCACTCAACCGAATTGAGGGGTGGATGAGCCGATATGACGAAGAACTTCGTAAGCTGGGTATTGATTACGTTGCGGAAGATATAAATCAGTCTTCTGTCACTTTGGATATCTCCCGTTTCAATGCCTCAAAGACCATGAGTCGGTCAGTGCCTGCATCGTTACCTGAACGTGAAGTCAGTGATGCAAAGTCAGACCGGGAAGAGCAAATCAAAATCATCGCCTCCTCGTTAAAAGCCAAAAAAGGTCTCCCCGACCGGGAACAACAAATCCGGGAGATTATTCGTTCGGTCGATTGCAAAGTGATGGATAAACGAGGGCTTGGGGGCGCAATCCATATTCATTTCAATGAACCAGACCATGAAGCGGCGCAAAAATTACTCAGCCTTGGGTTTAAACCTGTGCTGGGTAAATTTACTTACTGGAGCAAATAGTGTTTAAAAAATTGTTGGGTAAATTTATTAAAGAGAATACTTCACTACCTGCTTCATTTGTGCCGCTGTATGTAATGAAAGAAGAGGGGTTTGCTTTCCCCTTTAGTCTTGCCGATAGCGAAGATAACTGGCCTGTCGCCTCATGCCTGGAACAGCTTCATGAGGAAGATTATGTTTCACACTGGTCTGATTGCTGGTTTCTTAGCTGGGATGATTTTTATCACATCCGGAAAAATGACGACTATGCCAGCAGTCTGGCGATTTTTGCTTTCCCCCCACAGCGCAATCTGACGGCTCATCTTGCTGCAACAGGAAGCATTAGCGATGACACTTTTCGCGTTTTCATTGATAAATGGACCCTACCTGATGACTATCGCCCCGTTGAGATAACCAGCACAGGAGCCAGCTTTTCCTCTGCGGAAGGCACCTTTGTGTTAAGTGAAGAGAACTGGCAGCTTCTGGACGCACTACACCAACTCAGATTGCAGCAGCGACAGACGCCGGGCGAAACGGTCAACCAAACCCGTTGGGCCAAAATACGGCGGCAGGCCAAAAAAGCAGGGGCAAAACTGGATGACTATCTCGCGAAAACGATCGTCATCAGGCCGGAATCGTTGCAGTTAAAACTGCGAAAATCGCTGGTGGTGGATACTCCGGTACTGGAAATTGAACCTGTTTTTGATGAGCAGCCTGCCAACTGGTTACAGAGTTTTGACCGTACGCAACAGGTACAGGATCGTTACCGTGTTTTAGGGGACGACGGTGTCTTAAACCATGTCATTCTTTCCCCTGAAGTCAAAGACGTCTTGACCTCCGTGCACGCTATTACGGGACGTCGCGTGGCGGGGGATGATGCGCTCTCATTTGTTCGCAACCCCTACACCTGGATTGGTGAAGAGGCGAGCCAGGTGCTCGATCCTGACGTTTATGAGCAGAATTTGCAGGACGCCGGGATTTACTTTTATGATTTCCGTCTGGAGCCGCAGATTGATGAAAACAGGCAAATTGCGGCGGTAACGCTTCTTCTCAGCCCCAGAACTGAGCAATCTGTGGCGGATGAAACCTATATCTTTAAACGTCCAGGTGAACTGGCGGCGTTGCTCTCTGAATTGGAGCAAAAGTTAGCGGCACAACTGCCCGCCGGAGTCTGGCAGGGTTACGATCTGGAGCTTTCCAGATTCAGCCAGGAAGAACTGCAAGGTTATCAGGCGTTGCTTGAAAACTGGCAGCACCAGGCGGCGGGAATGAATTTTACCCACGTCCTCGATCTGAACAAATACAGCGACCGGGTTATCGGGATCGGTGAATTTGAAAAAATAAGTTCGCCTTATCTGGTCAAAAGTGAAAGTGAAAAATGGCTTCCGGAGAACCTTGCGCAAGAGATGTGCGAGGCCATGTTCTCTGGCTGGGATCTCGATAATCATCAACATTTTCAGGAACTGGAAGAGCGGCTGGAAGAGGCAAAAGCCACGGATGCGTCGGAAGTCGCCATGCCCTGGAACGACAACCTTTTGCCCCGTGAAGAAGCAGAAATTTTCCACGATAAATGGAAAAAGAAAATCGACGGTGAAATAAATGATGGCGTAAGTAGTGAACCGGTCAGTCGTGCCGTTCTGCTGATAGAACAAAATATCGAGCAGGCGCTGTATGTTAAACAACGGCGGGATTCCTTGCTCGGCGCACATCAGGCAGAAGTCGAACTGCCGATGATCCTCAAAACGTCCATTCAGCTACGTGAACACCAGCGTAAAGGGGTAGCGTGGCTCCAGCAGTTGTATCTAAAGTCGCCAATAGAGACGGCGGGATGTTTACTCGCAGACGATATGGGGCTGGGTAAAACCTTACAGATTCTAACTTTTCTCATCTGGCATCGTGAACGTTTCCCGGATGCGCCTCCTTCGCTGATTGTTGCTCCGGTGTCGCTACTCGATAACTGGGAGCGCGAGGTTGGGAATTTCTTCCTGCGCGAGCAGGTGTCGATTTTAAAACTCTACGGTAATGAACTTAAGGCTAAGAAATGCGCGAAAGAGAGCATCCCTCAGGCGCTTAAAAGTAAGGGGATTAAGAACTTACTACAAAGTGACTGGGTGGGGGACGCGCATATTGTTCTTACCACCTATGAGACGTTACGCGATCAGGAATTTTCCCTGGCTCGCCAGCCCTGGTCCATAATGGTGTGCGACGAAGCGCAGAAAATTAAAAATCCGGCGGCATTAATTACCCAATCGGCAAAAGCCATTCAGGCACAATTTAAAGTCGCATGTACCGGAACTCCGGTCGAAAATACCCTTGTTGATCTGTGGTGTTTATTTGACTTCGTTCAACCGGGGTTGTTGGGGGCTTTAAACAATTTTGGTAAAGATTATTTACGCCCAATTGAGCAACAGAATGATAATGCTGTCCTCGAATCGCTACGTAAATTAATTGAACCGCAGACGCTGCGCCGCACCAAAGAAGAAGTGGCGAAAGACCTGCCGGAAAAGATTGAAGATCAACGCTGTAAACAGTTGAATATGCTGCCATTGCAACGGGAGCTCTATACCCACTCGGTTGCAAGCTGGCGAAACC
Organism: Escherichia sp. E2562; assembly: GCF_005781075.1. Classification (NCBI taxonomy): domain Bacteria; kingdom Pseudomonadati; phylum Pseudomonadota; class Gammaproteobacteria; order Enterobacterales; family Enterobacteriaceae; genus Escherichia; species Escherichia sp. E2562. The sequence continues at coordinate 2,595 of NZ_VATM01000014.1, read as the reverse complement.
AACAGGAGATCAGCGAAGGGCTGGATCAACGAGGCTCAGGTATGCTGGGGTTACTGCATCGCCTGAAACTTATTTGCGCATGGCCTTATTCCGTAAGTGCAGATTTGCGCTTACGGAACGATGCTCCGAAAGTAAAATGGCTGCTGGAGACATTAAACGCCATTCGCCAGTCATCTGATGACAAAGTGATTATTTTTACGGAACTGCGCGATATTCAACGAGAACTGCAACATCTGATTGTGCAGCATTTTGGCTTTAAGCCTTTTATTATTAATGGTGATACCAGCACCAAATCTGGCAGCGATCAAAATCGTCAGAGTCTGATCGATGCATTTCAATCAACGCCCGGTTTTAACATCATTATTTTATCCACCATCGCGGTTGGGTTTGGCGTCAATGTCCAGAAAGCAAATCATGTCATCCACTTTACCCGTTGCTGGAATCCGGCGAAGGAAGATCAGGCGACCGATCGGGCATACCGTATCGGGCAGCAGAAAGATGTTTACGTCTATTATCCGACGGTGCGTGATACTCAGTTAATGACTTTTGAAGAAACGCTGGATGAATTACTGAACCGACGCCGGGCATTGGCGAGAGATATGCTCAAAGGGGCAACCGATCTGACCGCCGCAGATTTTGAAGCAGTGCTGGCGGGTACTCCCCTGGCGTAGGGAATGCCATGGGCGAGTAAATCGACAGGGATTTGCTATTGCTTTATTAATGAACAACAAAGATATTTTGTGAATGTATAAGTTGACATTCATATGAAAAAAATCATAATTCCGTCATGTTCGCGTAGGGCAGTTTCTGTATCTTATGCATCGCACCAGGGCCTGACAGGAAATATGCTGTAAGGTTCGTATCAAAAAACCGCCATTAGCTCATCAGGAAGAGCAGACGACAACCAGGATTGTTGTATGGTACGGGGTTCGAGGCCTCGATGGCGGTCCAATTTCTCAATTGGGTTGGTTACAATTATCAGCTCACCGATGTGTCACTCCTTCATAAATCAGCCGTAGCGCAAAGACACCAATAATCGCACCAATAACCCGACTGGCAACGCGCTGCATACGCCCGTATGCACGACGCACGGCGGGTAAAGAAAACGCCTGACTAAGAAATACACGCCAGATAATAGATGCGAGCACAATCCCCGCCCAGGCCATAAACCGCGCCCAGGTCGGCGTTTCTGCGCTTAACGTCACTGAGAAGATACTGATAAAAAATAAAACTGTTTGTGGATTAGAAAGATCGGTAATGAGTCCACGGCGGAAAAATACATACCAGGGAGCATTAAGCGGCTGCTGTAATGCGCTCATCTGTGGTGTTGATTGTCGGCGCATACTGTTCCAGGCAAACCATAAAAGATAAGCGCCGCCGACGATTTTAATGAGTGAGAAAATCTCTTCACACTGGGTAATGAGCGTCGCCATCCCAAACAATCCCAACCCGGAATAGATGGCATCGCCAAGCGCCACGCCAAGCCCGGTGAGTACACCTGCACGACGGCCTGAGGCCAGGCTGGTTTGTACCACGACAAAGAGATTTGCCCCCGGATTAAAAAAGGTGATGACGAACAGTCCGACGGTCAGGTAAACGGCGTGCAAGGGGTCCATAGTGATTTCACCCATAAATAAGCTGAATTAACTTCATCATATTTATAGTAAAAATGACTGAATGCGAGCGCGATCACAAAGGTTGTCGATCTAAGAGAGTGCCACCCGTACTGTGACAGGTGGCAAAGGGGTATCAGAAGAGATATTTCACGCCCAGCATTCCCTGGGTATCACTGTAACCATTGTCGCCCAACTGCTGGGCGACGTTGCCCCACAGTTGCAGACGCGGAGTAATCTGACCTTCCACCCCGACTTTTAACTCGCCTGCGTTACGCGCGCCGATGATCTCATCGCCGATGCCATCCATCTTCACGCTGTAATTGCGTGAGTTATAAATCCAGTTGGCTTCCACGAAAGGCTGGAAAGAACGCTCTTTATGATCATCAATAGCATTATGACCCTGCAGATACGCTTTCACCCCCAGACGCGTTTGCAGGTTGCCTTCGGTGCTGTCCTCAACCAGCGTGCCATTGTCTTCCGTATGATTGTCTGCCTTCACATCCATCCACGTCAGTTGCATTTTGGGCTGCAACCAGTAGCTGGTACGCGCATCAGCGCTTTCACCGAGACGGAAGGTATAACCCGCTTCAATGGCGGCGGTGATGCCGTCAGAGTGATACTTTTCACTGGGCAGATACTCGCCGGAGACGGTGTTATCAAACCAGTTATAGAGCAACCAGCTGTCAACATAAGTCCCTGTTTTGTCTGCTTCGTTAGCGTACCAGGTGCCATACACGCCCACACTGTAGCCGTCGATTTGCCCACGTGAGCTGTACCCGGTCAGGCTGGAATGCGTGTGACTCTTGCTGTTGGCATAGCCAGCCATTAAGCCGAGATGCCAGCGATCAAGGTCATTACTGCTCCATTGTGCGAGATCACCACCCAGTTGCAGAACATAACGGTTGCTCTGAGTGCTCAATTCATCCGAACGATCTTTAAAGCGATTATGTCCGCCAATATTACGCATCCACAAACTGGT